>JANNPJ010000046.1:0-12783 GCA_031400005.1 Kineosporiaceae bacterium | reverse complement strand
AGCAGGATCAGGAGCGCTGCCAATCCAGCGAGCACCACGCTCACTTCGACGTTGCGCTCCTGGATCTGTACGTGCAGCGGTAGGTCACCGAGAACGGTCTGCAGTTGGTCCGTTCCCTTCGCCGAAAAGTATCTTCCTCCGGTGGTGTTGGCTACCTCGCGCAGGGTGGGTTCATCGGCTCTGAGGAAATTGCCGGCGTTCGTCCCGCCACCGGTCCCGGGCATGCCGCGTCCGAAGTTGTCGAAGCCGCTTCCACCGAGTTGTTCTGCGGTGCATACCATTCTCGTGGGGTTGCTGGTGCCGAATCCGATCGGGTAAACGCGTACTCCGCGCGCTGCGGCGACTTTGGCGGCCTCCGTCGGCGCTATCCCGCGGGTGTTCGCGCCGTCCGTGAGCAGAACGATGATCTCCGGTGCGTACGAACCGGGCGCCGGGGGCGGGGAGGGAGCGGCCGCGTCGGACGGCGCGACGTTGGGGTCGATCTGGGAAATGGCGTCCACCGACTTGAGAATCGCCGCGCCGATCGTCGTCCCTTGTCCGGTGGTCAGCGAATCGACGGCGCGCAGCAACTCCTCGCGGTCCGTGGTCGGCGCGACGGCCAGCTCGGCGAACCCGGAGAACGCCACAACGCCGATCCGGGTGCCGGGCTCCTGGGCCCGGACGAAGTCGCGCACCGCAGCCTGCGCTGCGGCGAGCCGGTTCGGTTCTACGTCGGTGGCGCACATCGACCCCGAGACGTCGAGGGCCAGGATCACGGCCGCCCCGGCCGTCGGGACGTCCGCCTTGACCTGGGGTCTGGCACCGGCCAGGGCAAGGCAGGCGAGCGCCGCGAGAACCACGGCGAAGGGCAGGTGCCGACGCCAGGTCGAGCGGGTGGGGCCCGCCGCCTTGATCAGTGCGATGCTGGAATAGGCCACGGCTTGACGGCGCCGCCGCCGCCCCGCCCACACGTATCCAGCGATCAGCGGCGGAATGAGGAGCAAGGAAAACAGGATCAGGGGCCAGGCGAAGGACATCGCTAGATCACTCTCCCCGTCCGGATGAACGACAGGCCCGCGCCGAGCAGCAACAGCAATCCCGCTAGCACCGCGAAAATCCCGGTAATTTCGATCTCCTGGTTCTTGACCGTCCAGGTTAGGTCGATCGAGTCGTAGACCTTGGCGAGGGCCTGCTCGTCGCCAGCAGCGAGGTACTCGCCGTCCGTGGTGGCAGCGATCTCTCGTAGCAGCGGTTCGTCGAGTGCCGTGGCTATCTGGAACCCGCCGAGGTCGAGCACCGTACCTGCCGCGCTGCCGAGCCCGATCGGATAAATCTGAACGCCGGCGGTGGAGGCCAATTCGGCGGCACTCTGCGGATCCGGCCCGTCGGTGTTTTCGCCGTCCGAAAGCAAAATCACTGCTGCCGACCCGTAGTAGCCGAGGTCTTGCCCGGTGGCCTCGGGGGAGTTGTTCGGCTGGTCAAGCTGCACGGTTCGCCCGGCGATGGCACTGAGCGAGGTCTGGATGCCGCGCCCGAGCGCGGTTCCGCCCTGCGGTGACAACCGGTCGATGGCCGCGATCACCGCGCGGTGTTCGGTGGTGGGCTGCTGCGAGATCACCCCGCTCTCGCCGAACGCCACCACGGCGATCCGGATCATTGGCGGCTGTTTCTCGACGAAGGCACGGGCCGCAGCCTTAGCGGCGGCCATTCGGGTCGGCTTCAGGTCGGTGGCGGCCATGCTGCTGGAGACGTCGAAGGCGAGCACGACGGTGCCCTCGCGACGTGGCTCGGGCACGGTCATCTGCGGCCGAGCCAACGCGATGCACAGCAGGGTGAGGGCACCGAGAAAGAGCGCGGCCCCCGTGTGCCGACGTCGCCCAACTCCGACTGCTGGCTGGATGGCGACCAGGCCGAGGGCGGCGAGTTCGGCCTGGCGTGCCGCTCGACGCTGCAGCAACCGCCGATATCCCCGCACCAGCAGCGGGATCACGCCGAGGCTGAGAAGCAGCCAGGGCCAGTTGAAGGTCATCGCCGTCGCCGCCGGCGCAAATCCGCGATCCGGGCGAGGGCGCGGACCAGGTCCTCATCGGTCGCCACGGTGAACAGGTCCACACCGGCGGTCTTCGCGGCAGCGCCCAATGCGGCCTGCCGTTCGTTCGCCGCTGCCCGCAGCCTGCGCTGAAACCCGGGATCGTTGGAGTCGATGAAGATCTGTTCACCGGTCTCGGCATCCTCGACGTAGATCATGCCCACCGCCGGAAGTTCGAACTCTCGACGGTCGATGACCTGGATGGCCACCACATCATGGCGGTGGGCGAGTAGACCGAGAGCCTGCTCCCACCCGGGTTCGGTGATGAAGTCCGAGACGATCACGATCAGCGATCTGCGCCGAGCGATGCCGAGGGCGGCCCGAAGTGGCACCGCCAGCGCGGTGGTCTTGCGTTCCGCCGCCGCGTCGAGGTCGGTCGGTGCCTGCATCAGCCGAGAGAGGATCCTCAGTACCTGGTTTCGGCCGGAGGCCGGTGCCACCACCTCTTCGACTGCAGTGTCGAAAAGGATTGCACCAACGCGATTTCCGCCACGTGACAGCAGCTGGGCGACGGTGGCGGCGAGTTCGGCAAGGACGACGTGCTTGCGTCGCTCGATCGGTCCGAAGCCCATGGACGGCGAACGATCAAGGAGTAGCCAGGCGGTCAGCTCGCGGTCCTCGAGGTATTCGCGGACATGCGGGGTGTCCGTCCTCGCGGTCACGTTCCAGTCGATGTGTCGCAAGTCGTCACCGGGTTGGTACTCGCGCAGGTCCACCACGTCGACGCCGGTCCCGCGGAACACGCTCCGATAGTCGCCCTGCAATCGCCCGTCCAGGCGGCGGATGACCTGCCAGTCCAGGCGGCGCAGGATGCGCTCCGGGGTCAGCGCCGGCTGATCGACCACGCTTGACCCCCACCGGTTCCGTCCCGTGTTGCGCCCCGTTCACGCATCGGAATGTCCGGCATCGGCACCGCCTCGAGAATCTGGGTGAGCAGGTCATCGGGGGTGACGCCGTCCGCCAGGCCCTCGTAGGAAAGGACGATCCGATGCCGCAGCACGTCCCGGGCCAGGTCGCGGGCATCCCCGGGCAGGGCGTAGTCCCGGCCACGCAGGAAGGCCAGGGCCTTGGCCCCGAGGACCATGTTGATCGAGGCGCGCGGGCTGGCGCCGAAGGACACGTACCGCGCCAGCTGAGGCAGCCCCACCGCAGCGAAGTCCCGGGTGGCGGAGGCGAGCCGGACGGCATACTCGATGACGCCGGGATCGACGTAAACCGCATCGGTAGCCTTCTGATACCCGCGTAGCTGGTCGGTGTCGATCACTTTGGCGGGAGGTTCGAAGACCGACGTCATCCGCTCGACAATGACGAATTCCTCGGCTGGGCTGGGGTATCCGACCATGACCTTGAGCATGAACCGGTCCACCTGCGCCTCCGGCAGCGGGTACGTGCCCTCGGACTCGATCGGGTTCTGGGTCGCCATCACCAGAAACGGGTCCGGCGCCGGATGCGTCTCCCGGCCGATCGTGACCTGACGTTCCTGCATTACTTCGAGCAGGGCACTCTGCACCTTGGCGGGGGCTCGGTTGATCTCGTCGGCCAGGAGCAGGTTGGCGAAGACCGGGCCGAGCGAGACCTGGAACTCGCCTGCGCGCTGGTTGTAGATCCGGGTGCCGACGATATCGGCGGGCACGAGATCGGGAGTGAACTGGATTCGTTGGAATTGGCCTCCGACCGCCTGCGCCAGCGCTTTCACCGCCATCGTCTTGGCCAGTCCGGGGACACCCTCGACGAGCAGGTGGCCGCGAGCCAGCAGCGCGACGAACATCCGCTCCAGAAGCTCGTCTTGGCCGACGATGGTCTTCTTTACCTGGTAGAGGGCCTGCTCAAGCGGGTGCTGGACGGCTGGAGTATCCATGGTTCTCCTGATCGGGCGTCACTTCGACGGACCGCCGGCGGCACCGCCGGCAGTGGCAATGGGCACAGCGAAACCGATCCCGACGAAGTACGACTGTCCGGACGGATTGGCCAGGGCAGTGACGATGCCGATCACATGGCCGGTGCGATCGAGCAGTGGCCCGCCACTGTTGCCCGGGTTCACCGCGGCGTCGAACTGGATCAACTGCCTCAGCGTTCGGCCGTTCTCACTGCGGATCGATCGATTCAGGGCGGAAACCACGCCAGCGGTAAGCGTGCCCTGCAACCCCAGCGGATTGCCCACCGGGAAGACAGCGTCACCGATCTGGGCGCCACCGCCCAGCACGGCAGGGACGGTCACCTCGGGCAATCGGTCGACTCCCAGGACGGCAATATCGATCTCGGGCTGGCGCTTCAGGACCTTGGCGTTGGCCTGCGTCCCGTCCGCGAATCGAACGTGGACCTTGGCGCCGTCCTCGATCACGTGCAGGGCGGTGAGGATGTCTCCCCTCGCGTTGATGATGACACCCGCTCCGAGCGACGACTTTCCGGTGACGGCTGGAGCGCCGACGTTGGCCGCTGAGCCGGTCGTGACGACGGTGACGAGGGACGGACGGATCCGGCGATAGGCAGTTGCGGCGTCCGGGGGAGTGTTGAGATCTTCCTCCCGCGCCTTCTCGATTCCGGACTGGACTGCCCGGTCGACGTCCGTCTGGGTCAGAGGTGGCGCTGCGCCGTCCGAGATTCGCCAGAGAACGATGACAAGCAGGCAAACGAGCAGGATGGCGGCCCAGAAGCGTCGTGATCGTCGCCAGAGCTGCGAAGAGTGATTGACGGCCGTGGTCTTGTCCGGCTCGTCAATCAGCGCTGTGGCTGGCCGCTCCATTCACAGACTGTACGGTCCATTCGGCGCTTTGACACCTGGTGCTGGTTGTACTCACGGCGAATTTCCAGGTTGGCAGGGCGATACCTTGATGCCGTGAGTAGTCAATGATCGACATCGACGAGTTCGTTCGCGGTTTGCCCAAAGCTGAGATCCACGTGCATCTGCAGGGGGCGGCCTCTGTTCCCACGGTTCTGGAGCTGGCTCAGCGCCACCCGGGGGTCGGCGTTCCGACCGAGGCAGTCAAACTTCGCGACTTCTATGCCTTCACCGACTTCGCGCATTTCATCGAGGTCTACATCAGCGTCAATCGACTGGTCCGGACCGCCCAGGACGTCCAGTCGCTGGTGACCGGACTGGGCCGCGATCTGGCCCAGACTCAGATTCGGTATGCCGAGGTCACCGTCACACCGGACAGTCACCTGCAGATGGGGATCGCGCCGGAGGCGATCACCGGCGCACTCGAAGAAGGTCGCGCTGAGGTACTCGCCGACCACGGGGTGGAGTTGGCCTGGATCTTTGACATCCCCGGCGAGCTAGGGCTGGAATCCGGAGTTCGTACGCTCGACTGGGTGCAGCGACACCGTCCTGAACACAGTGTGGGTTTCGGGCTCGGCGGTCCGGAGATCGGCGTCTCGCGCACGCAGTTTCGCGAGGTCTTCGCCCGGGCTACCGATCTGGGCCTGCGCAGCGTCCCCCATGCCGGCGAGACGACCGGGCCGCAGACCATCCGGGACAGTCTCGATCTCCTCGGCGCGGTCCGCATTGGCCACGGCATTTCCGCAGCGCAGGACGCCGACTTGATGGCCGAACTGGTGGAGCGCGACGTCGTCCTCGAGGTGTGCCCGACGTCAAACGTCAGAACCCGCGCTGTGACCGAACTCGAAGACCATCCATTCACGATCCTGCGGGCCGCCGGGGTCCGGGTGACGTTGAACACCGACGACCCTGGGATGTTCGACACCGATCTCAACCGGGAGTTCCTGACCGCCAACCGGGTGTTCGGCCTGAGCGCCGCGGAACTGACTGACGTCGCTCGCGACGCCGTTCACGCCTCGTTCGCCAGTGCCGCGACCCGGGATCGACTGCTCGCCGAGATCGATGCCTATGCCGGACCCCGGCTGGCCGAGGACAGCGTCTAAGAAGCCTGGGCGGCCCGGCTGAACCGGCTATACACCGGGTCGTAGCCTGTGGTTGGCATCCGAGGTGCGGTGGCGACCGGGATCGGACCGGTGTTCCTGGCGGCAGGAACCGGCCGGGTGGGGTAAGGGTAGCCACGGGTGGGCTGCGTTGTCGCCGCCGGTGCGGGCGGTGCCTCGGCGAACTCGGTACCCATCGGCGCCCGATCGGCATCGCTGAGGAAGGCGGTCAGCAGCGGTCCCTCAAGCGTGGCCCGATCCAGCGGTCCTCGAATGTGCTTGGTGATCACCTGGAGGACGGCATGCGTGGCCGAGATCGGCGTTGCCTGGTTCCCGCGGTCCATGATCTTCTGGGTTTCGGCCCAGAACTTGCACGGCTGTCCGCCCCGCAGCGTCTCGGGGCGGCCCGGCTCGAACGCCTCGATCCCCTCGCTGTCCTTCAGGTAAATGAAGCTGCTCGTCTCGGGCGACGTGAAGAAGGAGATCGTCTCGGTGTCGGCGGACAGCGCGCTGAGGGTCCTGGCCTTGAACCCTTCGAACCCGGCTTCCTCAAAGCAGAAGCCCCACCGTCCGAGCGTTCCGGCCCGAAGCTGAGCACCGCCGATATTGGGTGGGTACCTGATCCACGCCCCATCTCGGCTGAGCCGTTCCACCCGTCGTGAGTCGGCGCCGTACAGGCTGAGCACGTCCTCCGGGGTCCTGCCAAGGCTGAAGGTGACGGTGAAGCCGAGCCGGCCGAAATCGCCGGTCCAGCTCCAGACTCCCGGGTCGCTGCTCACAAGGCCTCCTGTGGTGCGGGCCTCGCTGATCACCCGGACAGGTGAGCGGCGGCGGCCACCGACGGTTCTGTTGGTCAACATCTTGGCTAGCTCACTCTGCACGAATCAGACGCAAACCACGCTAAGTGTGTACTAAGAGTTACCAATTTTCGAGATTTTTAATTTTGGGCGCGTTCTGTTTTATCGCACTGCGCTGGGTGTCTGCCACCTGAAACGATGAAGTCAAGCTGTTGTCGGATGTTGCTGAGAGTAGTTTCCGTTGCCCCGTCTCTAGTGGTGATCCCACAGAATGCGATACGGGTTAGGGACCGAAAAGGTTCATTTCAATTTCTGCCCACTAGGCCACATCGACCCGACGGGCGGCTGGAGAGTGCGCTGCATAGGGTAGACAGGCCGACCGTCGACAAAGGGAGCCAACCGGGTGTCGCAAGATCAGCAGGACGGAACGCGGGAGCACGACCTGGTCGTGGTGGCGAACCGCCTGCCGGTGGACCGCCGGCTGCAACCAGACGGTTCCAGTAGCTGGGAGCCCAGTCCGGGCGGTCTGGTCGCCGCCCTGGAACCGGTGATGCAGCGCAATGACGGAGCCTGGATCGGCTGGACCGGTGCCCCCGGGGACGCTCCCGAACCGTTCGAGGCGCGAGGCATCCGGTTGATCCCGGTGAACCTCGACGAGGCCGATGTCGAGGATTTCTACGAGGGTATGTCCAATGGCAGCCTCTGGCCGCTCTACCACGATGTGATCGTCAGCCCACAGTTTCATCGGCACTGGTGGGAGGCCTACGTCCGGGTGAACCGGCGGTTCGCCGAGAAGGCCGCCGAGTACGCCGGCGACTCCGCGCTGGTCTGGATCCAGGACTACCAGCTCCAGTTGGTGCCGCAGATGCTCCGCGAGCGCCGTCCGGACCTGCGGATCGGGTTCTTCAATCACATCCCGTTCCCACCGTACGAGATCTTCGCTCAACTTCCCTGGCGTCGGCAGGTGCTCGACGGTCTGCTCGGCGCCGACCAACTCGGCTTCCAGGTGCCGGCGGACGCCAACAACTTTCTGCGTGCCTGTCGCCGCAATGGCCTGACAACCCGTCGAGGGACGGTGCAGTTGCCCGCCGAGCCCCGGTTCGGCAGCACCGAGCATCATCCCCGTCGTGAGGTTCGGGCCGCGGCGTTCCCGATCTCGATCGACGCCGAGCAGAACGACGCCCTGTCTCGCCGCCCGGACGTGCAGGAACGGGCCCGGGAGATCCGCCGGGAACTGGGCGACCCCAAGGTTGTGCTGCTCGGTGTGGACCGGCTGGACTACACGAAGGGCATCCTGCATCGCCTCAAAGCGATCGAGGAGCTCTACGCCGACGAAGTGCTCAGTTCTCCCGAAACCGTGCTGGTCCAGGTGGCCACGCCGAGCCGGGAGCGGATTGGGCAGTACCAGCAGATGCGCCAGGACGTCGAGGTCACCGTCGGGCGGATCAATGGAGACCACGGAACGATCGGTCGACCGGCAGTGCACTATCTGCACCAGTCCTACGGCCGGGAGGAACTGGCTGCGCTGTACCTGGCCGCCGATGTGCTGCTGGTGACCGCGCTGCGGGACGGGATGAACCTGGTCGCCAAGGAGTACGTCGCTACCCGGCATGATGAGCGCGGCGCGCTGGTGCTCAGTGAGTTCGCCGGGGCCGCCATCGAATTGCCGCAGGCCTTCCTGGTCAACCCACACGACATTGACGGTCTCAAGGCGGCGATCGTCCGGGCAGTGCAGATCTCGCCCCGGGAGGCGCAGCGTCGGATGCGCGGAATGCGCCGCCGGGTGTTCGACCACGACGTCGCTCGTTGGGCCTCGACCTTCCTCAAGGTGGCCGCGTCCGCGTCGATCCAGATGCCAGAAGAGGCCTCGGTGCCGGAACTGGCTGCCACCGGGGCGTCCCGGGCCGGTCGCCGGGACCGCGGATCGGGCTTCGCCACCGCGACAGCCGACGGCGGTACCACGGAGGAACTGGTGCAGCCGGACCGCACCGGGGATCTTGTCCGGGCCGAGGAGATCGACGTCGATCAGGACGACGAACTCCTGCGCCATCCTGGCGACCGCAGTTCGCCGCTGCCGCTAGGCCTGGTCACCGCCCTGGAGGGCTTCTCGATGCGGCCCTCGCTGCTGATCGCCTTGGACTTCGACGGTGTGCTGGCCCCGATCGTGGACGATCCGTTAGCGGCCCGGCCGTTGCCGCAGTCACAGGAGCAACTGAGCGCGCTTGTCGGATTGCCCGGCGTGCGGCTGGCCCTGGTCTCCGGCCGGACGCTGGCCGATCTGCGCATGGTGGCGTCGCCACCCGCGGGAACGCTGCTGGTCGGTAGCCACGGCGCGGAGATGAGCGACCCGGCGGACGCCGAGCAGTTGAGCACCCCGCTGGATGACGAGGCGAGGGCATTGCTGGACCGGGTGATCGCTGAACTCGAGCGAATCAGCGCCGCACACAAGGGCACTCAGGTCGAGGTCAAGCCCACCGGCGCGGTGCTGCATACCCGCCGGGCCGGGCGTGAGGTCGCCGCGAAGGCCACCCAGGCGGCGCTGGAGGGACCGTCCGGATGGCCCGGGGTGAACCTCACTCATGGCAAGGAGGTGATCGAGCTGAGTGTGGTGGAGGCCACCAAGGGGACGGCGATCCGTCAGCTCAGGAAGCTGACCGGGGCCGATGCCGTGCTGTACGCCGGGGATGACGTCACCGACGAGCGGGCGTTCGCCGTCCTGGACGGGGACGCCGGGGATGTCTCTGTTCGGGTGGGGGCGGGTGAGACCATCGCCGATCATCGCTTGGGCTCACCGCACGAGGTCGCCGCGATGCTCGGACTGTTGGTGGCTCTGTGTCGGGAGTGAGCATGGTCATCTCGACATGCAGGAAGATCAATACAGGGGTTTCATAGGAACGTTGTCGAACGACGACAGCAACTTAGGGACCCGGAGGCACCATGATCGTCCTTGGAATCGTCCTACTCGTGCTTGGCCTCGTGCTGAACATCAACATCCTCTACGTGCTTGGCATCATCCTGCTGGTCGTCGGCGCGGTGCTATTCCTGCTTGGTTCCTCTGGCCGCGCCATCGGAGGCCGCAGGCACTATTACTAAGCCCTCCTGTGATCTGCCGTGATCCCGTGCGGACCGGCACAGGCGGTGTCCCGATGAGTTGGACGTAGCTCCACGCCCGGCTCTCGACGCGGTCGGCCTTCGGGCCGCCCGCGTCGTCTGTTTTGCAGCCCTTTGATGCCCCGAGTGGGTGCCGGTCTGGCCCGGCCGGCTTCAGGTCGGAGTTGGTTCGGCCGAAATCTGACGCAGAAGAGTGCGTCGGCACCGTCTGGTGCGGTGCACGTCCGGCCAGACGACAGGGGTTCTGCGCAGATATGCGACGACGTAACTCGGTTGGCTCGCTGGCCTTGGTGGCACTAACTCTCCTGACCGTGGTACTGGTCGGCATCGCACCGGCACAGGCCGATCCGGTCCAACCGGTCTATCCGAGCAAGGACGACGTGCATCGGGCCCAGCAACGGGCCGCGGCGGTCGGAGTTCGGGTCGCGCGGTTGCAAATCCAGTTGGATCGGGCCGCGGCCCGGGTGGAGACCGCAGACATCGCGCTCAGTTCGGCCGCCGAGGATTTCGACTCTGCCCGGATCGAACTGCTGGACAGCAAGCGTGCCGCGGCCGACGCGGCCGACGTGGCGCAGCGCGCCACCCAGCGTCTCGGCGGCGCGAGGCAGGAGGTCGGCCGGCTGGCCGCCCAGACGTACCGCTCCGGTGGATCGGTCGCCTCGCTCGGGGTGCTGCTGTCACCGCGTGGGCCGGACGACGTCCTGCAGCGTGCCTCAATGATGCGCACCCTGGCTGGGCAGCGGCTGCAGACGATGCAGAAGCTGGACGCCGCTCGGATGGTCGCCACCACGCTGGACAAGCAGGCGGCCGAGGCGATGCTCCGGCAGACCGCTGCGGCCGCCGTACTGGAGCGAGCCCGGGCCGAGGCCCAGCGGCGGGCAATGGTGGCGCGAGCCACCCTGGCTACCGAGACCGAGGCCCGGACGGTGCTGCTGACCCGGCTCGCGGCTGCCCGGAAGACCAGCGTGGACGTCGAACAAGCCCGCCAACACGGGCTGGCGGAGGCGGCTGAGCGCCGGCTGGCGGTCCAGCGCGAGCGGGCGGCAGCTCGTGAGGCCGCTCGGCAGCGAGTACGAGATCGGGCAACGGCGGCGAAGCCCAAGAATCCAGCCCCTTCCACGCCGGCACCCGGTGGTGGGTCGTCGGATGGCGGGACGTCGAATGGCGGGACGTCGGGAGGCGGGTCATCGAGTGGGTCGTCGTCCAGCGGTGCCAGCGCCGTGGCCTGGGCCAAACAGAAGATCGGTTTGCCATATCAGTGGGGCGGGGCCGGCCCCGACAGCTATGACTGCTCCGGCTTGACGATGCGGGCCTGGCAGCAGGCGGGTATCCCGTTGCCGCACTCGTCGCGGATTCAGTACCGCCAGGTGGAGAAGATCTCCCATTCTCAGATCCGGCCTGGTGACCTGTTGTTCTTCGCCACCGATCCGGGCAACCAGGACACCATCCATCACGTCTCGATGTACATCGGTGGCGGGCAGATGATCGAGGCTCCGTACACCGGCGCGAACGTCAGGATCATCGCTCTGCGCCGATCCGGTGCGATGCCGTATGCCGGGCGGCCCTGAGCGAGCAATCGTATGACCGCATATCGATGCTAGCCTGGTATGGATGTCGATCGAGCCGCCGGCGCCCGAAATCCCCCGTCGCCACATCACCACGATGCGCGATATCGCGGACGCGGCCGGAGTCTCCCAGAGCACCGTGTCGCGAGTTCTCAATGACGCCCCGACCAGGGTGCCGATTGCGGCCGTAACCCGGGAACGGGTGATTCAGGCAGCCCGCCAGCTCCGGTATCGACCGAACCCACTGGCTCGAGGCCTTCGAGGGTCGTCGACGAACCTGATCGGCGCTGTGGTGCGGGATTTCAGCGATCCTTTCAACGCCGGCGCGATCGAGGCTCTGGTCGTCGAGTCGATGGCGCACGGCTATAACGTTGTCCTTGGCCATGTTCATGGCCGTCTTGACGAAGCGATTTCGTTGACCACGGTGCTCGAAACCCGGCATACCGACGCGATCGTCCTGCTCGGCGATATGCAGGATCAGCCACAGTTGCTGGAGGATCTTCGAAACTCGATCGTGCCGGTAGTTGCCCTCTGGCAAGGGACGAGTCCGCTGGAGTTCCCCACCGCGGACACCGATGACCGGGCCGGGATCCAGGCCGGGCTGGAGCATCTGGCAGGCCTGGGGCACCGGCGGATCGCCTTCCTGAGCGCTGAACTGCCCGGCGGGTACCGGGTCCGGGAAGATGCTTACCGGGCCTTCATGCAGGCCCGGTTCGGTGCCGTCCCGCCCGGGTATCTCGAACGCTGCCCGAACACGCTGGCCGGCGGGGACGCTGCGCTGCGGGTCCTGCTGGACCTGCCGGAACCACCCACGGCCGTGGCGACGTCGACGGACCTGGTTGCTGTCGGCGTCCTGCATGCGGCTCACAACCTGGGCGCCACGGTGCCCGACCGGCTCTCCGTGGTGGGTTACGACGACATCCTGATTGCGGCCCATACGGTGCCGGCCCTGACCACACTGCGGATGCCGATCTCGGAGATCGTCGGACACGCGATCGGCAGTGCTGTCACCCTGGCGCGGGATCCGAATGCCGACTACCGGCCGAAGCTTGATGTCTTCAAACCCGTTCTGATCGTTCGAGAGTCCACGGCGGCACCACGGGCCGGCGACGGGTAGCAGCGGGTCTCATTTCACTGCTCCGGTCATCAGGCCGGACACGTAGTACCTCTGCAGCAGCAGGTAGACGAGGACGCAGGGGATGATCGAGATGGTGATGCCGGCCTGGAGCATCCCCCAGTCCGTGCCGCCGAGGCTGGTCTCGGTCCGAGCCGAGGCCAGGATCAACGGCAAGGTGAAGCTCGAGCTCTTGCTCATCATCACCAGTGCGCCGAGGAACTCGTTCCACGAGGTGATGAAGGCGAA
>JANNPJ010000033.1:0-2531 GCA_031400005.1 Kineosporiaceae bacterium | reverse complement strand
TTCACCGCCAAGCCAAACCGGGTTGGATGAGGTCGAGGCCGGGATCATCCGGTGCCGGACATCACCTTCTTGTGCCGGGTGTCTAGGACTGCGATCACCGCGAATGCGACGACCGCCGCCGCGACGGCGACGACGTAGCACCACGGGGCGGGCAGGTAGTTGGCCGCCAACAGCGCGTTCGGTCCCTTGTCCGTGAAGACGCGGAAGATGATCGCCATCGGGCCCTCCCAGATGCCCGCGATGAGTGTGAGAAGCATTGCTAGCCGGTACCAGGCTTCGTCCACAATTTCACTCCCGTCGAGATACGAATGTATCAAACCAAATCATCCAATAGCCGCTCACATCAAGGTATTAGACGCCAATGCGTCACGCAGATTAGGTAGTTAGGCTAGGCACGTGCGTGATGAAATGAGGTGTCCGGTCTGTCGAGGCCCGGTGCGGTCGTCCACCCGCGGCCGCCGCCGGATCTATTGCTCCCGAGCCTGCCAGGCCCGGGCTTACCGGTCCCGCAAAAACCCGCCCGTCCTGGCCCCCGCCGCGTCGGAGCGCGCTCGTCGCCGACGTCAGATCGTCGAGGCGGTCTGGCGGATCGCCGCCGAGCGCGGCCTCCAGATGGCCACCGTTCGAGAGATCGCCGCCGAGGCAGGCGTATCCCCGCGGGTAGTGCAGTACCACTTCACCGACAAGCACCACCTGCTGGTCACCGCCTTGCAGATGCTGCATCGGGAGAACGAACGCCGGGCCCAGAAGCGGATCGCTGCGCTGCGTAACGCGTCCGACCCGCGAGTGCTGCTGCGTGCCACCCTCGAGGAACTGCTTCCGCTCGACGACCAGCGCCGCACGAGCCTGCGGGTGTTCACCGCCTACTACGCGCGAAGCCTCACAGATCCTGCGCTGACGGCGGTCTTCCTGCACGAGGAACGTCCGCTCGAGGACCTGGTCGCCACCCTCATCACGGCGGCCAACGCCCGGCCCTCGATCGACGCGGCCCGCGAGGCGGACCTACTCGTCGGCGGGGTGACCGGGCTCGGGCTCGACTTGCTGCACCAGCGCCGCACCCGAACGGACGTGCGACGCACCCTGGACTACCACCTGAACCGCATCCTGGCGGAGCAACCATGACCAGGCCCCCGGCCGAGCGTGTCGAGCCCATTTCTGAAACTCCCGACGAATCGGGCAGCTAACCCCTGTGTCCACCAGAGTGGGTACGGCTAAATAATCGTGCCATGGAGCGCGACTGGGGGTACTTCCGCAGACTGTACGAAGGGCTTTTCGACGCTGACGACCACGCCGGTGTGCGGCGGTACCTGCAGGGTCAGCTTCAGACAGCGACTGACCATCTGTCGGAGCTGGGCCCTCTGCGCACGCGCGAGCGCATCCCGCCCGGCGGGCACATCGGAAACGGCGAGCACTCGTTGCGGATCATGAAGTTGTACGCGCTCAGTCGGGTCAGCGACTGGCTGATTGAGTCGATATACCAAGCCGGTTCGGCAGCAACGGTTTTCGGCGGCACCGACCACCCATGGATCCACGAGCAGAGAGATTTCCGTGGGTCAGAATCCGAGGCCCTCACCCTGTACCTGGAGTTCCTCTGCGGCCTCACCCACCGCCGTCAACTCCGCCCAACTACCGACCTCGCCGTTGGTTGGGGTTCGAACTCGCAATGGGCAACGTCTTTCCGTCGGTTCTATGCCGATCAGGAGGGTCTGCATTTCAACTGGGACGGTCCGGTAGACATCGGCGACGATCCTCCGCTGCAGCGACCGGGTGTACCCCCCAACGAGGATCCGCTGGATCAACGCCGAGAAGTGTTGGTTCACCGGTGTTTTGTTACCCATCGGCCGCTCCAGGACGAATTCGACCGGTTCCCCTAGGAGGACCGGCTCAGCGTCACGACCGGTGAGCGGCCACTCAAACCGGAGTCCATCGTGCACATTCCCTGGACTCGTTGAAGCAGAGTGCTTCGGGTGATTAAGGAACCAACCTCTCAGGCTCGCTGAGCACGGCGTCCGCCAGCCGACGAGGGAACATCTCCCTGATGCTCTTCTAACGTCCCGAACCGTCATCAGGCATCCTGACCTGCTCTCCGTCCACCCGTACCGGCATCGACACCCCTCCAGCGGGGACGTCGGCCGTGGGCGTCATGTCGCAGTCCGCCCAGGCGAAGGATGCTGATCCTTCGCTGCCGAGCAGGCGGACCCTGCAGATGCCAGCACCCCAGAGCAGCACCTCAGGCAGAAGCGCGGCGAGGCGCTTCTCCTCAGCCTGCACCGCGGCCGTGCGCCAGACAAGAATACGACCCCCGGAAACGACGACGGACCTACCACCGAAACTGGTTCTGGCCCACTTTCCGTGATGTCCGCAACCCAAGTGCGGACCTGGGCGAGTGGTGTGGGGCCACTCAGGCACGCAGTCCTGGGCGCCCCTCTGGTGGGGCGGCCCGTTCCGGGCTGAAAATGGGGTTCCGGGTGCCCGTTGACGTCGTTGATCTTTGGTCGTAGGAGGCCGTCACGCAGTCGGGCGCTGGGAGC
>JANNPJ010000002.1:0-20472 GCA_031400005.1 Kineosporiaceae bacterium | reverse complement strand
GAGCCGAGCCCGCCCATCGTGAAACTCGGCCGGACCACCACCGGGTAGCCGAGTTGTTCGGTGGCGGCGTCACATTCGTCCATCGTGTGACAGACGTAGCTGCGGGCCACCGACGCGTCCAGGCGGTACTTGGTCCGGACTGCGTCCACCACGCCCTTGAAGAGTTGCCGATCCTCGCCGGCCTCGATCGCGGCGACGTTGGCCCCGATCAGCTCGACGCCGTACTTGTCCAGCACCCCCGCGGCGTGCAACTCCATCGCGGTGTTCAGCGCGGTCTGCCCGCCGAGGGTGGCCAGCAGGGCGTCCGGGCGTTCCTTGGCGATGATCGCCTCGACCACCTCGGCGGTGATCGGCTCGATGTAGGTGGCGTCGGCGAACTCCGGGTCGGTCATGATCGTTGCCGGGTTGGAGTTGACCAGGATGACCCGCAACCCCTCCTCCTGCAGCACCCGGCAGGCCTGGGTACCGGAGTAGTCGAACTCGCAGGCCTGACCGATCACGATCGGCCCGGAGCCGATCACCAGGACGCTCTTGAGATCAGTTCTTCTGGGCATCGGTGCTCCCCTCCATCAACGCGCTGAATCGGTCGAAGAGGTACCCGGCGTCGTGCGGACCGGCCGCCGCCTCCGGGTGGTACTGCACCGAAAAGGCTGGTCCGTCAAGCAGATTCAGACCTTCGACGACCTGATCGTTGAGACAGAGATGGCTCACCTCGGCGCGGCCGAACGGGGTGTCGCTGGGCTCATCGAGCGGTGCATCGACGGCGAACCCGTGGTTGTGCGCGGTCACCTCGACCCGACCGGTCCGCCGGTCCAGCACCGGCTGGTTGATCCCGCGGTGACCGTAACCCAGCTTGTAGGTGCCGAACCCGAGGGCACGACCGAGCAACTGGTTGCCGAAGCAGATCCCGAAGAACGGAATCCGCCGCTCGAGCACCTGCTGCAGCAGCTCGACCTGAGCGTCAGCGGTGGCCGGGTCGCCGGGGCCGTTGGAGAAGAAGACGCCGTTCGGCTGCACCGCGAGGACGTCGTCCAAGTGCGAGGTGGCAGGCAGCACGTGGACGTCGATGCCGCGCTCGGCCATCCGCCGCGGCGTCATGGTCTTGATCCCGAGGTCGAGCGCGGCGACCGTGAAGCGCCGCTCGCCAACGGCCGGAACCAGGTAGGAGTCCGTGGTGCTCACCTCGGCGGCCAGGTCCGAGCCAGCCATCTGCGGTGCGTCCCGGACGATGGCCAGCAGCTCGTGCACCGGCCGCTGGATCAGCCCACCCGCCGGCCCGACCGCACCGGTCAGGGCGTCGCCGGAGAAGATCCCGACCCGCATCGAACCACGCTCGCGCAGATGCCGGGTGATCGAGCGCGTGTCGACATGACTGATCCCGACCACGCCCTGCTCGGCCAGCTGATCGGCTAGTTCCCCGGTGGAACGCCAGTTGGACGCGCGGCGGGCTGGATCACGGACGACGTAGCCGGAGACCCAGATCCGGGCCGACTCGCCGTCCTCGCCGTTCATTCCGGTGTTGCCGACGTGCGGTGACGTCATCACCACCACCTGCCGGTGGTACGACGGGTCGGTAAGGGTCTCCTGGTAGCCGGTCATCCCGGTGGTGAACACCGCCTCACCGACCGTGCTGCCGGTGGCGCCGTAGGCCCGGCCCGGCCAGACCCGGCCGTCTTCGAGAACGAGTACGGCATCGGTCATGATTCATCCATTCGCTCGTACCCGTGGCGCCGCTTCTCGCTCATCCTCTTGATTCGCTCGGGCGCGGCGCTCATGACGACGCCTTCCTCCGGCCGCCCACAAGCGACTTCGTCGTTGCGTGCGGCCTCCGTCCAGGCGCCGTCGCGCCGCTTCTCGCTCATGAAAGCTCCACAGGTTCGTTGAGGGCGCCGTTGAGCACGGTCGGCCGGCCGAGGTAGAAGGTGGCCACCACCTGGCCGCTCATCTTTCGCCCGCGCAGCGGTGAGTTGCGTCCCGAGGTCGCCATCGCCGCCGGGTCGCAGTCCCAGATCGCCGCCGGGTCGACCAGCGTCAGGTGGGCGGGTTCACCGGCCGCCAGCGGTCGGCCCTGATCGGCCACCCTGCCGATCCGCGCCGGGGTGGCGGACATCCGGTCCGCGACCTGGGCCCAGGTCAGCAACCCGGTGTCGACCATCGCTTCCTGGACGACGCTGAGCGCGGTCTCCAGGCCGGTCATGCCCATTGCAGCGACCCCCCACTCGCAGTCCTTGGCCTCGACCGGGTGCGGCGCGTGGTCGGTCGCGACGATGTCGATCGTGCCGTCGGCGAGCCCCTGACGAACAGCCCGCACGTCCTCTTCCGTCCGCAGTGGCGGGTTGACCTTGTACACCGGGTCGTAGGTGCGGACCAGCTCATCGGTCAGCAGCAGGTGGTGCGGGGTGACCTCGGCGGTGACGTCGATCCCCCGGGCCTTGGCCCAGCGGATGATCTCCACCGAGCCGGCCGTGGAGACGTGGCAGACGTGCAGCCGAGAGCCGACCTGGCCGGCCAGCAGCACGTCCCGGGCGATGATCGCTTCCTCGGCGACCGCCGGCCAGCCGGTCAGGCCGAGCGCGGCGGACACCTCGCCCTCGTGCATCTGGGCGTTCTCGGTCAGTCGCGGTTCCTGGGCGTGCTGGGCGACGACGCCGTCGAAGGCCTTGACGTACTCCAGGGCCCGGCGCATCAGCACCGCGTCGTGCACGCACATCCCGTCGTCGGAGAAGACCGAGACCCGGGCCGCCGAATCGGCCATCGCACCGAGTTCGGCGAGCCGCTCGCCGCGCAGGCCGACCGTGACGGCGCCGACCGGGCGCACATCCACCCAGCCGGAGCGCCGGCCCAGCCGCCAGACCTGCTCGACCACCCCGGCGGTGTCGGCGACCGGGTCGGTGTTCGCCATCGCATGGACGGCGGTCCAGCCGCCGAGGGCGGCGGCCCGGCTGCCGGATTCCACCGTCTCGGCGTCCTCCCGGCCCGGTTCGCGCAGGTGCGTGTGCAGATCGACCAGGCCGGGCAGAGCCACCAGCCCGTCGCCGTCGATCACCTGGGCGTCGGCTGCGGTCAGCCGGGGGCCGAGTTCGGCGATCACGCCGTCCCGAATCAGCAGGTCCACCGGCTCGGCGCCGAGCGGTCGCACTCCCCGCAGTAGGTAACCGCTCATGATGCCTCTCCTGACATGAGTAGTTGCAAGGCCATCCGGGCGGTGACGCCGCTCACGTGGTCTCCCCGGACAACAGGAGGTACAAAACCGCCATCCGGACCGCGACCCCATTGGCAACCTGCTCGACGATCGTCGAGCGAGCCGAGTCGGCCGCCTCGGCCGAGATCTCCAGACCACGGTTCATCGGCCCTGGGTGCATCACCAGTGCATGGTCCGGTAACGCGGCCACCCGTTTGGCGTCCAGCCCGTAGCGTCGGGAGTATTCCCGCGCGCTCGGGAAGTACGCGGCATTCATCCGTTCTTGCTGCACCCGCAGCATCATCACCGCGTCCAGATCACCGTGGTTGCCGTTGATCACGCTGTCCATGTCGTAAGACATAGTGCACGGCCAGGAGCCGATCCCGACCGGTAACAGGGTGGGTGGCGCGACCAACACCACTTCCGCGCCCAGCGTGTGCAGGAGCAGCACGTTCGAGCGGGCCACCCGGCTGTGCAGGACGTCGCCAACGATCGCGACCCGCCTGCCCTTGAGATCCTGCCCAATAGATTCGGTCGAGCGTCCGACCCGACTGTCACTGACCAGCCGCCTGCGCAGGGTGAAGGCGTCCAGCAAGGCCTGCGTGGGGTGCTCGTGGGTGCCGTCACCGGCGTTCACCACCGCGCCGCGGATCCAGCCGGCGTGCGCCAACCGGTGCGGGGCCCCGGACACCGGGTGCCGGACGACGACGGCGTCGGCGCCCATCGCCTCCAGGGTGAGCGCGGTGTCTTTCAGGCTCTCGCCCTTGGACACGCTCGACCCCTTGGCGGAGAAGTTGATCACATCGGCGGACAGCCGCTTGGCGGCCGCCTCGAAGGAGATTCGGGTCCGGGTGGAGTCCTCGTAGAACAGGTTCACCACGGTCCGTCCACGCAACGTGGGCAATTTCTTGATCTCACGCTGCTGGGTGGCTGCCATCTGCTCGGCTACGTCGAGTACCGACACCGCGGCGTCCCGATCCAGGTCCGCAGCGGAGAGGAGGTGCTTCATCAGGAGCCGCCCTCGATCCACACGGAATCCTCGCCGTCGACCTCGGCCAGGTGCACCCGGACCCGTTCCAGCTGGGAGGTCGGCAGGTTCTTGCCGACGTGATCGGCGCGGATCGGCAGCTCGCGATGGCCGCGGTCGACCAGGACCGCGAGCCGGACGGCCCGCGGCCGGCCGAGGTCCGAGAGGGCGTCCAGGGCGGCCCGGATGGTCCGACCGGAGTAGAGGACGTCGTCCACCAGGACGACGACGTGGTCGTCGATCCCACCGGCCGGGACCTCGGTGGCGCCGATCGCGCGGATCGGCTGTCTGCGCAGGTCGTCCCGGTGCATCGTGACGTCCAGCGCGCCGACGGGCACCTCGGTGCCTTCGATCTCGGCCAGTCGGCGAGCGAGCCGGCGGGCCAGGTGGACGCCGCGGGTGGGGATCCCGAGCAGGATCAGGCCACCGGCACCTTTGTTGCGTTCCAGCACCTCGTGCGCGATCCGGCTGAGCGCCCGGGAGATCTCGGCGGCTTCCAGAACGGCCCGGGCATCGGGTGCTGGTGCCGCTGAAGAAACAGCGGGCGACGACGGGGGTGTTCCTGGTGAGTCGGTAGCGCGTTGTGCGGACGACATGACGTCGACCTCCTTCTCCGCCTCACGGGACGGATCGTTAAAGGATGTGTCGCCTGTGCTGCTTTCCATACTGTTTCAGCCCCTGGACACTATCAGCCGGTGACCGGGCGTGAGCCTCTGAGCCCGTTCGCCTACGCCGAGTGGCGATTTCCTTTGACAACTTTGGCGTTCTGGCTTGACGAAACCAGTAACTCTCCGTGACCATCAGGGTTATGGCATCTGATTACGCCAGGGCGTTAGGCGCCCGCCTGCGTGGGATCCGTACCCAGCAGGGGCTGTCCCTTCACGGGGTCGAAGAGAAATCCGAGGGTCGCTGGAAGGCGGTCGTAGTCGGATCCTACGAGCGGGGCGACCGTGCGGTCACCGTCCAGAGGTTGGCCGAACTGGCCGATTTCTACGGTGTACCGGTGCAGGCTTTATTGCCTGACGCCGCGCCGACCGGGAGCAGTGAGCCGCCGCCGAAGTTGGTCCTTGACCTCGAGCGGCTGCAGTCCGTCCCAGCGGAGAAGGCCGGACCATTGGCCCGATACGCAGCGACGATCCAGGGGCAGCGAGGGGATTACAACGGCAAGGTGCTCAGCATTCGCACCGACGACCTGCGCACCCTCGCCGTCATCTATGACGTACCACCGGCCGTTCTAGCCGAACAGTTGATCACTTGGGGAGTGCTCAACGCCGACGCTCGACGGGCCGTGGCCTCCGAAGATTGACCCCACCTGCCGGGTGCGACGCCGCCGGTACTCGTGTCCTGACACGTGTACCGCCGGTGTCGCTCCCGGCGACTACCTCGTGGTCTCGATTTCCACGTGGCCGGAGTAGCACTCCACCCGGTTCCGACCAGTCCTTTTCGCCCGGTACATCGCGGCGTCCGCCCGCTCCAACTGCTCGTGCACATCGTTCTCGTCCGACCGGGCGCAGACACCGAGACTGACGGTCACCCGCAGACCCGGCCGGATCGCTTCCCAGTCGTCCAGCTCGATGTTCTCGCGCAACCGCTGGCTCAGATCGACGAGGCCGACTCGTCGAGCCTGGGCAGCGCCCACAGGAATTCCTCGCCGCCCAGGCGCCCGATCACATCTCCCGGCCGCCGGCTACTCATCATCAGGCGGGCCAGCCGGACCAGGACGGCGTCGCCAACGGCATGCCCAAAGGTGTCGTTGACCTGCTTGAAGTGATCGATGTCGAGGGTCACCAGCGACAGCGGTCGAGAGTGCTCACGGGCCTCGGTGAACAACCGCGGCAGCTCGAACTCCAGGTGGTGCCGGTTGCTCAGCCGGGTCAGGGCATCCGAGTTGACCGTCGGTCCAGGTCCCTGGTCCGGCGCTCCAGGGCCTGATTCTCGACCTCCAGCTCCTGGGTCCGAGCCCGATGCTGCAGCGACTCGTTCCGGGCCAGCGCGGCTTCCAACCGGGCCGCCTCCAGGTCGACGAGCTTGGCCAGCATCCGCGCCCGGGTGGCCGCCACGGCCGAGCGCAACTGCCGTTCCAGCGCCACGAACTGCTTGTGCCGGCGCAACGCCAGCTCGAAGCACCCGGTCCGTTCCAACGCCTCCGACAGCGCCAGCAGGACCTGCAGTTGCGTCGGCCGCTCGGCCAGCTCGATCGCCCGCTTCAGCCCGGCTTCCAGCACCGGAACCGCCTCCGACGTCCGGTCCTGGAGCAGGAGGACGGTCGCCTGGTGGTACCGGCAGGCCAGTTCCAGCGAGTGGTAGCCGTGCTCGACGGCGAGCCGCAACGCCTCCGCCAGCCGTTCCAGGGACCCGGTGTGGTCCCGGACCAGAGCCAGCAGCATCCCGCCGTTGTCCAGGGCCAGCACCTCGCGGTACGGGTTCTTGCTGGCGACCGCGAGCGCCAGTGCCGTCTCCACGTGCCCCAGGCCATCCCGGACGATTTGGTCGGCCGCCGCCCAGTCACCGGTCTCCCGGACCTGCCGGGAGAGCCCGATCGAGTTGTCCGCGACGTTGTTGAGGATGCAGAACCGGGCGTCCTCATCGAGGCCCTCGACCAGGACCAGCGCCCGCTGATTGAACTTCTCTGCCCGGCCGTAGTCCTGCATTGCGCCAAGCACGACGGCGATCCGGTTGTGCACCCAGTACAGCAAGCTCCGGTCGTTCAACCGACTGGCGACCTCATGGGCGACGTCCAGGGCGTCCAGGGCCTCCTCGCTCAATCCGAGCTCGTTCAGCGCGAGCGCCTGGACGATCATGTTGTCGCACAAGCCGGATTGGTCATCGAGTTCGCGCAGGATCGCCGCCGCCTGATCGCAGACCGCGGCGGTCAGCTCCATCTCGCCCGAGTGGGTCAGTTGCCGGGCGAGAAGACCGAGCCCGCTGGCCTCCCGGGCCCGGTCGCCGAGCTGGATGGCCTGCTTGATCGCCCGCCGGGAGATCTCGATGCCCTCGACACACCGACCCCGGTCCAGGGCGGCGGCAGACTCATCCAGGAGCGCCTGAAGACCGGTGGTCGTGATCGGTGCGGCCGTCACTGATCCATCGGCTGGCTTCACGGACGCACCTCCCATCGAGACTCTCGATGGGACATCGGGTATTTCTCCGGCTCGCTGGAGACTCTTCGCTCACTCCGTGCCGCCCGACACCTCTTAGGCTGTCTTCACCTCGAGCAGCCGGCCCAGCAGACCATTGACGAACCCAGGCGAATCGTCCGTGGAGAGCAGGCGAGCCAGCTCGACCGCTTCGTCGATCGCCACCGCGTCCGGGACATCGTCGTTGAACAACAACTCCCAGGTGCCGATCCGCAGCACCGCTCGATCCACGGCCGGCATCCGGTCGATCGTCCAGCCGTGCGAGTAGGTGGCCAGCAGCTCATCGATCCGTTCGGACTGCTCCATCACACCCTCGACCAAAGTGATCGAGTACTCCGCCAGGACGTGACCCTCATTACCCCGGGCCAGCCGATCCGCGATCAGTTTGAGCGGGTCGATTCCGCGTTGGTCGGCCTCGAAGTGGATGTCCAGCGCCCGCTTGCGGGCCTTGCTCCTGGCGCCCATGTGTTCGCCGGCTCAGCTGATCCGGCCGAGGTAGTCACCCGAACGGGTGTCCACCTTGACCTTGGTGCCCTGCTCGACGAACAGCGGCACCTGCATCTCGTATCCGGTCTCCACGGTGGCGGGCTTGGTGCCGCCGGTGGAGCGGTCACCCTGCAGGCCCGGTTCGGTGTAGGTGATCTCCAGGACGACGGACGTCGGCAGCTCGATGAACAACGGCACCTCCTCGTGGGTGGCGACCGTTGCCTCCTGGTTCTCCAGCAGGAAGTTCGCCGCGTCCCCGACGGTGGCCTCGGAGATCGAGATCTGCTCGTAGTTGCTGCTGTCCATGAAGACGAAATCGGTGCCGTCGCGGTACAGGAACTGCATGTCCCGCTTGTCCACGGTCGCCGTGTCCACCTTGGTGCCCGCGTTGAACGTCTTGTCCACCACCTTGCCGGACAGAACGTGCTTGAGCTTCGTCCGGACGAAGGCAGGGCCCTTGCCGGGCTTGACATGCTGGAACTCGACGACAGTCCAGAGCTGCCCGTCCAGGTTGAGCACAATGCCGTTCTTCAGGTCGTTGGTCGATGCCACGTGGTCTCTCTCGTCGACTCGTCAGCGTGCGGACAGGATGCCGCCGCACGATGGGTCCGGTTGGGGGTGGGAAGGAAACGCACAGATCCTGCGAGCCATCGTAGCCGGATCGACGCAGCCGGATTTCAGCTCGGGTGTCGGTCCAGCCGAGCGGCGACGGCCCGCAGACCGAGCAGGTACGAGTCGCGGCCAAAGCCGGCGACCGTCCCGGTGCACACCCCGGCGACCACACTGTTGTGCCGGAACTCCTCGCGAGCGGCCGGGTTGGACAGGTGCACCTCGACCAGGACCAGCCCGGCCTGGGTCACCAGAGCACAGGCGTCCCGGATCGCGTACGCGTAATGGGTGAAGGCCGCCGGGTTGAGCACGACGTGCGCACCGGCGTCGACCGCGCCATGCAGCCAGCCAACCAGTTCAGCCTCGTCGTTGGTCTGCCGCACCTCAACGCTGAGCCCCAGCTCAGCCCCCTGCTTTACGCAGGCCTCCGCGAGGTCGGCCAGCGTCTCGTGGCCGTAGACCTCCGGTTCGCGCGACCCCAACCGGGAGAGGTTCGGCCCGTTCAGTACCAGGACCTTCGTCATCCCCGAAGGCTATCGCTTCGCCGAATACCAGAGCCTTGGTGTCTCGGAGTGGTCGCGAGCCCAGGAGCGTGATTGGGGAAGAATCGACCCAAGCGATGGGCAGGCTCTTCCCCAGCCAGCACGGACACCGTCCCCCACCCCTTGCCCGGGACGGGGAATTAGCCAGCAGGCTCAGTGGCCGGGTCGAAACCTGCAACCACTTTGCCACTGGGCGCGCCTGCGTGCCCTAAGAGGCCGTTCGGTGGCCTAGACGAAGATCAGTCGCGCGAGGTTAAATTCGGCACGAACCCTAGGCCGGATCGGGAAGAGCGGTACCCGGGATGGGTAAGAGCCGGAAAGAGTGAACTGTCGATGACGGCCGGCACTGGATCGCCAAGCTCAATTTTCTCGCCCAATGCCATTCGCAGAATCTTGCGATAGGCACCGTCCCTGGGCCGGCTGAAGGCAAATACCGCCGGGCCGTCATCGTCGAACACGTCGACCAGCAGGAATTGGGCGATCCCACCGAGAGCATAGGCCGAAATCCTCCACTCCAGATCTGCCTGCTCGGTACCGTGATAGGTGATCTCAACCGCCACGGCGACCTGCACACTGTCGATTGGTTCGGGTCCGGACGGAACCTGGTTTTTGACGACGCACAGGTCCGGCATGAAAATCCCACCGGCGGACGGGACAGCCACGCCCTGGGAGGCCAGCACCGCGAAGCTCTCATCGGCTGCCTCGACCAGAGCGCGGCTGATCATTGCGGCAGCGAGCTTGTGACCCTCCCTCGGCGGCGGCGCAATGCGGATCGCGCCGGGAGTGATCTCCGGCCGCCAGCCCTCCTGGACCTCGAGTTCCTGCCAGATCCGCAGCACATCACCCCAGGTCAGTGGCGAGTCCGCAAACCTGCGGTCCATCCTGTGTACCCCCACAATCTCTCGTCAACCACTATTCGATCCAGTTGATGATTGACCGCCCGAAGCCGATCAGGTCGTTCAGGACGCTGGGAAAAGCGAAGTATCGATGTCGGCCGCTACCGGATCTGCGAGTGCGATCCGCTCCCCGAAGGGCGTCCGTACAGCATCGCGATACACCCCATCTTCAGGCTGGCTGAATACCCAGACGCTCGGCCCAGCCTGGTCAAAGGCGTCGACCAAGACGTACTGAGCAACCCCTCCGTGGGCATATGCCCACTTTTTCAGTTTCCGGTCATGATCAGCATTGCCCATAGAAGTGATCTCCACGGTCAAGACCACGTGATCACTGTCAACAAAACCCGTGCCAGGCTGAGCCTGAGACCGGGCGACCACACACAGGTCAGGGATAAAAATCCCGCTAACCGAGCGAAGTGCCACGCCCTGTGACTGGAAGACCGCGAAGCGACGGCGGTCAATCACAGATCCCACTGCATAATGCAGCTCATCTGCGATCAAGTTGTGAGTGGTGCCCGGCGGCGGGGTCATGAATATTCCTCCGGCAACGATCTCGGGCCGCCAGCCCTGAGAGAAGTCGAGCCCGTGCCAGGCCCGTAGAACATCAGCCCAGGCCGAGTCGAGATCCTCAATCAGGTTGAACATTCGGCCACCTCCCCGGCTCCTCCGCTGCGGGCACCTGCGCCGCAGTTTATCCCCATCCAGATTAGAGCTCGAGCTTGAAGCCGACGTGGGAGTTGGTGAAGCCGAGCTTCTCGTAGAACCGGTGCGCATCCGTTCTGGTCCGGTCGGAGGTCAGCTGGACCAGGCTGCAGCCGCGCCGACCAGACTCGGCGACCGCCCACTCGATCAGCGCCGTCCCCAGGCCGCTGCCACGCTCGTCCCGGTGCACCCGGACCGCCTCAATGATCGACCGGGTCCGTCCCCGCCGGGAAAGCCCAGGGACAACGCTCAACTGCAGCGTGCCAACCACAACATCGCCGCGGACGGCAACGACCACCAGCTGGTTCGGATCGGCCTGCAGCCGGGCGAAGGCGGCCAGGTAGGGCGCGAGGTCGTCCGGCGACTCGCGCCCGGCTCCGAGCACATCGTCGGCCAGCAGCGCGACGACGGCCGGCACCTCCCGCTCAACCGCCGCCCGGATCTCAATGTCCGTCACTCGCTGACCAGGCGGTAGGCCTCTTCGAGCTGCTCGAGGCTGGGCCCGGCGAGGGTCCCCGGTTGAGCCAGCCCATCGAGGACGACGAACCGCATCAGGTCGCCACGGTTCTTCTTGTCCCGGCCCATCGCGGTGAACAGCGCCGGCCAGCGGTCACCGCGGTAGGTCAACGGCAGCCCGAGGCTGGCGAGCACGCGGCGGTGCCGGGCGACCAGATCGGCGTCGGTCCGGCCGGTCAGGTACCCGAGCTGCGCGACGTACATCATGCCCAGGCTGACCGCCTCGCCGTGCCGCCAGCCGAAATTCTCCACCTGCTCGACCGCGTGCGCGAAGGTGTGCCCGTAATTGAGGATCTCGCGCAGCCCGGACTCGCGCAGGTCGTCGGTGACGACGCGGGCCTTCACCGCGACGCTGCGCTCGATCAGCTCGCGCAGCACCGGCGAGTCCCAGGTGGTCACCCGGGACGGGTCTTCCTCGATCAGCTCGAGGATCACCGGGTCCGCGATGAACCCGCACTTGACCACCTCGCCGAGACCGGCCACCAAATCGAGATGCGGCAGCGTGCGCAGCGCGGTCAGGTCGCAGATCACCCCCCGGGGCGGATGGAACGCGCCCACCAGGTTCTTGCCTTCAGCGGTGTTGATTCCGGTCTTGCCGCCGACCGCGGCGTCCACCATCCCGAGCAGCGTGGTCGGGATCTGCACCACCGGGACGCCGCGCAACCAGGTGGCGGCGAGGAACCCGGCCAGGTCGGTGACCGCGCCGCCGCCGAGGCCGACCACGACGTCCGTTCGGGTGAATCCGGCCTGGCCGAGCACTCCCCAGCACATCGCCAGCACTTCGGCGGTCTTGGCCGCCTCGCCGTCCGGCACCTCGATCAGTACCGACCGGAGGCCGCCTGCCTCCAGGTCGGCGTGCACGGTCCGGGCCAGCGAGCGCAGCGCCCGCGGATGCACCACGGCAACCCGGCGGACGGCGTCCCCGAGCAACCGGGGCAGCGATTCCAGCCCACCGGGACCAATCACCACGTCATACGGCAGGCCACCGGTCGGATTGTCGTCACGGCCGACGCGAATCGTCGTGCAGGCCCGATTCACCGAGACACTCCTCCGCTGGATTCGCCCGCACTCTCCAGTTCGGTGAGGACCGCAAGCACCTTATCGGTCACCTCGTCGGCATTCAGCCCGTCGGTGGCGACTCGGGCGGTAGCGACGTCGAGGTAGACCGGACGACGACGGTCCATCATCTGGGTCCACTGCGCCCGCGGATTGCCCAGCAGCAGCGGCCGATCCCGGTTCAGGCCGATCCGTTTCGAGGCGTCGGCAATCCGCACGTCCAGGAAGATCACCGTGTGCTTGCGCAGCGCCTCCTGGGTTCGCGGGTCGAGGACCGCGCCGCCACCGACGGACAGGATGCCGTCGTGCTCGGCAAGGGCCGTCAGCACCGCGGCGTGCTCGAATTCGCGAAACGCCGTCTCACCGTCTTCGAAGAAGATGTCCGACACTGCCCTGCCGGTGGCCCGCTCGACGTCCACATCGGTGTCCCTGGCTGACAGGCCGCGCTCGCGGGCGACCGCCTCGGCGACCGTCGTCTTACCCGCTCCCGGCGGCCCGATCAGGACGGCAACCGGCCGGCTCACGAAGGCACCTCGACCGACTGAGTTCGCATCGTCTCTGGGATGGCAGCCAGGTAGGCCCGGGCGTTGCGGGCAGTTTCGGCCACACTGTCGCCGCCGAACTTCTCCACCACGGCCTCGGCCAGCACCAGCGCGACCATCGCCTCGGCGACCACCCCGGCGGCCGGTACCGCGCAGATATCCGAGCGCTGGTGAATGGCCACAGCCGCCTCGCCGGTCGCGGTGTCGATGGTGTCCAGAGCCCGCGGCACGGTGGAGATCGGCTTCATCGCGGCCCGAACCCGGAGGACGTCACCGGTGGACATGCCGCCCTCGGTGCCTCCGGCCCGGCCGGTCCGACGCCGGACCGTGCCGGTGTCGTCCCGCTCGATCTCGTCGTGCGCGGCGGAACCACGCCGGGTCGCGGTGCGGAACCCGTCGCCGACCTCGACCCCCTTGATCGCCTGGATGCCCATCAGCGCACCGGCCAGCCGGGAGTCCAGCCGACGGTCCCAGTGCACGTGACTACCCAGGCCCGGCGGGACGCCGTAGGCCAGCACCTCGACCACTCCGCCGATGGTGTCTCCGGTCTTCCGGCAGTCGTCGATCTCGGCGACCATCGCGGCGCTGGTGGCCAGGTGATGGCTGCGCATCGGATCGGCGTCCAGGCCGGCGACGTCGTCCGGGCCCGGCAGGTCTGCGTCGTCCGGGGTGGTCACCGGGCCGATCGACACGGTATGGCTGACCAGCCGGATGCCGACAGTCTGCTCCAGGAAAGCCGCGGCCACCTGGCCGAGCGCGACCCGGGCCGCGGTCTCCCGGGCGGAGGCCCGCTCCAGCACCGGGCGGGCGTCGTCAAACCCGTACTTCTGCATGCCGACCAGATCGGCGTGACCCGGCCGGGGACGAGTCAGCGGGGCATTGCGGCCGTTGGGGTCGAGCGCGTCCGGATCGACCGGATCGGCGGACATCACCGTCTCCCATTTCGGCCATTCGCTGTTGCCGATCTCGACGGCGATCGGCCCGCCAATGGTCAGACCGTGCCGGACACCACCGACCAGCCGGACGTCGTCCTGTTCGAATTTCATCCGGGCGCCCCGGCCGTAACCGAGGCGGCGGCGAGTCAAGGCGATCCGCAGGTCGGCCGCCGTCACGTGGACACCGGCCGGCAGACCCTCGAGGACGCCGATGAGTAGGGGGCCGTGGGACTCCCCCGCGGTGAGCCAACGAAGCATGGCTCGATCCTCCCACGCGCCCAACTCCCCTCGGTCCGAAGGTGGGCCTGCCGGGCCCTCAGCTGCGGTTCGACCTCAGCTGGCGGACGGCGTCGGGGTCGGCGTCGTCGTTCCGAGGGTGGCGGCCTTGGCTGCCGCGGTCACCTCGGCCAGCGACGAGGTGCCGTCCAGCAGGACGAAGATCGACCCGGTGATCGTGGCGGTGACCACGTCCGAATCGACGGCCGGGGCGGTGGGGGCGACCACTGCCGGCGTCGCGGTGGACGTCGTGGGGGCAGCGGTCGTCGTCGAGACGTCGCTCCCGGGTGCCACCGAAACCGCCGAGATCAGCAGGGCCCGGTCGAGCTTCGTCTGCAGGTTCTTGATGAACAACGAGGCCTCGAAATAGTCACCGTTGATCGTCAGGGCTATCGGGATCCCGACCAACTGCGGTGCTGACGCCGTGGCGACCGCGGCCCCCGCCGCCGGGGCGGGCGTTCCCTCCGCGGTCACCAGCGCGGGCGAACCGGGAGTGAGGGTGTCCAGGGTCACACCGGCTTGAGCCGCGTACATCTGCAGATCGCGCACCAACTTCGGCACAGCGGCCTCGGCCGGCAATTCCTTACTGATGGCCTTCAGCTCGGCCCGCCGCTTCGGCAGGTCCGCGTACTGCACCTTCAAGGTCTTGATCTTCTGCTGCAAGACCTCGGCCTGTGACACTTGCGCCTCGGTCTGGATCCGGGTCTCGGCCGCAGCCGCCCGCCTGGGAGAGATCAGCAAGAACCAGGTGGCGGCCAACAGAGCGAGGCAGAGTATCGAGGCGGCCAGCGACCAGCGACCGGTCCGGTTGGCAAGCATGTCAGCCCGCTTTCTTGTCGTATCGGTTCGACAGCGCGTCGGCCGTGAGCACGGCGCCGGCGGCGAAGGTGACCGCCTTCGTCGGGTCGTCCGGGCTCTCGGCCTTGGACGCGTTCGTCAGCGTGGACGACGAGGTGCCGTTGAGCTTGTTCAGGGCTTCGAGCCAGGCGGACACCTGGGAATACTCGGCTGCCGTCCCGGCCGTCGTGATCGTGCCGATCCCGGGGACACTCAGCACGTCGGCACTCACTCCGGCCGAGGCCGCGGTCACCGTGAGGGTGAGGGAATCGAGCTTGACGTTTGTCGGCTGCGCATCCCGGACGTCGTTGAGGTAGCGGTACCAGAGCACGTCTGTGCCCATCGCCTGGGTCCGGGCCGCATTGGCCGCCGCCAACTGGGCGGCCACCATCGGCACGGCCGCATATCGCGTCTGTTCGGTCTGCAGCCTGACGATCTCGCTCTCAGCGGTAGCCAACTCCTCATCGGCGGCGTTGACTCCCATCTGGGCCCAGAACACCCCAGCCGCAGCAACGACGAGGGTTCCGAGAACGATGCAGGCCAGCGTGATCTTGGTCTGCCGGAACTGCCGGGCCTCGATGATCTCGACCGGCAGCAAGTTGACCCGAGGTATCGCGGCCCAGGCGACCCGGATCGGCTCGGCTTTGACCGGCTGTTCCTCGGATTCGGTACGCTCATCGGTCAGTTGATCGGTCATCAAATCGCTCCCAAGGCCAGACCGACCGGCACCGCTGCCAACGGCTTGATGAAGTCCAGCTGATCCTGATCGAGCCCGGTTCGACCCATCCGTAGCGGTCGAAGCGGGTCTCCGGTGGTGACCGGAAGCCGGGTTCCGCTGGCCAGACGGTCAATCAGCCCTTCCAGCCGCGATCCACCGCCGGACACCACGATCCGTTCCACCGGGACGCCCGGGGTGGAGGCGCCGTAGTAGTCGAGCGAACCGCGAATCTCGTCGACGAAGTCCTGCGCGGTGGTGGCCACGGTCCGGGAGACCATCGCCAGCTCCTCGCCGGTTCCGTAGGTAGCGAAGTGCTGCTTCATCCCCTCGGCCTGCTCGAGCGGGACGCCGAGCTGCTCGGCGACCGCGTCGGTGACGTCCTGGCCGCCCATCAGCAAAATCCGGACGAACCGAGGGACGCCGGCGCTGTGCACGATGATGTTGGTGACCCGGGCGCCGATATCGATCAGGGCTTCGGTCCCGACCGCGAAGTCGGTCTGCCGCCCCATTGCACGCAGCACCGCGAACGAGGTCAGGTCCACGCTGGCGACCTTGAGTCCGGCGTTCTCGGCGCAGCGGACGTTGGAGAGCACGGTGTCGCGCTGGGCCGCGACCAGCAGGCCGCGCAGCATCCGGGCACCGTTATCGTCCTTGACCTCCTCGAGCGGGAAGAAATCCAGGACGGACTGCTCGACCGCGATCGGCAGGAAGTCTGCGACGTGGAAGGCGAGGCTGGCGCGCAGTTCGGCCTGCTCCATCCAGGGCAGGTCCATCTGCCGCACGATGACCCGCTGATTGGCGATGCCCAGCACCACCTTCTTGTGCGAGAACGCGGTGGCCGACCAGAGGTGCTTCAAGCAGGCAGTGACGACGTCCTCGTCGACCACCTCGCCGTCGCGGACCGCACCGTCGGGAAGGACTACCTGGCCGAAGCGGTCGAGGGTGATGCCACCTCGTCCGAACGACAACTCTGCGGCGCGAACCACGGAGGTCCCAATGTCCAGGCCGATGGCCGTACGTCGAGCCATGGTTGTCGCTCCCTTTCTCGCAAACTCCGGGCATCCTTCATGGATCTCCCAGAGGCAGGATCGGGCTTTCGAGGTGCGGGCTTGAGCGAGGTTGCACCCTCAGTGCATTCCGCAGCGTCACGTTCGCCCGGACGGCGTACCACCGTGGGCCAATCGATTACCGGAAGTTCACCGATCGTCAGGAAATACCGGAGGAACGCAAATACCAGTCCACGACCGGCTCGGCGCAGAGTAAAGCCAGCCAGGCACCGATCATCATGTACGGGCCGAACGGAATGTGGGATTTGCGACCGGCTCGACCGAGTGCCATCAGCATTAAACCGACCACGCCGCCGACGAGGAATCCGAAAAAGCCTCCCACGACGGTGTATTGCCAGCCGAACCAGCCCAGATACAGGCCAAGTACCCCAGCCAGTTTGACGTCGCCGAAACCCATTCCTTTCGGGTACGCGACCATCAGCCCGAAGTAGAGGGCATACAGGCAGGCGGCGCCGATGGCTGCGGACAGCAGCCGGCCGAGCTCACCCTCGACGAGCGCGGGCGGAACCAGCAGGACGGCGGCGACCGGATACGAAGGCAGGACGATCGCGTTCGGCAACCGCCGCAATTCAAGGTCGATCATGGTCAGCGCGATGCTGATCGCCGCCAGGTACAGCAGCGCCGGCAACAACCAGGACAACCCGACCCAGCCAGCCAGGGCCCCGAACACCACCGCGGTTGCGGCCTCCACCAAGGGATATCGGCCGCTGATCGGTTCGCCGCAGCAGCGCGCCCGGCCGCGCAGCAGCAGCCACGACAGCACCGGGAGGTTGTCCCGCTCCTTGATCGGCTCCGCGCAGGCCGGACAGGCGCTGCGCGGGCGGACCACGGATTTGCCGGCCGGTACCCGGACGATGACGACATTGAGGAAGGAGCCGATGACCAAGCCGAGCAGCCCAACGGCGACGATCAGGAACACTCGACCCGGGCCACCCAGATCCACCTGATCGACTCCGGCTGCCCCCACCAAACTCAGCACTAGACGACCCTACCGGCGAAAGTCACACTGGTTCGGCATTAGTGATTAGGCACTTCGGCGAGGTCACCGACCGCGGCGTCGCCCGTGCTGGGCGGGGCATTCCACTTCTGCGCACTGCTGCCGTCACAGGTAGCCGTGATCACCGAGGAATAGCTCGGCGTGTTGGTCGGGTGGTTGGCACCCGCCGACAGGCAGCGATTGTAGGAATCAACAATCGTGTAGCTTGTCTGCGCGTTCGAGGTGTCGCGATTCACCGTCCAGGTGAAGGCGGGGCTGGTACCGGCGGTGATGGCGCTGCACAGGGTCGAGAAAAGAACGTAGCCGCCATTGGTATTCGGGCTGCGCATGCAGTAGGCCGGATTCGTGCCGAGATACGGCCTGTTGGTCGAGGCATCGCGGCGGAGGAAGAAGTGTTTGGTGGTCTGGTCCCAGACGAACATCTCGTTCCAGCCCGGGGTCGCGGCCACCACGTCTCTGGCCGACGGATCCTGCTTGCACGGGTAGAGAATCTGCGAGACCGTGCCGACGTTCCAGCCCGTCACGTCGAGGCATCGGCCGAATTCCTTGTAGTTCACCCACTGGAACGGAAAACCGGACATTGCAGCGGCAGTTGCCTTCGTATCTCCGGCCGCACCGGCACCCACCTGAGCCTGCGGGTAAACACCAGGGGTGCACGCCGAGCTCGCCCGCACGACGCTACCCACCACGCTGGGAAGGGCCACTCCCAGGCACCAGGAGGAGGAGTAATCGGTCGGTGCCTTGAGATGGCCGAAGAAGGCCACCGGGTCCGAGCTGCTGACCCCCCACTTCTGCTTGTAATCCAATGCGGTCAGATGGCAGGTCTGCATTGTCGCGTTCACCGTCGTCAGCGTTCCCGTCATCTGCGCCGACAGGCAGAGTCCACCGGAACCGTCCGCCGCGCGAGTCGAGGTCAGGACGATCTGGTAGCCGGTGGTGTAGGCCCACATCTGCGCGTCGGCGCCGGTCAGGCACGTCGCCATCGCGACTCCGGAACCGACGGTTGAGCCACCCGAGTAACACAGCCCGCTGGGGTCCTTGATCTGGCCACCGGGCAGGTTCGGATTCGTCGACTTGAAGGTATAGACGGTCTGCAAAGTCCTGTCGCCCACCGCTACCGCCTGGTTGGCCAGGGCGCCGCCGACCCCATCGGCGGTGATGAACGCGAACAGCGGCGTGGTGGCGGTGCCGTTTCCCTCGGTGCAGGCCATCTTGTTCGTTGCTCGCCACGCCGCAGTCTGCTCCGAGGGGTCGGACGTGAAGTAGGTGATGGTGACCGAGTACGTCAGCGCCCCGCCGCTGGGATTGCCGACCTCCCCGGTGTGATCGCTCCAACAGGGCAGGAGCGCACGGTCTCCGTAGGTAACGCCTGCCTCGTCGTAGATGCCGTTGCGGATCGCCGACAGGCCGGCGTCAAGCCCCGCCTCGGCCGCGCTGATGGTCTGCACGTTCTTCTGCTGGAACTGGCTCGGCTTGGCCTGCACGACGATGGCACCGAGCGCCAGCACGCTGAGCGAGGAAAGGATCAGCATCGCCATGATCACGATCAGGAGTGCGATGCCCTCGTCACCGCTCGCGCGACCGCGAGCCCGCACGGGATTCAGATAGCGGAGTGTTCTCTGACCCATGATCATGTTCTCCACGTCGAGGAGTTGCAGATAAGTCCGGTGGGGGCGTTGGTGACAGACGAGGCACTGCTGTTCCTGGCCGTGAAGACGCTGTTGTTCACCGTCAACGGACCACCCGTCTTCTGAAACCTCAGGTTCACGGAAAGCCGCTGCCGTGGAACCACTGTGGTGCTGACGATGAGCCCGAAGGGATTCTGGACGGTGGTGTTCGTGACGTTGGTGCCGACCGTGCGCCAGGCCGGAGCGGTGGTCGCGCCCACCGTCCACCTGCGAGTCGCGATGACGTCGGTGTCGGTACGCACCACCCATTGCGTACAGGTACTCGACGCCGCCGTGCTATCGAGGTATTCGACGTACCAATTGACGCCGACCAGGGCAGGCGTGGATATCGCCGACGCAGCCCGTAACTGCTTGTCGAAGAGGTTGAAGACAGTTCTGGCCTGGGTACTTTGATCCGAAGTCCGCAGTGCGCGGACGGTGGATGCGGAGAAGCTCTGGACCGCCGTGGCGAAGATCGCCAGTAGCACCGCGAAGATGCCCATCGCGACGATCATTTCGACCAAGGTGAATCCGGAATCATCCGTTCTTGTCCTCTGCACCGTCACCGTCACCTCCTCCACCATCGTCGGGTATCCACGCCGTCACATGTCATCAACGCAGCCAATCCATTGCGCTCGTCATCCGGACCTAGGGAAAGGTGTTCCTGGTCAGGGTGATGCCCAGGTAGGACAGTGCCCGACCGCGGATCACCGCATCGGTACTCACGGTGATCGCCCCGGCGGAGAGAATGGTGCCCGAGAAACTGGACGACGATCCGATCCCCGTGGTGCCCGTGATCTGCCAGAACACGTTGCTGGCTTGGGCACCATTGATCAGGGTGACGTTGCCGGACGAGTTCGAACTCAGGTTTCCGTTGATCTGGAAGATGAACACGGCATTCGGGTCTCCGCCGCCGTCCAAGGTGACGGTTCCGTTCAGGGTCGCACCTGAAGTCTTCCGGTGAACTCCCGCCGTAAAGGTCCGCCCGGCCAGGTTTCCGGTGAAGGTGGCGCTCGGGGTCCGGCCGGCAGCGTCGTTATAGGCGGTGGTCAGAGCGGTCCGAGCCGCAGCGGCCGCGGCGTCAGCGACGTGAGTTACGCCGCCACTCGTGCCTGGTGGGAATCCCGAGATCGAGCTGGTGGCCCCAAGATCTCCGCTCAGGTTGGTGTTGCTGGAGTTAGTGATCGTTGTCCCGCTGAAGACCGAGTAGGTAGCGACGGTTCCCAAGGGCACTGCGGTGGAGGGTGCGACCGTGATGGTCAGGGTGCCGGTGTACTGCTG
>JANNPJ010000778.1:0-1658 GCA_031400005.1 Kineosporiaceae bacterium | reverse complement strand
CGAGCTGTTCGACCTGGGGCAGGTTCACGCGCTCGCCCGACTGTTGCGCGAGTGCGGGCTGCCGGCCGGTGGCAAGGTGCACGTCGATTTCGTTCTCGGTGTCCCCGGGGGGATGCCGGCCACGCTGCCTGCCCTGGTGGCCGGGGTGCAAGCGCTACCAGCGGAGGTGACCTCGTGGTCCGCGACCGGAATCGGCCGCGGCCATCTGCCGATCATGGCGGCCGCGTTGGCGCTCGGCGGTCACCTGCGGGTCGGGATGGAGGATAATCTGTTCTTCGCCTCGGGCCGACCGGTCGCGGGCAATGCCGAGCTGGTGACTCGGGCCGCAGAGCTGTCCGATCGGCTTCAGCGCCCGCCGATGAACGGGGTAGAGGCCAGAAGCCTGCTCGGCCTCGACCCCGTTCCCAGCTGATCAACCCCCGGGATATTCGCCGGTAGTGACTGGACTCACGCGAGAGTGCGGCCTCGTCCGCTTGCAAATGCTAGCTATTGCAAGCAGAGTACAGGCATGGCGACGTTGAAAGTGCCGCACCAGGTCGGGGACCTCGGCGGCTACCTGAAGGAGCAGCGCGAGATTGCGCGGCTCTCACTTCGCCAGTTGGCCAGCGTGGCGGGGGTAAGTAATCCCTACCTCAGCCAGATCGAGCGCGGGCTACGCAAGCCGTCGGCCGAGGTGCTGCAGCAGATCGCGAAAGGGCTGCAGATCTCCGCGGAGGCGCTCTTCCTGCGGGCTGGCCTGCTGGAAGAATCCGGCGGCCTCGAGGTCGAGGTCGCGCTGCAGAGCGACATCAATCTGACTGCTCGGCAGAAGCGAGTCCTGCTCGACATCTACGCCACCTTCCGGGGCGAAAACGCCCGGGCCACGGTGGCGGGCGGCGTCGAGTCGGTCAGTGCCGACATCCATCCACTCAAGTCCGTCCCGGCCGATGTCGACGGGGCAGACGACGGTGTCGAGGTGACGCCGAAGCGCGGTGCCCGCAAGCGTGCCACCAAGGCGGCGGCCGCTGACAGTCAGGCCCCGGCGAGCGCTCCGGCACCCAACGGCAGAGCGACCCGGACCGGACGAACGAGCCGTTCCACTCGCAGCCGTACCACTCCATGACGTCGCAACAGACTTCCGATTCAAGCACCCTCCAAGAGGAGCAGACATGGCCACCACCACCACCCCGTTGTTCGCAGTGGTCGGCGCGACCGATCTCGCGGTGGAGCGGGTCCGCGCCGCCGCCGCCAACGCCTCCGCCGTTCAGGCACAGTTCGACCCGGTAGCTTTCGGCAGCCAGGCCCAGAAGGCATTGCTCAACCAGGCTCAGGAGGCCCCGACCAAGGCCGCCGCACGTGCCCTGGAGGTGGCCGGTCGGGCCGAAGCCGCCTACGAGGACCTCGCCGAGCGCGGCAAACTGCTGGTCGATCGGGTTCGCTCACTTCGGGGAGCGCCTCGATGTCGTCGTGGGCCTTCTGGACGCGCGGCGGCACATCACCCGTGGTGTAACGCCAAGCGAACAGGTCTTTGTGTTTGGTGAGCCCGGTGCCCTCGATCAGCCCGCCTTGATAGCTGCGATGGTGGGGCATCATGACCATGGGGGGGGTGTCGAAACCCTCCACCAAGCAGCCTGTTTCGTCGTTGATGTTGAGCGAAAACGGCCCGCGAATGCGCTTCA
>JANNPJ010000765.1:0-2781 GCA_031400005.1 Kineosporiaceae bacterium | reverse complement strand
GTGGCTGCGCCGATGGACTCGGTGATGTCGCCGTCCACCGCCGTGGCGCTCGGCCGGCTCGGTGGCCTGGGGGTACTCGACCTCGAGGGCCTGTGGACCCGGTACGAGGATCCCGAGCCGCTGCTGGCCGAGATCGCCGGCCTGGAGCCGGCTGTCTCCACCCGGCGGATGCAGGAGTTGTACGCGGAAGAGATCAAGCCCGAGCTGATCGTGGCCCGGATCAAGGAGATCCGTGACGCCGGGGTCACTGTCTCGGCGGCGCTCACCCCGCAGCGCACCCAGCAGTTCTGGAAGACCGTGGTGGACGCCGGGGTCGACCTGTTCGTGATCCGTGGCACCACCGTGTCCGCCGAGCACGTCTCCGGCCGGGCCGAGCCGCTCAACCTCAAGCGTTTCATCTACGAACTCGACGTCCCGGTGATCGTCGGCGGCTCGGCCACCTACACCTCGGCATTGCACCTGATGCGCACCGGCGCGGCCGGCGTCCTGGTCGGGTTCGGTGGCGGCGCCACCCACACCACCCGGGACACCCTCGGCATCCACGCCCCGATGGCGACCGCGGTCGCGGATGTGGCGGCCGCCCGGCGCGACTACATGGACGAGTCGGGGGGCCGGTACGTGCACGTGATCGCGGACGGCGGGGTCGGCCGGTCCGGCGAGGTGGTCAAGGCGATCGCCTGTGGTGCCGACGCGGTGATGCTCGGCGCGGCGCTGGCCCGCGCGTCCGATGCTCCCGGTCGGGGATTCCACTGGGGTCCGGAGGCGCACCACCCGTCGGTGCCGCGCGGAGCCCGGGTCCGGGTCGGAACCGTCGGCACCCTGGAGGAGATCCTCTACGGTCCCGGACGGGCGGCAGACGGCACCACCAACCTGGTCGGTGCGCTGCGCCGGTCGATGGCCACCACCGGCTACTCCGACCTCAAGGAGTTCCAGCGGGTGGAGGTCGTGGTCTCGCCCTATCAGCCCAGCTGACGAAATACCTTGGGTCGCAAGTGCTTTGAGTTATCCACAGGCGACCGAAAGAGCAGCGGAAGGGCGCTAGGGTTGCGGCATGGGGAAGAAGAACAAGCAGCGACGCAAGCCCGGTCGGCCGGCGCCGGCGGCTCGGCCGATGTCGCAGCCCGGCGCGGCTTTTGGGATGTTTGACCCACTTGGGGCGCCGATCCCGCCGCGGCAGCCGTCGCTGGCGGAGTTGGTGGAGACGCTGGTGGGCACCGTGATGCACGCCTATCACGAAAATGACCACCGCGCCGTCCAAACCGCGATCCAGACCCTGGTCGAGCAGCCGAATCTGGGCGGCTGGCGGGCGATTACCGAACGCAGCCTGACCTCGCACCTGACCGAAGTCATCACCGCGGCCTGGAACTGCGGCTGGCAGCCGGTGGACGTGGTCCGGCTGGTCGGGCGGCAATTCGGCAACCGGCACGTGCGGCTGGTCACCGATGTCATCGCGGCCGATCTGAAGCAGTATTCCGTGGTCACCCTGGACCCCCGCTGGCCGGCCCAGCTGGCCGAACTGGACGCCAAGGTCTGGTGGACTCCGGAGCAGGGTTACCTGCGCGCCTGGTGCGAGTTGCCCAACAACGACTGGGTCGACGTCATCCCGATGGCGCTCGAGCTGGTGGCGCTGCTGGGCACGATGCCGGTCCTGGAGCAGTTGGGCCCCAAGCCCGGTACCGCCCGGCCGCCAGCCGGTGGTTCCGCGCGGGCCTCGACCGGCCATGAACCGGCTGCCGAAAACCCCGTGGACGAGCGGATGCTCAGCCGGATTAGAAACCTGCTTGCGAAAGCCGAGGCGACCGGGTTCCCGGCGGAGGCGGAGGCGCTCACCGCCGCCGCGCAGGAACGGATGGCCCGCTACAGCATCGATGCCGCAATGCTCGCGGCCACCGCACCCGACAACAGGGACAAGCCCAACGGACGCCGGATCGGCATCGACAACCCGTACGAGTCCGCCAAGGCGGTGCTGCTGAACGCGGTCGCGCAGGCCAATCGGTGTCGTTCGGTCTGGACCAAGAACCTGGGGTTCTGCACCGTCGTCGGCTTCGAGCCGGACCTGGACGCGGTCGAGGCGCTGTTCACCTCGCTGCTGGTGCAGGCCACAACCGCCGTGACCCAGGCCGGGGCCGGTGCGGCCGCCGGCGCCCGGTCACGGACCAAGGCCTTTCGGCAGTCCTTTCTGTCGGCTTATGCGCACCGGATCGGGGAGCGGCTGGCCGAGATCACCGCGGCCCAGACGACAGCGGCCTCCGCCGCGCCTGGAGGCGGAAATCTGTTGCCCGTGCTTGCCTCTCGCGACAAGGCGGTAGAGAACACGCTGGCCGAGATGTTCCCGAGCCTGACCCAGAAGTCGACCGGCACGATCAGCGACCCGCAGGGGTGGCACTCCGGTCGGGGCGCGGCCGACCTGGCCACCCTGCACAACGGCCAGAGCCTGCCCGAGTGAGCTTGACCTCCAGGCACTAGCGAGTGCTCCGGCGGGCCCGCTCTAGCCAGTCGAGAGTGTTCTGCGTCAGTGCCTCCTCGGCGATTTGTTTGGCTGAAGAGGTGGTGAGGCTGGCGATGGAGGTTTCGATCCAGGCTTGCAAGTTCTGGTGCCCCTGATCCTGGAACTCGCGGGCTTGCAACAGGCATTCGACCTTGTCGGCGTCACGCGCGCAACGGGCCTCGTCGGTGTCGCCGGCTTCGTATTCTGCGACCGCTGCCGTGGTCAGCCGGCGCAGCCGCAACTGCCACCACCGGCGCAGCCGCCGGCGTGGCGCCGTCGACCGGCCCACCACC
>JANNPJ010000639.1:0-9473 GCA_031400005.1 Kineosporiaceae bacterium | reverse complement strand
ACCTGCACCACCGGAGACCGACCCTCCGACGACGTCCCGGTTCACGTGCACAGCACCACCGGTCGCCCGCTGTGAACCGCCACCACCGCTGGTACTGCCGCAGCGATCCCTGGGCCACCATCGTGGAAACCCGTTTACTGCCGCGGGTACTCGGAACCGGCGTCCTCCTCGGGAACGATGTCCTCGAGGTGGGCTGCGCGCGCGGGTGCCTCACCTCACCGCCATGGAACTCGATCCTGCCTTGACGGAGGCCCTGCGGCGGCGGATCCCGCGACCTTCCCAGCCCGTCTTACCGAGGCCGGGTTCCATGACGTGCAGGTGAACGCCATCCCCGGCAGCTTCCGATTCCGCGCCCGGCGAGCGGGGTAGACCGCACCCTTCTTGGTCCAGCGCCGGACCGGCAAAGAGCATCACGATCACCGGTGCGGTCTGCGAGATGCTCCGCTGTGATCCGCCAAGGCCACCAAGATCTACATTCGACCCTGATGACGCGACCCCAAACATCGACAGCCAGGGAGGGTGAGCCGCCTGGGTGGGTCAGGCGGGCCAGGTGCGTTGATAGCCCTCTCGGATCGCTCCGCCGGTGAGGTTCAGGACATCGGTGGCGGCGATGATCAGGGGGTGCGGGTCGGTGGTCCGGGCCAGTTGCTGGTAGCCGTCGAAGAGGGCGGTGGCGCGGTGCGGGTCGGCCGTGCGGGCGCGGCGTGGCAGCCATTTGCCGGTGCCGGTCCAGGCGCGGTGGTAGTTGCAGAGCAGGTTGCAGGCGAGAGTGAGGCCAGTCGCGAGCGCTGCGTTCTGCGCGGACGGCGGCCTCCGGTACGAGCCCTAGCAACGCACGCACATGCGCGGGTCGAGCGTTGCGCTCGGTCCGGCCGCCACGCTGCGTACGGCTCGCTCGCGACCACACCGCTTCTGCGGCGACGAATATGGGTTGAGCGGCGATGGGTGCGCGTGTCAAGGTACGGCGGTGATCGAAAGGCCGGATGTCCCTGACTCAATGCTAGGCAATCTCCCGTCGAGTTGACTCACCTACGTAGCCACCCGGATCCACGATGTACACCTCGTCAGCCATCCGAATCTTTTGGAAGTGCACGCCGCCGAGCTGCCCCTTCAGGTCCGAACTGTCGACTGTCCAGTACTGTCACGGCTACGCCGACGATGTTGCCAAGGTCCTGGGAATCCCCAGAGGTCGGTATACCAGTCCCAGAAGTCCGGCCGGGGCAGGTCTTCTTGGATGCAATCGCTGATCGTCACGATGGTCTTCGACACCGATGCCTCCACGTACATGGGCCGTGGCGTAGGAGAGACCAGGACCCACCCGGCAACGATCAGCGGCTCAGCTGGCATGGGCTCATCTTGCCGCGACGCAACCGACTCCGTCCGCAATTGCCGCATGGCGGATCGATGCAGGTGTTCAGCTCGGCGGCAGCGCGACGATGTCAGGTCTGTCAAACACCCATCCGCTCATGCCGCCGTCCACGCTCGATCGTACGCTCATGCTGTCGAGACGGGCCATGACGTGAGAACCGTGTGGCTGGCGGCGCCGGCCTTTGGCTTGTCTACCGACCTTCCTCGGGATACAGGCGTCGGTCCTCGTCAGGAAAGTCTGTGGTGTAGGTCCCTCGCCCTCGATAGCGGTAGTAGGCGGTCATCGCTTCGAAATGGCTGAGGGCTTCGACGGTCCAGGGCTGCCGAGCAGGCCGATGCAGGGCGGTGCGTGCATGATCACCGCGAGGGCCGGCCAAGCAGAACGTATCCAGCCCATCGGCGTCCACCCACAATTCGTGCAGCATGGCACTCCTTCGTTACGTCGGGACGAGCCGGGCCGATGATGGTGCTCATGTCCACCGCGCACATGGACCTCGACGCGGCGGCCGAATACCGGCCCGCGCTGCGGACGTTCGCCGCTTCCCTTGCCATGGAGGTGGAACCGGACCCGGACGACGACTGAACCAACGACGACCCGGGATTTTAGCGACGACCGGATTAGCGACATCGACCGAATCGGCAGCCTGCACCCGGCCGCGAAGCCTGACCATTGGCCGAGACCGCGCCTGGTCCGGGATCGCCGCCTCCAGGACGTCGACGGCCTCCTGCATCTGCCGCCCATGCGTGTTCGCGGCACTCCAACGATGCAGGTCTGCCCGGGCACGGATGAGCGGAAGAACAGCATCGGCCAATGACGACACCGGGTCATTCTGCCGCTCCAGATGGGACGCATGAACCAGGCCAGCCGAAATGGAGGTTTGCGATCCGCCCGTTGGTAGCAAGTTTCGCAACTCGGATATATCAGCCTCAACCTGGAGCAGGCCCGCACTACGGTGCAGGCGCTCACCGACTCAACGTGAAGCGGTCCGGTGCAGGTAGCCGCACCCAGACGAGCGCTATTCCAGGTGCAGCGCCCAATCGCCGCGAGTTTCCCCCGAGACCCTCGATCATCTTGTGAAAATCCCTGCAATAAGCCACTATTCGCAGCAGACCCCTCTCCGACACCAGAAAGGCGGGTCCCGCACTTCATGCGAAAACGCGGCGACCAGTACAGATGCGGTGGGGACGGTCGTGATCGCGGGCACATGGACGCTCCCCACCGATCCTGAGCAAGGACAGCGATCCGAGGCACATATGGACGCGTCGCAACCGCGCCACGTCCCAGGCCATCATCACCCTCCCCCTTGTTAACAAAGACTCGCCAGCAGGGATCAACCAAGTCAGGAACGACGGCGAACTTGAACGGTGTACTTCGCCATAGAGTTCCGCCGCGACCTCGCCGCCTTGGGACTCCGCCTTGCGGCTCCGGTCCAGCCGGATCCGCGAGCACTGGCCCGACATGCTGCGGGTCGCCGGCTCCCTGACCTTGGGCGAGGTCCGCGGCTACGACCAAGTCCGGATGCTGTCGCGCGAGGGGCGTCCCACCGGCCTGGGCGACACCTTCGCCCGCTACGGGCGGATCTTCAAGACCCTGCACGTCCTGCAGGTCATCACCGACGGCGGCTACCGGCGGATGCTCACCGCCCAGCTGAACATCTCCGCGGGCCGCCACACCCTGGGCCGGCGGATCTTCTTCGGCCACCGCGGAGAACTGCGCCAGCACTACCGCGAGGGGATGGAGGACCAGGTCGGCGCCCTCGGCTTGGCCTTGAACGCCGTCGTACTGTGGAACAGCCTCTACATCGACGCCGCCGTCAAGAAGCTCACGGCCGCCGGGTTCCCCGTCACCACCGAGATGATCTCGCGGCTGTCCCCGCTGCAGTTCGAGCACATCAACTTTCCTCGGCAGGTACGCCTTCACCCAGCTCGACATCACCACCCTGCGCTCACTGCGCGAGCCGGACGTCGGCCAAGACCCTCGGTGAGGCGCGGGGCGCCGCCTCGGACACGGACGCCCCGCCGCACGCCCGTGTGGGGTCAACGTGCGCGCTCACTTCAGGACACCGTCGTGGAAGGCGAGGGTCTCGCCCTGGTCCTGGATCGGGAGAGCTCGGTAGAGGGTGGATCGGCCGATCTTGAGGAACTTGGCGATCTCGGTGATGGGCTCCCCGCGGGCCTGCCGGGCCCGCGCGATCGCCAGGGTGTCGGCGTCCGCCTTGGCTGGCCGGCCGCGGTGTCGGCCTTGGGCTGCTGCTGCGGCGAGGCCGTCGAGGGTGCGTTCGTGGATCAGGTCGCGTTCCATCTCGGCGGCCATCGACGCGACCATGAACAGCATCTTGTCGGCGATGCTCTGCCCGTGGGGCCGGTGCACCCCGGCGCAGATGCCGGTAAGGATGTGCAGGTTGATGTCCCGGGCGTGCAGCTGGTCCTCCAGGAGCACCAGGAGCTCTTTCATCGACCGGGCGACCCGGTCCGGTTTGTAGATCACCAGGGTGTCGCCGGCCTTGAGCATCGTCTCCAGGGTGCGGCGCAGTTTCGGGCGATCACTACGGGTGCTGGCCGTCTCTACGATCACCTCGCGGCAGTCAGCCGCGCCCAGCGCGTCGAGCTGCAGCTGGTGATCCTGGCTCTTGCCGCTGACGCGCGCGTACCGATCCGGACCGCGTTGGCGTGCCCGCCGGTTCCCATAGCGCCGACCGTCCCGTAAACCGTCCCGGAACGCAAGATCTCAATGTCCGTTGCGGGACGGGTTTCGGGACTGCTCGACCTGGGACTTCATCCACCGGGTGTCGATGTCCGCACTCCTCTGCACAGATGTCCGCACTCCTCTGCACAGACCTTCGGGTGTCATGTCTGTGACTCGCAGCAGTACGTGGCGCGGTTCTGGCAGCGCTATGTGGCCGGGTCAGTGGCACAGCCTCGCGGACGTGAGCCGAATCACGTTAGTTGGAACCGGGTCACGATGGTTGGCACCGGGTGATCTTGTGTTCGGTGGTCGGTCAGATCCCTAGTTTTAGCTGGCGGCCGCGGTCGACCTTTTGGGCGATGTCGATCACGGAAATCCATAGCAGAAAGCCTGAGAACTCCTCACCTGGTTTCAATTACCGTGAACCGTTGGTGCCAACCAGTCGGATCCAACGAGGATGCAAGCCAGGTCTCAGCACCACCGCGCTTCCAACTAACGCGATTCGGCTCAGGACGTGATCTTGTCCGTAAGGGGATCGTGCTGCGGGAACGCCTACCCGTCCTGTCGCAAGCTCTCGAGCACCCGGATCGCTTCCTCCCGCAACTCGTAGGGGCAGCCCAATACGCGGTGACCCGCCCTCGTTGGTGACCGACGCGACCACCAAGATCACGAACCCGAACTACACCAACACCGGGCTCTCACCCAGGCACGCGGCCCGGTAGGACGCAGATGTTGCCGCGGTCCAGCGAAGGCGCGGCAGGCGGAACGGCGGGCGACGATCGGGTGGCGGTTGCCTCGGGCTCACAGCTGACGGGCCGTCGAGGTGCTGCTCACGGCAGGTCTGCGCGGTCGAACTCCTGATGCAGACGGGCCGGTTGCGGTTGCTCTGGCGAAGGGCACCGATGAGGACCATCCAGCGCTGGACGCCGTCGGGTGGAACCGGCTTCTCCCGGCTGGCCGGGCACGGGCATCGTCGAGGGGTGGACAAGTTGGAAATCACAGACGAGGTCGTGTCGGCGCCGGTTGCCGCCGGCCGGGTCAGGTGAGACCTCGAGCAGGTCGGCGTCGGCGAGCACGCCGACCATCCGGCTCATGGACGGTTCGGTGAGCCCCAGCCGTTCGGCCAGCATGCGCTAGTCGGTGGGTCCTCGCCGACGAGCACCAGGACCAGGAACCGGCGGTACGGCAGGCCGAGGTTCGCCCGCAGCATCCGGTCGGCCGCGAGGTCCAGGCGCGCGGTGAGCGCGTGCAGGTCGAAGGCGAGCGAACGGTCGGGCACACCGTCCGCATGAGCCTTCCAAGTTTGAACTGCAAGTACACCGCAGCTTTAGGCGCGATCAGTGACAGCGTCGAGGTAGGCGCTGGCGGTGGCGCCTCCGCCGGGACGATGCGGACGGTGACGGCCTGCGCACCGTCCGAACGGAAGGTCAGCTCGCCGGGGGCGGGGGGCGTACGCCAGCGAACCTGGACACCGAAGGGCCTGCCGGTAGGGACAACGACAGCGTCCGGGGTGACGACCAGGCCGGGGGACGCGTCGATGGTGACGTCGATGGGGTCGTCCCCCGTGTGGGCCACGGTGAGGGTCACCGAGCTTCTGGTCGCGGTCCCGAGGCTCACCGCCGACCCGTCCCCGCCCGGCCTGATGATCAGCCGGAGCGGGGCCGCGGGTGGGTCCGGTGTCGGCTCGGCGGTCGTCGGATCTGCCGTCTCCGTCACCGAGGTCTCGGGCGCCTCGGTCGGGGACACCGGAGCAGCGGGCGACGCAGTCGCGGTCACCGACGTCGCGGTTCCCGACGGAGAGGGCTGGCCCGGAGCAGTCTGGTCGTCGGTCGGCGACCCGCTCGCCCGCGCGACGAACTCGTCGCCGACCGTCTCTGCGGTCGCCTGCACCTGCGGGGGCTTGGGTCCGATCGTGAACCCCACGGCCAGGGCGAACCCGAGGACCAGGGCGATCCCCAGTGCCAGGGCGGCGGCGGCTGTACTCCGCAGGCCTCGGTGGACGCCCGTTTGCGAAGGAACCGACGTGGCCAGCACGGCCATGTGCAACTCGTCGGAGGGCGGGAAGCCGTCGTCCGGCCACGGCTCTGCGATATCGATGGGCGAGGCACCGGACCGCATCAGGTCGACCCGCTCGAGGAGGCGGTCGCGCAGGTCGGCTGGGAGCAGGACCAGCGGGAACGCCGTCCCGAGCGCGGCCGGTGACAGGGCCCGCCGCTCCAGGTCGCCGCAGTCGGCGCAGCCATCCACGTGGCGCGCGACCCGCTTGCGCCACACCGTCGAGAAGGTCCCGTCCCAAGACCTGAGGGTCCGGTCGAGCTCGGCGCATTCCCCCCGCCCGCGGCGTGCGACCAGCAGCGCCCCCAGCGAGGTCCGCAGCCGCTGCCGCGCGCGGCTCAGCAGCTGGTGGGCGTTGTCCTCCTGGACGCCCAGCGCGGCGGCGATGCCTGAACCCGACAGCTCCTCCCCGTAGGCCAGCTCCAGGACGAGGCGGTCCCGGTCGTCCAGACCGGCCCGGGTGTCGGCCATCAAGAGGCGCAGCTCCTCGCCCCGCACCCCGTCGAAGCCCTCGGTTGTCTCCACGGGGGTCTCGAATTCCTCGATGGCATCGGTGACGACAGCACGGGAGGCCCGGCGCACGTGGTTCACGACCTCGTGCCGGGCGACGGCGAAGAGCCACGACCTGAGCCGCTCCGGCTCGCGCAGGCCGTCGAGGCGCTGGGCGGCGGCGAGAAAGGTCTCCTGCGTGATATCTGCGGCGGCGTCGTGGTCGCGCAGCAGGCGGACGGCGAGCGAGTGGATGCGGGGGGCGTAACGGTCGTAGATCTCGCCGAGCGCCTCCCGGTCGCCCGCGGCCGCCGCGATCGCCAGATCGGCGTCGCGGCGGCCGGGTGCCGAGCGGTCCTCGTGGTCGGACGAGTCGGTCTGCATGGTCCGACACTCACCTCCTCAGGCCTGGATGTCTACGGGTACGCCGAGTGCCAGGACGGCTGCGAGCTCGGTGACGACGTCGTTCGGGACCCTGATGCAGCCGTGCGACACGGCCTGGCCCAGCAACTCGGGCCGGTTGGTGCCGTGCAGACCGATCTGGCCGTCGCCGCCGCCGAACTCGCTCAGGGTCGGCGACCAGGCCGACAGACCGAAGGCGTAGGGCCCGTAGGAGCCGCTCGCGTCGGCGTTCAGCTTGTCCGTGATGAAGAACTGACCGGTCGGTGTCGGGTTCTCCACCGACCCGACCGCAACGGTCACGGTCATGACCGGGGTGCCGGCCTCGCTGAGCACGAGGGTCCGGTCGCTGAGGTCGACGGCGATGTGATGGCGCACGGCCTCAAGCTGCACTGTGGCGGCGCTGATCCAGCCGCCCGTGGTCTCGCCACGCGCCGGGACCACCACCTTCAGCCACTGCCCGTCGGGCGTGGCCTCGAGCACCCGGAACGTTCGACGGCTGCCGAACGCGGTGTCCGGGGCGAGTTTGAGGGCAGCAGTCCCGAGGTCCGGAGAGGGGTGGACCGACACGCTGCCGTCGGCGACCGCGACCGCGTGGGCGGGTGCGAGGGCCGAGTCGAGCTCCGACGCCGGTGCGGCCGGCGTCGGGACCACCGTGGGGTCCGGGGCGGGGGGCTCGGCGGGCGAGGACTGGGCGACGGTGGGCGGTGGGGCCGGGGCGAAGCCCTGGCCGCCCTGGCCGGGAGCGCAGGCCGTGAGGCCGACAGTGAGGGCGAGCGCGCCGGCCAGGGCGAGGGTTCTAGTCATGATCATCCTTCCTAGCTCTGCAGGTGGGGTTCAGCCAGTGAAGGACGGCGGCGTCTCGTCCGGGGGCTCGCACTCCGCGGGCTCGGCGGTGAGCGTGAGGGGCGAGCCCCCCGGGGCAGGGATCTGCACGCTGGTCAGCGGAGGGTCCGTGGTGGGGGTGTCCGAGCACGGGTCCTCGGGCTCCGGTTCGCGGGTCGGCTCCTCGGTCGGCTCCTCGGTCGGGTGGTCGCAGGTGTCGACGACCTGTCCTTCCGCGTCGTAGCCCTGGCACGACACCAGGTCCCCAGGACCGTTCGGGACCTGGGGCTCCGGGTCGACGGGAGGAAACGGGTCGTCTGGGCCGGGCGTAGCTGCGGCCAGGTCGCCGGGCCCCACGGGTGATGCGGGAGCAGCGAGGGCGGTGCTCGTCGTCAGGCTGCTCGCGGCGAAGGCGAGCAGGACCGCGGCGGCCAAGGCAGTGGGGCGAGAGGTGAGTGAGTACATGGTGTCCTCCTGTGTCGGCGGCCCGACCGTGTGCCGGGCTCGATAGGAGGACGCGCCTGCTGCAGCTTCCTGACACTTTTTCAGAGCGGCTGATTCCATGCGGAAGTGTCAGGAGCCCTGGTGCTGCGACGTCTCCTCCGTGACCCGCGACTCCCGCGGGCTCAGGAGAAGGAGAAGACCCATGTCCGTCATCGCCACCACAGTCCGTTCCGCCGCCGGTGGGACGCTCATCGCCCTGCTCGTCCTCGCCGGTGCGGCGAGCAGTGTCGCCGCTCCGGCCCCCACCGGTACCGGCTGGCCTGAGGTCTCCGACCAGATCGACGACCTTGTCGAGGATCTGATCGACGACCACGACCTGCCCGGGGTCGGGGTGGCCGTCAGCAAGGACGGCCGCCTTGTCGCGTCGCGTGGCTACGGCTACGCAGACACCGCCGAGGGCATCCCCTTCGGCGACGACATGCGCTCGAAGTTCGGCTCCAACACCAAGCCCCTCATCACTGGACCTGCTGCGTGGACCGCCGTCACCGAAGCCGGCCTGGACCCGGCGACGCTCCGCCTGTACGGACCAGGGAGCGTCTTCGGTACGGCCTTCGACGACGACATCGAGGCCGGGGCGGACGCGACGGGCACACCCCTCGACTGGTACTACGAGATCACTGTCCAGAACCTGCTCGACCACGAGGCCGGCTTCGTCTCGGGCGGTTCCGGGGAAGCCGCGGCCGCGATGTTCGACGTCGAGGAGGCGGACCTGACCTACGCGCAGTTCCATAGCTCGGTGCTCCGGACACAGGCCTTGCTGCACGAGCCGGGGACGTACAGCTACTCCAACAACGGGTACGGGCTCTTGACCTTGGTCGCCGAGGACGTCACCGGACAGTCCTTCAACGACCACGTCATCGACCAGATCCTCACTCCGCACGGCCTCTCGCCCGAGATCGAGTGGACCTACGCCCCCGTCACGGCCACGACGGCCCGGCCCCACGGGCGCTCGGGTGGCGCACCGGTGCCGCAGACGGACGTCATCACGAACACCCTGGGCCTGGGCGCCGGCGGATACCGGGGCTCCAGCCGCGACGCCGTCGAGCTGATGGTGTCGCTGGCCGAAGACCACACCGACGCCGAGCTCGACGCCATGGGCTGGAGCTCGGGGGGCACGGTGGGCCACACCGGCAAGGTCTCCGGCGGC
>JANNPJ010000600.1:0-2947 GCA_031400005.1 Kineosporiaceae bacterium | reverse complement strand
GTTGACTTTCTGTGCGTAGAGAAGGATGAGGAGCCCGGCGACTCGGTCGGCGACGGCGAGGGAGTCGTCATGCAGGAGGCGTCGCGCGTCTACCCATCGCCGATCTTGGTCGAGTGGTCCGGTGGGGCCGTGCCAGCGTGTGGCTGGGGCGCTCAGACCGCGGGCGTGGCGGTGGGCTACTGCCCACCGTGTGAAGTGCGCGGATCGTTCTCGGTAGCGGGGGTTGGTCGTCAACCACCTTTCGAAGTCGGGTTGGGTGCAAGCTGCCAGGCTCACGTGGTGGTCATCGAGCCAGTCCAGGAACGCGGCGGCCGCCGTGATGTGCTGGCGGAGGTGCCTCACCTGCTCGTGGGATGCGGGTTTGCCGGCGAGACGGCCGCGTAGGCGGCGTAGGTGGTGCCAGATGGCGTAGCGGTGCATGACCTGTTGGTGTTCTGGGGATTTGCGTTGGTCAACGACCTGCGGGCCCACTGTTCGACACCGGTGAGACGTTCGTCGCGGGGTTCGAGCACGCCTGCGGTGACCAGATCGATCGGATGTGGACGAGCGTGGTGCTCGGCGGTAGCGCGTCGACGGTTTCGTGCGTGATGGTGTGCTGCTGGAATGCCACGGCCTGGAGGGTTTCGCGGACACCGGCTCTGGTCAGCCAATCCAACACGTGGTCGGGATGGTCGACACGGATCAGGGCCTCGCGGAGGCGATCGAGCCTGTGTGACTTGGCGCGGTCGGCGGAGGCGAGGATCTCTCGGAGTTTCCGGTCCAGGCAGCAGCGCGTGCATTCTGCTGTCGTGAGCTGCCAGGTGTTCTGGCAGGTCCCGCAGCGTTTCCAGAACGCCGGGTGGGGGTTGACGCAGGGGGCGCACAAGGGTTTCTGCAGTGTGCCGCCTTTGATCGTGGCTCCGGTGCCGCAGCGTGAGCATACGATCCAGCGTTTGCGACACCGTTCACACACGGGCTTGCCGGTCGCGCGCGAGATACCGCATGGGCCAGTGAGATCACAGATGCTGCAGATGAGTTCAACTCGTGGTCGGCAAGTTTGACAGAGTGGGCCGGAGGAGTTGAGGGCGGCGACGCGGCGGTGGTGCCCGCAGCCTGCGCAGGTCTTCCAACTGCGTGGGTCCCGGTGCCAGCAGTTTTGGCAGATGGGTTGGCCGTTGTCGTTGCGCCGAGCCGGAGGTCGCAGCTTTCCGCATCGTCCGCAGGTTAGAGCGCGGGCCTGTTTGATGCAGCCGGTGCAGACCCGCAGCCCTTCGATGGGTGCGCCGAGTGGCCGCTGCCGCCCGCAGCGTGGGCACGGCGGCTCGAGCACTGCATGGGCGCCGGCCTGGACGAGAGCGCGGATGAAGCGCAGGACGCCCGGCAGTTCGGTGTGTGCGCCCTGGCCGGTGAGCAGTTCTGGTCGGCGAGCCACGGTTTCGGCGATGCGGTGTCGCCCGTCACCGCGAGCCGCTGACTGCTTCAGAGCTTCGAGGATCGCCTCGGGCCGCAGGGCCGGCTCCAACTCGGCCATCAGGGTGATCAGGGCCTCGATCGGACCGGCAGGAACCGGCGGATCGAGGGTGTCGATCACGGTGAGGTGCCCTTGATCCGGGCCCTTTTGGGACGCAGCCGCCCAAGGCTCTCGGTCGCGGATCCATCACCGACAGCTCGTTTCTTGGGCTTGGCCGCGTTACGGATATCGGCGACCGGTTCGATGAGGTCGCCCATAGCGCAGTCGAGGATATCCAGCAGTGCCATCAGGATCGGCATGCTCAGCCGTTCAGGTCGTTCCGTGACCAGTCGGTAGACCTGGCTGGAGGACAAGGTGATGCCTCGCTCGGCCAGTGGGCCGATCAGATCGGTGGTCTGGAACAGCCCTTGGCTGGCCATGATCTGACGCAGATGCCAGCGGTAGTCCAGTTTCTGGGCCATCAGCGATCCTTCCCGGTCGCAGTGGCCGGCTCCAGGGCCGGCGTGATCGCCTTGCGTAGCGCGGTATTCATGAAGTCGTCGGACACGTGTAACGGCACAGTCGGGTATTGGAACTGTCTGAATGCCTCTGTTCTGAGGGCGTTTGCGGTTTGTTCAGAGCGGGTTGAGGTCATGAGGATCTCGTCGGGCGTGATCTGGCGGGCGTGGTTCACCAGTGCGATGCCGATCCTGCGGTTGCGGTGACGGGTGGAACTGGACGTGATCGAGGGGTTCCCCAGTTGCGCCACCAGCGGATGCAGGTCACGGCGAAGGAAGGGCGCAGAATGTTCCTGTGACGGACAGCTTTTACGATGATCCAAGCGTGTTCGCGGCGTATGAGCGGCACCGACACAGTGGCGTGAGCAGCCCGAACCATGTCATGGAAGAGCCGGCACTCTGGCAGCACCTGGGCTCAGTTGCGGGTCAGCGGGTCGCTGACCTGGGATGCGGGGATGCCTCGATCGGACTGGCCCTGCTGGACGCGGGGTGCGCCAGCTATTACGGCGTGGACGCCTCAGCGGCGATGGTGGCTGCTGCAGGCAGCACGCTGCGTGGCCGGGCGGCTGAGATCGAGCACGCTGAGATTGAAGATTTCTCGTTTCCGCCCGCTAGTTTCGATCTGATCATTTCCAGGCTTGCGCTGCACTATGTGGCTGACGTCGAGTCGGTCCTGCGTGCCTGCGGTGAGTGCCTGGCACCGGGTGGTCACCTGGTCTTCACGGTGGTGCACCCGGTGATCACCTCTCATGACGGACGTGACGATCCGGGCGCGGCCAGGACGTCCTGGCTGGTGGACGACTACTTCAGCCGGGGACCGCGCCACCGGCCCTGGTTGGGAGGGACTGTCACGTGGCAGCACCGCACGATCGAGGACTACGTGGCCGCTGTGGTCCGGGCGGGGTTCGCGTTGGAGGCATTGAGTGAGTGTCCACCGCAGCGTTCTCTGTTCGAGGGCGACGCGGGCGAGTTCGCCAGACGGCTACGGACGCCCCTTTTC
>JANNPJ010000559.1:0-10678 GCA_031400005.1 Kineosporiaceae bacterium | reverse complement strand
AGCGTCGCCAGGCTGCGGGTGAACGCCGTGGGGTCGTCGCGGCGCAGCGTGCCAACGACGAGCGGATCGGCGACGTCGCGCTCGCGGAGGGTCTCGGTGACGGGGTGAACGAGTACGGGGTGCGGCGAGAACTCCAGGAAGAAGCCGAACCCGTCGTAGGCGGCGGTCCGGACGGCATCGACGAGCCGCACCGGCCGGCGCAGGTTGGCGGTCCAGTACTCGGCGTCCAGTCGTTGCGACCCGGCGGCCCCGGCCACCGTGCTGTAGAACGGCACTGTCGGCTGTTGCGGTCGCAGCGCCGACAGTGTCTCGAACAGCCGGGGCAGGAGCGGATCGACGGCCGGGGAGTGTCCGGCTCCCTCCGTCGTGACTGTCCGGGCCAGCCGGCCCCACGACTCGACCCGGGCGACCAGCGACGTGAGCGATGCGGCGCGGCCGGTGACCACAAGCTGGGCAGGCGCGGCCACCACGGCGACGTGGAGCCCATCGAGGCCGACTGAGGCGTCGGCGAACTCGTCTTCGGAGAGTTCAACCACGGCCATCGCACCGGGAGAGTCGGTGGAGTTTCTGAGCTCGGCGAGGAGTCTGGCGCGGCGGGCGATGACGCAGACCCCGTCGTCGGCTGTGAGCGCGCCCGCCACGACGGCCGCAGCGACCTCACCCATCGAGTGCCCGAGCACGGCTCCCGGCTGGAGCCCGTGCGAACGCCACAGCGCGGCCAAAGCCAGCTGCAGACCGAAGGTGATCGGCTGCGCGTGCGCGACCGAGTGCGCGACCTCGCTGTCGATCCCCTCGCGCAGGCCGATGCCCACCTCGGCCCGAAACGCCGGTTCGAGGGCGTCGATGGCGGCAGCGAACGCCGGCTCGGTGGCGAGCAGGTCGCGTCCCATGCCCGGCCAGTGCGCGCCGTATCCGGAGAACATCCACACGCCGGGTTCGGCGGCACGCGAGCCCTTTCCCGGGACGACGATCGGGTAGCGGCCCCGGTGGCCGGGGGAGCGCAGCCCGCTCAGGAGTTCGTCCCGATCGCGGGCGACGATGGCCAGGCGGGCCGGCCCTCGCCGGCCCCGGCGAGCGAGGGTGCCGGCGACATCGGCCGGGTCGCAGTCCAGGTTCCGTTCCAGCCAGCCGGCGATGGCGGTGGCGTGGGCCCGCACGCCGTCGACGTCCCGGTCCGTGAGCACCGTGAGGCGGCGCTCGGAGCTGATCTCGGACGGTGTCGGCTCCGCCGAAAGGACGACGTGGGCGTTGCTTCCGCCGAAGCCGAATGCCGAAACACCGGCAATTGCAGGGCGTTTGCGTGGAGGAAACGGTCTGGTGGTGGAAACGACGCGGAGCCCCCAGTCGCCAAAGGGAATGTGCGGGCTGGGCGTCGTCAGGTGCAGCGTCGGCGGGATGACATTGTGGTGCAACGCAAGCACGGCCTTGATCAGCCCGGTGACCCCGGCTGCGGCCTCGAGGTGGCCGAGGTTCGACTTGATCGATCCGATCAGCAAGGGCTCGTCGGTGGGCCGGTCCCGGCCGCAGATCGCACCCAGCGCGCTAGCCTCGATCGGGTCGCCCAGGGGAGTGCCGGTGCCGTGTGCCTCGACGTAGTCCACGTCCGATGGTTGGAGCCCGGCATCGGCATAGGCTGCTCGTAGCAACGCCTCCTGCGCCTTCGGGTTGGGGGCGACAAGGCCGTTGGAGCGTCCGTCGGTGTTCATCGCCGAGCCACGCAACAGTGCGAGGACTCGGTCGCCGTCGCATCGCGCGTCGGACAGTCGTTTGAGGACGACGACGCCGCTGCCCTCGGCCCGCACGATGCCTTCTGCGTTCGCATCGAAGGGGCGGCATCGGCCGCCCGGGGCGAGGCCACCGGCCTGACCGAAGGCAATCGTGACGGCCGGCGCGAGCATCAGGTTCACCCCACCGGCGATGGCGAGGTCGGTCGCGCCGCTGCGCAGATCCCCGGCGGCCAGGTGGATTGCGACCAGCGACGAGGAGCAGGCGGTGTCCACGGTGAGACTCGGGCCGTGCAGGTCCAGCAGGTAGGAGAGCCGATTGGCAATGATGCTCAGCGCGCCGCCGGTCGCGCTCCAGCCCTGCACCCGGTCCAGCGAGGCCGCTGCGAGGTGGGCGTACTCGGTTCCGCTGGCGCCCACGTACACGCCTGTCGCACTGCCGGCCAGGGGCGCCGGGTCGATCGCCGCGTGCTGCAGAGCTTCCCAGGCGACCTCGAGGACGATGCGCTGCTGTGGGTCCATCAGCCTGGCCTCGCCGGCGGTGATCCCGAAGAAGTCAGCGTCGAAGCCGGCCACGTCGTTGAGGAAGCCGCCGAACCGGTTGGCGAGCGAGGGCGCCCACCGTCCGGGCGGCACGGTGCCGACCGCGTCTCGGCCGTCGAGGAGTGCTTCCCACAGGGCCTGCGGTCCGTCGATTCCACCAGGGAGCCGGCACCCGAGGCCAACGACGGCGATGGCGTCAGCCTCGGTTTCCAGCGCAGGTCTGGCCGGGGACGATTCGGCGGCGGTCAGCCCGACCACCAGGGCATTGATCGTCGGATACTCCCACACCAGCGTCGCGCCGAGCTGGCGTCCCAACGCCTCCTCCAGGCGGCCCGCCAGTTCCACCGCCTCCACCGAGGAGAGCCCGAACTCGACCAGCGGGCGCTGCGCGTCGATCTCGTGCGCGGGCCGCCCGGATCGCTCAGCCACCCAGCACGTCAGTAACGACCGCAGTGCGTCCGGCGTCATCGCCTGCTCCCTCATTTCGCGCCGAAACTGCCGTCGAGGTAGTTCTGCCGGCATGCGGACCGGGCAATCTTGCCGCTGGACGTCCGCGGTACCCGACCGGGATCGGTGAAAACGACGTCGTGCAGGGCAAGTTCGTGGTGGTTCCAGACCGCCCGCCGAATTTCCGGCGCGAGCCGCTCCGGCTGCCATTCGTCGGAGCTGACCAATCGGGGCCGCTCGACCACGACGACCACGCCCTCGTCGCCATTGACCGGCACGGAGAAGGCGGCGACCCGGCCGACGCGGGCCTCGGCCGCGACCGCCTCCTCTACGTCCTGCGGATAGTGGTTGCGGCCGGCGACGATGAGCAGATCCTTGAGGCGACCGGTGATGTACAGCTCGCCGTCGTGAATCAGCCCGAGATCGCCGGTGCGCAGCCACCCGTCGACGAACACCTCGGCGGTTCGTTCGGGCTGGCGCCAGTACCGCCGGGAGACATTGGGACCACACACTCGGATCTCGCCGACGCGCCCGCTAGGCAGCTCCATGCCCGTGTCGGGGTCAACGATCGTGATCCGCTGACCGGCCGGCATACCGCAGGAGACCAGAACTATTGTGGGGAAGTCAGTTTCGCTGCCTGGTGCCATCTCTATGGCCCTGCCCAAAGCCAGCTGGTTTCGGCCGAACCGGGTGATTCTCGGTAGCTTGTCGATTCGGTCGGCCGCCACAAAAACCGTGGCCTCCGCGAGGCCGTAAGCGGCGCAGATCGCCTCCGGCACCACCCCGGCGCTCGAAAACACTTCGGTGAAGCGGGTGATGGTCTCGGCGCGGACTGGTTCGGCGCCGTTCAACCACAGGAACACCCCGCTGAGATCAAGCCCGTCCAGGTCCGCGGGGTCGACGCGGCGCAGGCAATAGTCGTAGGCGAAGTTCGGTGCGCAGGTGTAGACGTCCGGACGGCCGCTGAGCAGTCGCAGCCAACGGCTCGGCCGCATCAGAAACGCGACCGGGTCCAGCAGCACCGACTCGCCGCCCTGCAGCAGTGGGAACGCGATGATCGAGAGCAGGCCCATGTCGTGGAACAGCGGCAGCCAGTTGACCGCGGTAGGTCGGACCCGCCCGCCGGTCAGGGCCGCGCGCAACTGTTCCACGTTGGCCATCAGGTTTCCGTGAGTGATCTCCAGACCGGCCGGGGACCGGGTCGACCCGGAGGTGTACTGCAGGTAGGCGACCGTGTCCGGACCGGCCGGCGCCGGCGTCCAGTCCTCGGGAGCTGCACCTTTGATCGTGTCGATGGCCAGCACCGGTGCCCGTTCGGCCACGAACTCTCGCACCCCGTCCTCGGAGGACGCGACGGTCAGCACGCAGGACGGCCGGCAATCCGCAAAGGTGGCGCTCAGCCGCTCCCGGTGACCGGGTAGATCGGGTGCGAACAGCGGCACCGCGACGGCGCCGGCGTACCAAGCTGCGAACATCGCGACCACGTAGTCCACGCCGGACGGCGCCAGGATCGCGACCCGGTCACAGGGTTCCACCCACTCATCCAGGCGCGCGGCCAGCGCCGCGGCTTGTTCGTGGGTCCGGGCCCAGGTGAGGGTTCGAGGGGTGCCCTCGACATCCTGCTGGTAGTCCATGAAGGTGTACGCCGGTCGGTCCGGTGTGCTCGCCGCCCACGCCGCCAGCCGGTCGATCAGGATGCCGTCGGCTGGGTCAGTAGCCGGGACCTCGGCCAGCGAGACAGGTGCACTCATGGTCCAGCAAGGTACGGATCAGCGCTCACTCGTCGCATCTGCCCGCCCTGCGCTCATCGGGCGCGCTCATTGTCAGTGAGGTGACAAAAGGCGCCCAAAAGCCAACAAGTGCCGCTACGCGTGTTAGTGTCCCGAAACTCTTAGACCACGTAGCCATGAGCGGGGTCACATATGAGAATGACCGATCGTCCGATCACCGTCGTTACCCCGATCGAGAACGTCAGGCGGGACGCTGCCCACTTCATGCGATCCCACCTTCCGGAACTCGTTCAGGAAACGATGGCCGAGATCCAGTCCCGGATCCCGGAATACGCGCGACCACTGAACGAGACCTATACCCAAACGGTCCGTCTCGGCGTCGAGCAAGCGCTCAGGCACTTCGTCGACGTCCTCGACGAGTTGGTCACCCCGGACGATGCCTGGCGCAACGTTTTCCGGGCGATCGGCGCCGGCGAGATGCGGGAGGGGCGCAGTCTCGATGCATTGCACGCGGCGGTACGCATCGGCGCCCGCCTTGGCTGGCGGCGGCTCATCATCTTCGCCGACCGGAACCAGCTGCCGCCATCGGCGATCGGACCCCTGGCCGAGGACATCTTCGCGAACCTCGACGACATCGCGGACGCCTGCGCCCTGGGCTACACCGAAGCCCGCGCCGCCGAAGTCGGAGAGATCGGCCGGCGAAGACGACGGTTGCTCGAGCTGCTCGTGGCCGACCCACCCGCTTCCGAGGAGGTCGTGGCGGCGACCGCGGCGACCGCGCAATGGCCGATTCCCCGGTGCCTGTCCGCCGTCGCCGTCGAAGCCAGGACCATCGTTGACCCCCTACCGGTGCTGTCGCCCTGCGTGCTCGTCGGCCTCGACCAGACCGAACCGTGCCTCATCGTTCCCGATCCAGAGAGCGCCGCGCAGGTGCGCGTCATGGTCAACGGGCTGGCCGGCCGCCGCGCCGTTGTCGGCCCACCCGTGCCACCGGCGGAAGCAGCCAACTCGCTGCGCTGGGCGCGGCAGGCGCTCGATCTGGCCCAGCGCGGAATCATCGCCGACACCGGCGTCGTGTGGTGCAACGACCACCTCGGCACGCTGGCGATCTTTCAGGACGAAGACCTGCTGGCCAAGGTCGTTCAGCGCCGCCTCGCCCCGTTGTCCGACGTGCGCGAACCGCAGCGCCGATTGCTGGCCGACACCCTGCTTGCCTGGCTGCAGCTCAACATGAACGCCAACGCGGTGGCCACCCGCCTGCACGTCCACCCGCAAACCGTGCGTCACCGCCTGCGCCAGATCGACCGGCTCTTCGGCGATCAGGTGCGCGACTTGGACCTGAGCTTCGAACTCGAGATCGCGCTGCGGGCCGAACGTGCGTTTCGCCTGCCGGCCAAGCCGGTTCGTCCCCGCTGATGCGAGTGGTCACCCACGCAGGGCCGGGCCGATCCAGCGCCGGACGAGGGCACGCAACTGGTCGTCGGTGAGTGGCGGTGTCGAGGGGTGCCGCAGGAACGAGATGAACAGTCGCATCAGGATCTCGGCGAGGCTGCGCAGGTCGGCGTCGGTGGTGACGCCGACCGCTGACCAGTTGACGGGCAGGTTGCCGAGGATCCGCGAGCCGAGAGCGAACGAGAGCGGCGAGGTGGCTCCCACGGTGAAGGAGTCGGTCTCGCCGGCCTGAAGGAGCAGGCCCATGCGGGGCTCCAGTGGGATGGTACGGACAGCCCACACGACGGATTCCACCGCGGCTTCTTCCGGGGTCTTGAACGAGGCCAGGTGGTGTTCCATCCGGACGGCGAACTCTTCAGCGCCGGCTTCTGCGACGGCGGTGAGAATGTCGGCCAGGCTGGGGAAGTAGCGGTAGACGGTCTGTCGGGTCACGCCGGCTTCGGTCGCGATGTCGGAGAGGCTGGTCTTGGCGAGTCCGACCCGGTCAATGCACGCCGCCGCCGCCTCGACGATCCGGCGGCGTGCCTCGTTCCCGGTGCCGGGCGGGTTGCCCTGCCATCCGTGATACCCCATGCGCCCATCTTCCCGAACGCGGAAGGTCAGACGGTGACCGGGGCCCTCTCTGCGCTGTGCCGGTGCAGCGCAACAAGCAGCAGGCCGGCAGCAGTGAAGCAGGCGAGCGCGTAGGGCCCGCTGCCGATCGGCGTGCCGTCGCTGGTGAAGCCGTTGTCCGCGCCGAAGTAGGCCGGCAGTGCGCTGAGCCAGATCACCGCCATCGCACCGAGGTAGGCGGCTGGGTAGTACCGCGCGAAGGTCGACACCTCCGGGGCGCGGTCGGTGGACCGTAGGCAGGACACCACGATCCAGATCCCGGCGAGCCAAAGCAGGGCCAACTCGACGCCGAGGACCCAGGCCTGCGCGATGCTGTTGCCTTGAAACACGCTCGAGGGGAATCCAGCGATCGTCATGGTCAGTGGTGTCAGCACCCCGGCCACCAGGATGCTCGGCACCAGCGACCACCGGCTGGCCAGACGCACCACGAGGTAGGTCATGGCGCCCATCGAGACCGAGGCGAACAACAGCATGCTGGTCATCGGCACCGACGCCAGCGCGGGGTGGTTGACCATGTCGTTGTCCATGTTCCAGGCCCACCACTTCAGCTGCGGACCGATGTGGTCGAACACCTCGTAGAAGACCTGGCACGTGAAGGCGACGGCCACCGATCCGATCAACGCACCGCGGCGGGCGAAAATCCCGAGCGAGCGAACGAGCTCGTAAGCGAGCTGGCTGAACGCCGGGTAGAACGCCACGATGTAGAGCGGCAGCCTGTCCCACATGAACTGCACGGTGAACAGGTTGTGGGCGAAGATGAACCCGTAGAGCTGGTCGAGGCCGAACCATTCCGGAAAGTACAGCGGCGGCTCGGTCACGAAGAGATAGATCAGCGAGGTGAACCACAGCGCCAGGTTGGTCGGATCGCCGTCGCGGTGCCGGCGGATGGCGTGGATCAGCGCGAAGATCGCGCCCCCGATGATGATCACTTCGAGGAGCGGCATGGTCCAGTCGGCGAGCTCCCACGGGAAGCGGACCGAGATCACCGGGGAGACGTCGTTACAGTCGAAGCCGAGCTCGCGGGTGAGAGTCCGCGCGTCGGGCCCGCACTCGACGCTCACCGCACCGCCGCCGTCGCAGTGACCGATGCGGTGACCGATGAGTAGTCCGTGGCCGGCGGCTCGGTGTTGGGGTCGAACCCGAAGGGAACCCGGCGCCGCCCCAACCCGGCGCGGACGCCGTGGCGCGCGAGTCGCGCGAGCACACCCGGGTTGCCCAGCATGTCGCCGAGTGACTCGTCAAGGTTGAACACCTTGGCGAAATGCGCGTCGATCACCGGGTCCTCACGGGCGGCACCGACGATGAAGCTGAAGGCCGGATCGGACACGGCGGCGAGAACGCGACGGCGCCACTCGGCCGGCTTCTCGGTGCCCACCGCGCACGCGTAGCCCTGGTCCCGCGCCATCGCCAGCCGCCACGGCACGCCGAGCAGCTTGCGCTGGGCCGTGAGGAACCGCGAGCAGAAGGGTGCGTCGAGCCGTTCGGCCTGGGCGAGCTGCTCGCGCAGCAGCAGCGCGGAAAGCGCCGCGGAACTGATGCCCTGGGCATAAAACGGGTTGAACGCACAGATCGAGTCACCGACGAATGCCAGTCCGGTGGGTGGCGTCGCCCACCGGTCATAGCGCCGCCAGATGTTGCCGGTCGACCGGGTCAGATGGACCTCCGAGGTCGGGGTGCACTGATCCATCGCCGCCGCGAACAGCGGCGCCCGCACCCGGCGAGCTGATTCGACAAACGTGTCGTCGGTTCGCGGCATGGCGTGCCCCCACGACCCCATGCATGCGATGGCGCGGTTGCCCTCGATCGGGAAGAAGTTCACCAGGAACTCGTGCTCGGCCGGGTGCTGGCCCTTGTCCCGGGTCGGCATGATCACGAGGTGTTGCCACCACCAACTCGGCGGTCGCTGTGCGGGTAGCTCGTACCAGCGCGACGTGTACGTGACCTTGGCGTCAAGGGTCTGTGTTTCGAGCGGGGGCCAGCCCGCCGCTACCAGCCAACTGCCGACCGAGGAGCCGCGCCCCATCCCGTCGACCACAAAGTCGGCGTCAAGGTGCTCGGCACCGGTGGACGTGGTCAGGTCAACCCCGGTGACGGTCCGGTCTCGGAAACTGAGCCCGGTCACGCTGACACCCTCGCGGACTGTCACGTTGGCCAGCCCCCGGACCTTGTCGCGCAACACCCGCTCGATCAGGATGCGCGAACTGTAGATCATTGTCATCGCGCTGCGCTTGCGCGCCGACCAGCCTTCCCCGTCAAGGTAGGCGGCGTCCATCGACGGCATCAGGTGCAGCCCACCCCCGGCAACGAGGTCGTCCTCGAAGCCGGGGAACAGCTCCCCGATCGCACGCCGCCCCGAGTTCAGCAGGAAATGCGGATGCTTGCTCTGCGGCACACCACGCCGGTGCTCGGCGTCCGCGGGAAGCTCGTCACGCTCCAGCACCACCACCTGATTGAAGTACGGCGCGAGTGCACCAGCCGCACAGAGACCAGCAGCACTCCCACCAAGAACGACGGCAGTCATACCGAGCTTCATCGCCCACCAACTCCCACGCTATTCATACACATCGATAAGAAATGTATGGATGAACCGCCGCAAGTGTCAAGGATTGTCGGCCGGTGCCCGCCCGATCACCGCCAGCCTCCGCGCTGCGCCTGCCTTCAACGGTGCAACCGCTGCCAGCGGTTGCACCCCTGCGGCGTCGCAGGACGGCGGTGATCGGCGTCGAAGCGGGACCGCGGCGAGCGTTCCCCATGGACAAAGATCATCCGTGTGAGGTTTGGAGCGGTTGTGTATCGGCGAAATCGCCAGACTCGTGATGGCGATCGCCTGGGCCTGTCGGGTGGCAAAAGGACACCGGGTTCATTACCCGTTTCCTCATCCACGGTGGGTGGTGCGGATGCGGTTCTCGGGTAGCGACATTCGCAGCGATCGAGGCGCACAGCCCGACAAGGAATGCCGCCTTGGCGATCGGGCGGACGTGTCGATGCGCGGTGGTTCTCGGCAATGACGACGGCGGATCCACGTCCGTCGTCGGGTCCAAACTCCTTTCCCATAGGTGCTTTCGGCTACTAGTATGCTGGCGACGACAAGCGGATCGCGGCACGAGCGGACGTACAATGACGGTCTCCCGCGCCGACACGTCACTGCAAAGACCGGCCATGCGGCGACCCAATCGTTCCTGGATATCCTGCCCCCTCTTCGCCTCGGCGGGACGTTCGCGCTCTTCGACGCGGGCCAGCGATCACCCCTCCTGGTGCAGGTGCACTGCATTTATGGATCGAAAGGGATCTTCGTCGCATTATGCTTCGCGGCATGGCTTTGAGACCGGACGAGTTCTATGACCACGCAGTCGCCGTCGCGGACAGTGAGCGCCGCCTCCCGCTGGCACGAATGACGGGATGGGAAATCAGCCCTTTCGAGCCGGGCGGATTGCGCGTCGCGTCGCTGCGGCCGCCGGTGCTGCCCGAGCCCGCGCGGCACGGCGAGGACCCGGCCGACTGCAACGACTGCCGTGAGCGGGATGAAGGGATTTGGTTCAACGATCACTGGCGCCTGGCGCGGATCCCGCGGGTGGGCGTGCCGCTGGCGCTCATGCTGCATCCGCGTGATCACTACGACATGGCGGACCTCCCTGATGAGATGGCCGCCGAACTGGGACTCCTGAGCACTCGCATCGTCCGCCATATCCAGGCCCTGCCACACATCGCGCGGGCCCACGTCTACCGCATCGGTGATGGTGGCGCGCACCTGCACATCTGGTTCTTCGCCCGGCCGGAGGGGCAGGCCCAGCTTCTTGGGTCGTGGCTGCCCGTCTGGGACGACCTGCTGCCGGAGTACCCGGCGGACGTCGCGGACGCGGACGCCGCGATCGTGGCCGACGCCTTGGTCGCGTCCCACGGAGGCCTCCGGTCGCTCGCCGGCGAATCGCCCGCTCAGACGCCCTGATTCACGACCTTGGGCGAACTGTGACGGTTGCTGCCTCCCACCGCCTGCGGACTGCTCACCTTTCACCAGAGTGCGTCTGGAACGGAGCCGCTCTCGATCAGGGGAACGGTGATCGTCTGCGCGGAGGTGCGGACCGTCAGCGTGCGCGGCGCCTCTCCAGGAGTCAGGCCGGGCGGGAGGCTGAGCCGGTAGGTCAGACCAGGCCAGCCGACCACCGTGAGATC
>JANNPJ010000522.1:0-3940 GCA_031400005.1 Kineosporiaceae bacterium | reverse complement strand
CGGCGTTGAGTGCGCATCCGCGGATTGGTTCGGCGGTGGTGATCGCTCACGGCGATCCACGTGGATCGCGGCGCCTGGTCGCCTATCTCACCGAAACCGACGGCGAGAGTGAGAGGTTGTCGGTCGAGCAGGTGCGAGCGTGGACTCGATCACGGCTGCCGGACTACATGACGCCGCACACCGTTATGACGCTCGAGGCCCTGCCCTTGACGGCGAACGGCAAACTTGACCGGAAGAACCTGCCTGACCCGATCGAATACACCGCCACCGGGCAGGACACCACTGCCGCCAGGACGCCGACCGAGCACGTCCTGACCGAGATCTGGACCAGCCTGCTGGACGCTACTCCTGGAATTCACACCAATCTCTTTGATCTAGGCGCAGATTCGCTACTTGCGCTGCGAGCCACCGCTGCTGCCGACACTCACGGCATTCATCTCGAGCTCCGCCATGTCCTGCAACATCCCACCATCGCCGAACAAGCCGGAGTAGCCGGTATCGGATCGGCCTGGACGGACACCGACGATCCGGTCGGCGCGTGCGGGCTGACGCCGTCCCAAATCTGGTTCTTGGAGCAGGACATTCCTGGCCGAGATCGATGGAATGATGCCTCCTTCCTGCTGACCCTCCAAAGGCCCTTGGAAACCGAACATTTGTTGACGTCGGTGCGCAGTATCGTGGAGCATCACGACGCCCTGCGGTTGAGGTTCACCGAGGTGGATGGGCAATGGCAGGCGGCAGTCGCTGGCTTCAATCCCGAGATGGCACTGCCGTTTTCGGTGCACGATCTGTCCTCCCTCTCCGGCCGCGCGCAACGGGATGCGGTGACCGCCCTCTGTGATCAACTGCAGGGCAGCCTCGACATTGGCCAAGGCCCACTGCTGCGGGTCGCCTACTTCGACCTGGGTGAGCGCCCGCATTGCCTGCTCTTCCTGGCGCATTGGCTGGCGGTAGACCACTACTCGGGTCGCGTGCTGCTGGAGGATCTACTCACCACCTATTCCGTGTGTGAGGCTGGTAAGGATGCCGTCCTACCCGGCCGCACCGCCTCGTTCCGGAGCTGGACCCGGAGGCTGGCCGAGTACGCCGGTACCGAGGAGGTGCGCGCAGAGCTGGAGGTCTGGACCGATCCCGCCCGTGCCGAGGTGGACCGAATCCGCCAGGACCACAACACCGGCCCGAACGACCTGGCCTCGATGCAGACGTTGACCGTTCGGATCGACCACGACGTCACCCAAGCGCTGGTGATCGACGTCCCTGCTCTGTTGGGTGTCGACGTCGTGGAGGTGCTCTGCAGCGCGGTCTTGCTGTCGCTGCCGCTGGATGATTCCCTGCCGCTGGACGATTCTGGGCTCCGGCCGCGACGGTTGTTGGTCGACCTGGAGCGCCACGGCAGGGACGTTCCGGTACCCGGTGCCGGGGTGGGACGTACGGTCGGCCGGTTCTCCACGATCACCCCGGTCCTGGTGGACTTCGACCCGCGCTTGGAGGGCATCGACGTGGTGTCCGAGGTTGCCGCCCGGTTACGCGAGAAACCCAATCTGGGAGCCGGTTACGGCCTGCTGCGTTACCTGTCCGGTGATTCGGAGGCCGCCGCCGAGCTGGCGAGACGGTCCGGTGCTGAGGTCGGCGTGAACTACTTGGGCCGGGTGGACGAGGTGTTCCTGCGCAGCGACCTGCTGAGCGTTCCGCGGATGTCGTTCGGTCGGCAGCGCACCACCGATGGACGGCGACCGCGCCTACTGGACGTCGTGGCGTACGTCATCGCCGGTCAGCTCACGATCTCGGTGTCGTACAGCAGTCACCGGTTCCAGGAGGCGACAATGCGCGACCTCACCGACGGGATCGTGGATCGGTTGGCCGGGCTGGCTGGGTTGGCGGGTGTGGCGGGCCTGGTTGAACAGCCTGAGTTGGCTGAGCCGACCGAGTTGGCTGAGACGCCCGAGGTCGTTCAGCTTGCCGAGAGCAATGCCAACGCGGCGAAGGTGTAGCCGATCATGCAGATCAGCAGCGGCACCTGGGCGATGACGCCACGACGCCCGGGGGGCAGCAGGCGGATCAGGCGGTCATGCGCGGCGATGATCGCGAGGATGTGACCTCCGACGACAGCAGCGATCTGAATCACCGAGGTGACGACCGGCCCTGGCCACCCCGCCGGGGCCGACATCACGCCTGGCTCCGGAAGCACAGCAGTTTCCGGGAGCACAGCAGTTTCCGGGAACACGGCAGGACCAGCGGTCGCAGCCATCGCATGACCGGCGTGTGCGGTGCTGGTCGCGGCGTGAGCGGCTTGACCGGTGGCCTCGTGAGAGAGCGGGTTCAAGGCGAGGACGGAGTGCTCGATGGCCTCTGGACCGGCCGTGATCAAAAGCGTGAAGTAATGCGCCAGAACGTATCCGACGGCGATCGGAACCAGGGAGTGCGTGATCTGCTGGGAGATCTGAGGCCGAGGCTGATAGGGGAGATAAGGCTGACCGGAGAGATGAGGCTGGCCGGAGAGATGAGGCTGGCCGGCGAGCAGGCCGGTCAGCCAACCGGCTGCCCAGAATGTGCCGAGTGCCAGCAGGACGACGGTCAGCAGTCCGGCCGTCCCGAGGAGCACCGGATGAGCTGAGTCCGCTCTCAGACCGCGCCACCAGGACGTCCCGGAGAGCGCGTCGAACCCGGTTGCGGCAAGCAAAACCGCGATTACCGCGCGCAGACCGGGGGCGGGGGTGAGGCCGGCCAGTGCATGCAGCGGGTTGCGCAGCACGATCCGGCCGTCGGTGGCCCGCCGACCCCAGGGTGCCAACCGGGCGACCAGAGCGGAGTAGACCTCGAATGCGTCGCCACGATCGAACCAGCGAGACCCGAAAAGCCCGGCGCCGAGCAGCATGAGCACCGCGTATCCAGCACCCCAGGCGAGGATGACGCGGGGGTTCAGCCGGTCCGGGGAAACCAGTTCCAGCCAGGCGAAGCCGAGCAGGCCGAGGACGGCGGGCCAGTAACCACACCGCTGCGGCAGCCTGAGCAGGCCGTGCCGTGGATCCCGGGCGAACACTCGGGCCAGGATCAGGTGAATGGTGCGCAGCGGATTGAGCGTGCGCCAAACTGGGCCGAACAGCAAGGAACTCACCGGAAGTCCGACCCAGAACACCACGTAGACCATCGCGAGTGCCGGGCTGTCGTCGTCCATAGGCTGGTTCAGCGGCCTGCCCAGAGGGTCGTTCCAAGCCAGGACGGCGACCGCAACGGTGAGGAGCAGGCCGACCAGTCGCAGCGTCCAGCGCACGGTCGCGCCGTCCAGTATCGCCTGCAGTCCGGGCGGCACCGCGCGTCCGGTATCGGGATCTAGCCGGGCCCGGCGCCAGCGCAGTCGCAGCGTGTCGAAGGAGGCCCACAGCGCCACGCCACCGGCGGCCAACGCGTAGCCCAGCGGGATCGCCCCCGGCCGGTGGCCAACAGCATGCGCCAATACAGCCTGGCCCACCACAGCGTGGTCCACTACAGCGTGGCCGATTCCGGCCAGAGGTTCGATGCCGGACATGTCCAGCATCCTGAGGGGACGGCCGGGTTCTTGGAACCCTCGGCCGGAGTGCTCATCGGGAGCACACGCGCAGGTGCACATCCGAGCACCCCGAGTTGCGCGCTCGAGCGAGGTCGACCGCTGCCGGTCACGCTGCCACTGTGGGTCGTGATCGAGTGGGCTCGGCAGATCGGCAGATCGGGTGCGCCACAGCCGCGTCGCGAGGCGGTTATCGTGACCGAAAGGACCGCGGACATGCAGATACGCCAAAACAATTGCCGGGCGGTGGCTTACGTCGCAGTGGTGGGTTACCTTGTCGGTCAGGCCTTTGACATCTGGTGGCATGCAAAGAATGTCTCGCTCGTGCCGGAGTCCCCAACTCGGCTGCTGGGCATCCATCTGGGTATCTACCTCGGTGCCGGGCTGGCCGTTGTT
>JANNPJ010000515.1:0-22446 GCA_031400005.1 Kineosporiaceae bacterium | reverse complement strand
GGGATACTGCAGATGCTCCGGCTACCGGTTACGGCTTGGCCGGAACCTTGATTTCACCACTGATGATCTTCGCCTTGAACTCGTCGGCCTTGGCCGTGAACGGCTTGACGATGGGGTTCGAGGTGGAGTATCCGACGCCGTCCGTCTTCAGGTCGAAGACCGTGGTGCCGGTCAGCGGCGTCTTGTCGACGGCCGACTTCACCATCGTGTAGACGGCGGTGTCGACCCGCTTGAGCATCGAGGTCAGGACGACGTCCTTCACCCCGGCAGCGGCGGAGAGGTACTGGTCGGAGTCGACCCCGATCGCCAGCTTCTTGGCCGCGCCAGCCGCATCGAAGACACCGGAACCGGATCCACCGGCCGCGTGGTAGACCACGTCGGCACCAGCATCGAACATGCCCTCGGCGGTGGCCTTGCCCTTGTCCGGCGCGTTGAACCCGGCGAAGTCCGGCGGCTGGGTCAGGTACTTGACCTCGACCTTGATGTCCGGGGTGACGGCCTTGGCGCCGGCGGTGAAGCCCGCCTCGAACTTCTGGATCAACGGGATGCTCACACCGCCGATGAAGCCGATGCTCTTGGCCTTCGACGCCTGCGCGGCAATCACGCCGGCCAAGTACGAACCCTGCTCCTCGGCGAAGACCAGGCTGGCGACGTTGGTGTCCTTCAACGAGGCGTCATCAATGATGGCGAACTTGGTGTCCGGGAACTCCTTGGCCACCTTGCCCAGCGGGGTGGCATAGGCGAAGCCGATCGCGAGCACCGGGTTGTATCCACCCTGGGCAAGCAGTCGCAGCCGCTCTTCCTTCTGCGTGTCGGTCTCCTTGTCACCGGCTTCGAGCTCTTTGGTCTCGATGCCGAACTCCGTCTTGGCCTTGTCCAGGCCAACCGCGGCAGAGTCGTTGAACGACTGGTCACCACGGCCACCGATGTCATAGGCCATTCCGACCTTGATGTCCGATTTCGCCGGAGCGTCGCTAGCGGACGCGCCGGGGGTGACGCTGTCGTCGTCACTGCCGCCGCAGGCAGCGAGCCCCAGGGTCACGGTGGCGAGCACCGCAGCAAGCTTGATCACCTGACGCACAGGTGCCTCCTTCATTCCAACGTGATTCCAACCGGGCGATGCACGGCGGCCGTTCCAGATTGGGCTCCAAGAAGCCGTATCAGGGGCGACCATAGTGGTTCGACGGCCACATTCGAGACCGGCGGGAATACGGTGGCCGAACCGTGATCGACGGAAATCTGTTCGTCATCTGACGCTGTGGCCGGATGGATCACACAAATCCACCGAAACACGGTGCCCGCGCGGTCAAGGCGCGCTCCGCAGATCGGTCCCGACGACCGCTCAGAAGTCGACCGGAGCGACCGGCCAGACGTCGCGCCCGGCCAGATCCTGCAGCGCGATCGAGGCCAGCACGGTCGAGGCGAGCGGCACCGCCCGCTCGTCAACGTCGAAGTCCGGCCGGTGCAGATCATGGGTTTCGCCGCCCGGGGTGCGGGTGCCGAGCCGGATCATCGCGCCCGGCACCTTCTCCAGGATCCAGGCGAAGTCCTCCCCGCCAAGGCTCTGCGGAGTCAACACCACGCTGTGCTCTCCGAGCTCGGCCCGGATGGCGGACTCGGCGATCTGAACCGCCAGGGCGTCGTTCACCGTCGGCGGCACCCCGCGCAAATGCGTCACCTCGGCTCGGACGCCGTAGGGCAGCACGATCTCATGCACCGCATCGGTGATGATCGACCCGGCGATCGTCCAGACGCTGCTGTCCAGGCAGCGGAAGGTACCGGCCACCTCCCCCACGCTGGGGATCGCGTTCGCCGCCTCACCGGCGGAGATCCGACCCCAGACCATTGTCGCGCCGGCTCGCGGATCAAGCCGGCGAGACAGCACGGCGGGGACGCCGGTCACCACCACACCGAGGGCGAAGATCACATCTTCGGTCAGGTGTGGACGGGAGGTATGCCCACCATGTCCGATCAGCCGGACCGTGATCTTGTCGGCCGCCGCGGTGATCGGGCCGACCCGGGAGCCGACGTATCCGACGTCCGTATGTGGGTCGCAGTGCAACGCGTACGCCCGTTCCACGCCGTCCAACCCACCGTGCGCGACGACGTCCAACGCCCCACCGGGCATCATTTCCTCGGCCGGCTGGAAGATCAGCCGTACCCGGCCGGGCAGCAGCCCGACCCGGTCCAGGTCGGCCAGCGCGAGCCCAGCACCGAGCACCCCGACCGTGTGGACGTCGTGCCCACAGGCATGCGCCACGCCGTCCACCGTAGAAGCCCACGGATGCCCGGTCCGGTCCGACATCGGGAGCGCGTCCAGATCCCCACGCAGCGCGATCAGCGGCCCGGAACTGCCGATGTCACAGACCAGGCCGGTCCCCGGCAGCAGTTGCGGGGACAGGCCTGCCCGGCTCAGCCGATCGGCGACCACCTTTGTCGTCCGGAACTCCTGAGTCCCCAATTCGGGGTGCGCATGCAGGTCCCGGCGTAACGCGAGGAGTTCGCCGGCGTAGGGCGCGAGGATGGTCGACAGGCGGGGAGTGCTCACAGATTCACAAGGGTAGACCCCGGCCGACGCCAGATTCAGAGTTTCGTGTCACGCCACGGTGTCATCGGCCTCACTTCATCCGAAACTGGGCGCTTTCGCTTCGCCGGACCCGCTCTCACCTCGCCCGGAAAAGAGACGTGCACAGCGTCAGGCCCGGGCCGAAGGCCATCGCGATCACGGCCTCACCGGCCGCCAACTGCTCCCGGCGGCGAACCTGATCCAGCACCATCAGCACGGTCGCGGACGAACAGTTGCCGTACTCGTCAAGCACTGCACGGCTGTCCGCGACCTGGTCGGGGCTCAGTTGCAGGCGATTGGCGACGACGTCCACGATCCGCCGTCCACCCGGATGCACCGCCCAGCCGGCGACGTCCGCGACCTCCAACCCGGACGGCTTGATCAACGACTGGACGGCGTCGGCGACGTGCATCGACAGCACGTCCGGCACCTTCGGCGACAGCCCCATCCGGAAGCCGCGATCGGTGACATCCCAGGTCATCAGGGCTGCGCTGGCCGGTACGGTGACCGCCGTGGTGTCCAAGATCTCCAGCCCGGAGGCGGCGTCCGGCTCGATCACCACGGCCGCGGCAGCGTCCGCGAACAGCGCATGTGAGACCACCGTGTGCAGGTCCTTGGGATCGGTCGAGGGCTGGATGTGCAACGACGGCAGTTCAATGCAGAGCATCACGGCCGGCCGGCCCTGGGTCCGGACGAAGTCCGCGGCCGCACCCAGCCCGGGAATCGCGGCGTAGCACCCCATGTGCCCGACGATCAGCCGGCGGACCGACAGCGGCATCCCCAGGTCATCGGAGATCACGATGTCCAAACCCGGGGTGGCGTAGCCGGTGCAGGAGACCACCACGAACAGCCCGACGTCCGCCGCCTTCACCCCGGCCTGCGCCAAGGCCTCCGCGACGGCGGCCCGGCCCAGATCGCGCGCCTCGGTGACGTAGCGGCGCATCCGCTCACCGGTGTTCCAGTGGCTGACGTCGTCCACCCTCGGATCCACCGCGGTGTGCCGGGTACTGATCCCGGCCCGCATGAACAACGCCTTGGCCAGCGAGCTCCCACCGAGCCGAGGCGAGAAAACCTCGTTCCAGATCTCCTCCTGGCCGATCGCCGTAGGGACGGCGCGACCCTGGCCGGTGAGTACCGCCGCATGCCGGATGGCGGGAGCGGGGGCCTCGATCCGGCGACGGGCCGACTGGCCCGACTGGTCCGCCTGTGCCGACTGGCCCGACTGGCCCGCTTGGCCCGACTGGCCCGACGCCGACTGGGCCGAGGCCGATTCGGGCTGCTGGGTCACGACTGCTCCTTCGTCCCGGTTACCTGGTAGAGACCGGCGATCGAGCCGGTCCGCAGCATCCGCACCTGTTCGCGACGACGCAGCAACCAGCCCACGATGTCCCGGGCCGAGGGTCGCAGCCCGACGGGAGTGCCCAGGTACACCCGATGAGCAGCAAGCAACCCGCGTAACCGCTCCGGGTCGACCAGCAGAGCAGGGTCGTGGATGCCCGGCGGCGGCCCGCCGGGGAGCCGCTCAAGGATTCGGACCATGACGATCCGGCAGAACCGGGTGTCGTTCAGGGTGTCGATCACCAGCGTGCCGCCGGGTGCGAGGACCCTGGCCAGTTCGGCGCAACCAGCCTCGAGATCCGGCAGATGTTCCAAAATCTCCCCGGCGACCACGCAGTGCAGGCTGGCATCGGCGAACGGCAGCCGAACCGCATCGGCCCGGACCGACGCCACCCCATGGGCCCGGGCCTGCTTCAGCGCCAACCTGGACAGGTCAACCCCGACGTGCCTCCACCCCGCCAATTCGCCGGCCAGGTGCGGCGCGAGCAGCCCGGCTCCGCAGGCCACGTCGAGCAGGACCGCTCCCGGGTAGGGCGGCGGCGGGATCAGCGTCGCCCGGGACCGAGCCAGCCAGTGCAGGGCGGCGAACTTCCCGAACGGCAGCCACCACTCATCGCTCAGATCGTCGTACTGGTCAGGATCATTACGGGCCCGCACCGGTGCGGCGGCGTTCGGCATACCTGCTCCTTTCGACGCATGACACCTGATTCACTCATGTCACAGCGAAAACAGCAGGCTCAGTGTTAATTGTTCGCAGGCCCTACGGCGCTAATGACGGCGTCCAGCCTGATGTGGTTGCCGGTTTCGACCCAGCGACTGGGCCGGAACCGGCAGGCACTTCGAGGCATCAAGATCATCGTGACGGGTCACCAGAAGCGGGTTACACGGGCTCAGCGCAGGTCGTTGCGGCCCAGCGCGGTGAGGGTTTCGACGATCTTCTTCACGTCCTGGGCCCACTCCCGGGTGGTCACCAGGACGGCGGACGGAGTGTCGATCACCACAACGTCCTTCAACCCGAGGACGGCGACCAGCCGGTTCCCTGCCGGCACGGCGATCCCGGAGGAATCGACCTCGAGTACCTGCGCGGCGTCGCCGACCACCTTGAGCGCGGCATCTCCAGGCAGCAGCGCCGCCAGCGAGGCCCAGTCCCCGATGTCGTCCCAGCCCAGTGCGGCGGGGACGACGGCGACCCGGCCGTCGGCGGCGGCCGGCTCGGCAATCGCGTAGTCGATGGCCACCTTCTCCAGCTCCGGCCAGCGGGCGGCGAGCACGGCGTCCCGCTCGGGGGTGTCCCAGCTCGCCGCGATCTCGATCACCCCGGCATGCAGTTCCGGCCGGTTGCGCTTCAGCTCGGCGAGGAGCACGTCGGCCCGGAAGACGAACATCCCGGCGTTCCAGCGGTAACCGCCTTCCGCCAAGTACGCGGCGGCGGTATCGGCGTCCGGCTTCTCCACGAAGCGCTCCACCCGACAGGCGGACGGCGCCCCGGTCAGGCCGAGCGGCGTCCCGACCCGGATGTACCCGAAGGCGGTGGACGGGTGATCCGGATCGATGCCGAGGGTGACGATCTCGCCGAGCCGGGCGGCGGCGACCGCTTCACCGACCGCGGCATCGAACGCCGCCCCGTTGCGGATCACGTGGTCGGCGGCGAAGGAACCGATCACCGCGTCCGGGTCCCGGGTGGCGATCACCGCGGCCGCCAGGCAGATCGCTGCGGCGGAGTCCCGCGGGGTGGGCTCGGTCAACAGGTTCGCCGGCAACAGTCCCGGCAACTGCTCGGCCACCGCGACGGCATGCGCGGCGCCGGTCACGATCGCGATCCCGCCGGCACCGGTGAGTGGCTCCAGCCGATCCCAGGTTTGCTGGATCAAGGTCCGACCCGACCCGGTGAGATCGAGCAGGAACTTGGGCTTGGCCTGCCGCGACAAGGGCCATAACCGGGTACCTGCCCCACCTGCGGGGACAACGGCCCAGAAACCGGGGATGGCGGCGGACTGCTCAGCGGGGAGTTCGGTCACCCGCTCACGGTAGGGGTCAGCCTGTCCGGCAGGCGACAATCTCGCCAGATTGAGGCCGAGACGCCCGCATCGGCGCAGTTCAGCCGAGCCCAGTTCAGCGCAGTCAGCCGAGCGCAGTTGAGAGCGGTTCAGAGCCAGACGTCACCCATTAGTAACCTTCGTCACCCACTGACGTCGTCCTCAGCTCATCAGGGTCGATCAGCGTACAGCTATGCAGCGTGACACGGTGCAGCGGCGCCCCCGGATCGACCTGAACAACGGTTCACCAGAGCGGCTACGCGTCGCTGTGGTGACGGAATCCTTCCTGCCGACCGGCAACGGTGTGACCGCCAGCGCCTGTCGAACCCTCGAACATCTCGCCCGGCGCGGCCACGACGCTGTGGTGATCTGCCCGAAACCGGCTCCGGAGAGCTTCGCCGGAGCCCCGGTGATCGGCGTCCCGTCGATCTCCTACGGACGGTTCCCGATCGGATTGCCCAGCCCCAAGGTGATGCAGACGCTGGCCAGTTTCGCCCCGGACGTCGTCCACCTGACCTCACCGTTCGTCCTCGGCTCGGTCGGCGTAACGGCAGCCGGCCAGCTCGACCTACCGACCGTGGCGGTGTTCCAGACCGACGTCCCAGGCTTCGGCCGGCGACGCCGGACCGGCCTTCTGCACGGCGCTACCTGGCGTTGGCTGCGTCAAGTCCATCAGCAGGCCGATCTGACCTTGGCGATGTCGACGACGGCCTTGGCGGAGCTGCGCAGCCATGCGGTGCCGCGACTGGCACTCTGGCAGCGGGCGGTGGACGGCGAGCGCTTCAACCCGGGCCGACGCAACACCCCCGCCGTCGCCGAACTGCGTGCTCGACTGGCGCCGAACGAGGAGGTGCTGGTCGGATACGTCGGCTCGCTCAGCGCCGAGCACCGGGTTGAGCGGCTGGCCGCGCTCACCGGGCTGACCGGAGTGCGGCTGGTCATCATCGGGGCCGGCGAGCAACGTCCGTCGCTGGAAAAGACGCTGACCGGCGCAACCTTCCTCGGCTCGCCGGACGGCGACTCGTTGGACGGCGATGAACTGGCGGACGCGTACGCCGCGCTCGACGTCTTCGTGCAGTTGGATGATCACCGGGCCGAGAACGTGCTGGCGGCGATGTCCAGCGAGGTCCCGGTGGTGGCAGCGGCCAGCCCGGGCCCGCTCGACCTGGTGGCCCATGGGCTGAACGGGTTGCTCTACCCACGGGGAGACAACGGGGCGCTGCGGTCCGCAGTGGCTTCCCTCGCGAATGATCCGGATCAGCGGCAATGGATGGGGACGGCGGCCCGGGTCGGGATCGAACGCCGCACCTGGGAAGAACTCGGCGATGAGCTGATCGGGCATTACCGCACGGTGCTTCGGCAGCGCTCGGTCGCCGCCGCCTGAAGCGCGCTCGCCAGCCAGCGACCGTAACCGGGAAACAACACAGCGAAGTCACCCGCGAGGAGATCGTGGCCCATTTGGGCACAAATCGCCGCCCCCCATCGACGCATCTCCAGCCACGTCTTGCTCAGGGGTCCCATCCAGGTACCCTCCGTCCAATGTCCAGTTCTCGACGGGCACGCATCCTGGCCGCGTTGACGGCTGGATTCGTGGTGGCCGTATCCGCGCCGATGGCGAACGCAACCGGCGCGGTTGCAGGGCTTCCCATTGCTGGCGCCGCTGGAGTGGTCCAGGCCGCAATGATCATCACGGCGAAACCCCGACCCGCGCCGCTGCCGACCGCGTCGTCCTGGGTCGGAGGGGAAAAGCTGATCAGCACCGCGGTTCTCACCGACCTGCCCGCCGGGGTGCCCAAGCCGAAGCCGCCGAAAGCCGCGTCGTGGCTGATCGCCGACCTCAACAGCCGGTCGGTGCTGGCCGCACGGCGGGCGCACGTCCCGCTGGCCCCGGCCTCGACACTCAAGATCTTCACCGCACTGGCTCTGGCCCCGAAACTCGACCCAGCGAAGGTGTACCGGGGCCAGGAGGCTGACGCGGCGATCGACGGGACCAAGGTTGGCATCGACCCTGGATCCACGTACACCGTGAACGACTTGCTCCACGGCATGATGATGGGCAGCGGAAACGACTGTGCGAACGCCCTGGGCGCGCTGGTTGGTGGTACGCCCAAAGCCGTCGACCTGATGCAGGAAACGGCGCTGGGCCTGGGTGCCTTCGACACCGTGCCGCGCAACACCAGCGGGCTGGACGCCAAGGGCCAGGTGAGCAGTGCCTACGATCTGGCGCTGGCCGGATCTGCCGCCCTCCAGGACAAGCAACTTGCCACCATCATGAAGACCACGGCCTACAAGTTTCCCGGCATCGGCAAGTCGCTGAGCAAGAAGCGCGAGCGCTACGAGACCCAGAACCACAACCGGTTGCTGCGCAACTATGACGGCTCGATCGGGGTGAAGAACGGGTACACCGTGGCCGCCCGCGGTTCGTTCGTCGGTGCCGCCACTCGCGGCGGGCGCACCTACCTGGTGGTCGTGATGCGCTCCGAGGGCAGCACCTGGCGCCAAGCGGCCGACCTGCTGGACTGGGCCTTTGCCCACGGCAAGCGAGCGAACCCGGTCGGCGCCCTGGTCAAGCCCGGTGAACTGACAGCGAAAACCGGTCCGGCGGTGGGTGATGACGGCCTGTCGCTGGTCGCCGCCACCCCTGCTGCGACCCCAGCCGCCGACGGGACCACGGACTCGACAGGGAACTCGCTGAAGGGCGCGCTGCCGGCTGCCCAGGCCAGCCTGACCAACCCGACCTCAAGCAATTTGCCCGGAAAGCTGTTGGTGGCGGCGGCCGCTCTCGCTCTGCTTGTCCTCGCCTTCGTGGTCGGACGGCGCTCCTTACTCGCCGGTCGGGAAGGTCGGGCGGGGCGAGGTCGGGGCGGTCGGGGCCGGTATCGGTGAGGACGTCGAACCGCACCCGTTGACGACGTGAACCGAACCCCTTGAGGACGTCGAAGCGCACCCGTTGACGACGTCGAGCCGCACCCGTTGACGACGTCGAGCGGCCAGACCCGTCAGGCCGGTCTGTCCTGCTAGGACGCCGGGACGTCGGCTCCGTCGGACCCCTTGGGACGGCATCCCGAGGCACTGAGGTTAATCTCGCATCGGGCGACCAACGCGCGGGATGCCGGAGGATTTGTCGGTACGGCGTGATAGACCTCGTAGCCGAGGGACCGGACGGGAAGGGGGACAAGTGTCAGAGACCACTGTGGCATCAGCGGAGCAGCGTACGGAGCCAAAACCAGCGCCAGACGATCAACTTGGCCTGCGGTTGATCCCCGGTTTCCGTGGGCATGGCGGCTTGATCCTGACCGTTCGGGTGTTGCCCGCCGCGCTCCTGCTCACCGCCGTCCACCTGGTACTCACCGGATCCCGGCTGTCCCGTTCCTGGTGGTATCAGGACGATCTGAACATCCTGGCCACCGTCGCCGATCGAGCGCTCACCCCGGGTCTGCTGTTCTCCGACTACAACAGTCACCTGGTCCCGGGGAGTTGGATCCTTGCCTGGGGGCTGGAGCAGATAGCTCCGCTGCAATGGTGGCCGGCCGCGCTCGTCACCCTGATCATTGTCGCCGCTACCGACCTGATGCTGCTGGCCCTGCTCCGGCGATTGTTCGGCAGCCGACCCGCGATCCTGCTCCCCTACGCGATGTTCTGCTTCACCAGCCTGACGCTCACGTCCACGCTCTGGTGGGCGGCCTCGCTGCAGTGGCTACCGGTCAACCTGTCGCTGGTCACCGCGCTCTGGTTCCATGTCGGGTACCTGCGCTCTCGGCGGCGGGCCGATGCTCTCGGCACCCTGCTCGCCGTTCTGCTGGGATTGGCGTTTTTCGAGAAGGCCCTGACCACGCTGATCGTGCTGTCCCTGTTCACGGTTTGCTACGCCGTCCCGGGACCGCTCTGGCGGCGGCCGTGGCGGGCGTTTCGGCAATACTGGGCGTATTGGCTGGCCCACGCGGTGCTGGCCGGTGGGTACGTCTGGCTGTACCTGTCCCGGGTGACGATCGAAACCGGCGCCGTGTCGAAGACGTCGGACGCGCTGGAGACCACCCGGCTGATGATCCTGGAGACGCTGCTGCCGAGCCTGATCGGTGGCCCGTTGACCTGGTACTCCACGCCGAAGGAGGCGCTCAACTCGTGGCCCCAGCCGCCGCCCGCGCTTGTCGTCGCGGGGGCGGTGCTGGCTACGGTCGCGGTCATCGGATCGCTGGTGGTGGTCCGCGGTTCCTGGCGAAGTTGGCTGCTGCTGGCGGTGTATCTCGCGGTCTCGGTGACGCTTGTCGTTCGGGTCAGACTAGGTTTCGTCGGGCCGTTCGTCGGCCGGGATCAGCGCTACCTGACAGATCTGGCCGTGATGGCCCCGCTCTGCCTGGCCCTGGCGTGGCTGCCGCTGCGCGGTGGGCTGGACGCCGTCCTGGGCGCTCCGGACGGGGCGAGCGCACGAGCCCAGCGCCGGCAGGAACGGGTGGACAAACGGCGAGCCCGGCTGGGGCGGCGCCAGGGCCTCCTCACCGGGGCCGCAACCGTCATCATCCTGGCGATGGCCACCGGCGGAATCATCTCCGGCGAGAAGTTCATGTCGGTGTGGTCGAAGAATCCGGGCCAGGCCTACTTCGAGAATCTGAACGCCGACCTGCGCGCACATCCCGGGCCGGTGTACCTCTTCGGCGACGAGGTGGTGCCGGATCTGATCATGACGCCGACCTTCCTGGCGGACCGCCAAATCGGGCGGGTGACCAAGCCCCTCCCGGTACGTCCGGTGGTACGCGAGGCGGTGCCGTACTTCAGCATCGTGGATCCGTCTGGGCACCTGCATGACGGCGCCGTCCGCGGCTCTGACGTCAACATTCCCGCCGCGGTGTGTAGCACGTCGACCACCCCGGCGATCGTGCGCCTGCCGGGGTCGCTCGACGCCGGGCGGTGGAAGCTTCGCGTGGGCTACTTCACGAACCGGCAGACATCGGCCCGGATCGCGATCGGCAGCAACCCGGCAGTGTCGATGCGGCTGGAGCGTGGGCTGCACGAGGTCTACGTCAGCCTGCTGGCCGGTGGGTCGGACCAAATCCGGCTGGACGGCGTGGACGACGGGGCCTCGGTCTGCATCGGCGCTATCACCGTGGGTTTCCCCGTAGCCAAGTCCTGACCCCCGCTCAGGTGGAGCCCAGGCTCCACCTGAGCAACTGGCCGCTGCGCCCCCGTAAAACCGGTGCTTGAGCCAAGAATCGGCCTCGATAACCGGTTTTACAGGGGCACAGCGATACCCACCCGCAACAGGCAACCACCGGGCTGGTTACGGGGAGGGGGAACGGCGGGCGGAGTCGACCACTGACCGGACCGCGCCGGCCACCGTGCGGACCGCGATCAGCCCGGCGGCACCGAGCACCGCCCCGGCGGCGACGGAAACCCGGTCCGCTGCACGCGGGCTGACCACCGGGGTGAACGGCACCGCGGGCGCCGGTCCGCCGTCAGCCGGGCGCAATCCGGTCGGTCGACCCGAAGCGGCAGACCCTCCTGAAACAGCAGAGCCTCCTGAAAGAGCAGAGCCAGCAGCACCAGACCCCACCCCGGAGCGGGCCGAAGCCCCGGCGCGGGCCGAAGCCCCGGCGCGGGCCGAAGCCCCGGCGCGGGCCGAAGCGCCGGCGCGGGTGCCGCCGACCGACCCGGGGGCCGTTCGCTGCACCGGCACCGCGGCCATCGGCGGACCCAGGTCGGTCTCCGTCAGATGGCCCCGGTCGATCGCCACCGTTGCCCCCCAGGCCGCCGCGACCAGGGTCAACCGGGAGACCAGGTTCAACCACACCAGCAGACCCAGCACTACCCCGGCAGTGGCCAGGAACTTGTTGTTGTCAGCGAAGTTCAGCAGGAACCCAGCGAAGATCTTGAGGATGCCGAGCCCAACCCCGCCGAACAGCGCGGCGTCCCAAAGGTCGTTCGCCGGCACCTGCACACCGCAGAGCAGCCGGAAGATCACCATGAAGACCAGGACGTCGACGCCCAGCAACAGGAGCGTGCTGACCGCCCCGAGCAGCAACCGGCCGGGCACGGAACCTTCCAGTCCGATCCAGCGCAACAACACACCGGTGGCCCCGGTGACCGCCACCCCGCCAACCGCCGAAGAAAGCACAACCACGCCAATGGTGGCCAAAACCAAGAGATCTCGCAGCTTGGTCCGCACCACGTTGCCGTCGAGTACCGACTGGCCGAACATCGCCCGGATGCCTTCGCGCATCGCGTCCAGCCAGCCCAGACCGGTGAAAAGAGCGCCGATCAGCCCCACCACCCCGGCGATCGTGAGCTCGCTCGACCCGGTCAACGTGTCGATGCCGACGACCCCACCGCTGCCACCGGGCGGCGTGATGATCGTCGTCCCGATCCCGTTGTTGACCGAGTCGATCACCCTCGCCTGCAGGTCGGCGTCGTTGCCGACGATCAGTCCGAAAACGGTGAACCCGACCGCAAGCGCCGGGAACAGCGAGAAGAAGGCGATGTACGCCATGCCGCCGGCGAGCACCCCGCCGCGAGCTTGGCCATAGCGTTGCCAGGCCCGCCACGGCAGTGATGCCTGGAACCGGTGAATCAGTGCTTTGGGAGAGGCCACGCGTCAGTTTCCACTGAAAACGAAGCGACGGCGAAGTCGCCACACCCCGTCGCGGCCATGCTCGTACAGGCCGAGGCCGGTCACCGGGAATTCGGCTTCATAGTCGGCAAGCACCTTCTGGGCGTGATCGAGCGCATCATCGGCCAGGTGATGAGCGACCGTGACGTGCGGGTGGTACGGGAAATGCAGCTGCCGGGTCAGCGGACCCGTCCGGACCAGCCGCTGCAAGTCGTCACAGCTGCTGCCGCCCTCTTCCACCTTGACGAACACCACCGGAGAGACGGGCCGAAACGAGTCGGTGCCGCGCAAGGTGATCTGGAACGGTGCGGTGACCGCGGCGACCGCGGCGAGGTGGTCGTTGATCGCCCGACCGATTCCCGGCGCGACGTCGGTCGGCGGCAGCAGGGTCACGTGCGGCGGGATCGCCGTCGCCAGCGGGTCACCGAAGTCGGCTCGTGAACCCCGCAGGTACTTGCCGACCGGGTCCGGGATGTCAACGACAACCCCGATGGTGACGACGTCGTCCCCCACCATCGGCGGCTGCACGGACATGCTCATCGTCGGCAGATCTGCTGCTCGCGGCAAGCGACCGCGAGCCGGCTCCCGCCGCGAATCCGCCACGGTCACCACTTTCCGGGAATGAGGCCGACCCGGTCGTACACCTGAGCCAGCAGCGGCGCAGTGTGCAGCCGGGCGCGGCGTGCACCCTCGGCCAGGATGTCGTCCAAGGTGTCCGGGTCGGCCAGGAGTTCGGTCACCCGGGCGGCGAACGGCTCGGCGAAGGCCAGGTACGCCGCGGCGACCTCCTTCTTCAGGTCGCCGTATCCGGCACCGGCGAACCGCTCTTCGAGCACCCGAATCTCGGTACCGCTCAGCGCAGAGAGGATGGTCAGCAGGTTCGAGATTCCCGGCTTGATCGCCAGGTCGAAGGTGACCTCGCGGCCGGTGTCGGTCACCGCGGAGCGGATCTTCTTGGCCGAGACCTTCGGGTCGTCGAGCAGCCAGAGACAGCCGGAACCGCCGATGCTCTTGCTCATCTGCTTGTCCGGCTGCTGCAGGTCCAGGATCTTCGCGGTGCCCTTGACGATGTGCGCATCGGGCACCACAAACGTCTCGCCGTAGCGGGAGTTGAAGCGCTGGGCCAGGTCGCGAGTGAGCTCCAGGTGCTGGCGCTGGTCCTCACCGACCGGCACCGAGGCGGCGTTGTGGATCAAGATGTCGGCGGCCTGAAGTATCGGATACGTGAACAAACCGACGCTGGCCTGATCGGCGCCCTCGCGGCTGGATTTGTCCTTGAACTGGGTCATCCGGCTGGCCTCACCGAAGCCGGTCAGGCACTGCAGCACCCAGGACAGCTGGGCGTGCTCGGGCACGTGGCTCTGCAGGAACACCACCGAACGGGTCGGGTCGACGCCGCCGGCCAGGTACTGGGCAGTGGTGATCCGGCTGCGCTGCCGGAGCTCTTCCGGGTCTGGGCGGACCGTCAGCGCATGCAGGTCGACGATGCAGTAGAAGGCCTCGAAGTCATCCTGCAACTTGATCCACTGCGCCAACGCACCGAGGTAGTTACCCAGGTGGAGTGAATCCGCTGTCGGTTGCATCCCGGACAGCAGACGCGGGCGATCCGTGGAACCCGTGGCAGGCATGGTCGACATTCTGGCAGGTTCTCAGCCGTGGTCCATCAGTGCGTCGCGAGCGCCTGCCCATCAAGTCGTTAGCCTCGAACGGTGACCCTGAACAGCCCCGGCAAGAAACCCCGCCCCAGCGTCGACGGACGGATCCGACTCGGCTTCATCGGAGCCGGTGGCATCGTCCAGCGCGCCCTCGCTCCGGCGGTGAAAGCCGCTGACGGCGTCGTCCTGCAGACGGTCGCCGCCCGCAGCCAGGAGCGGGCCGACGCACTGGAGCCGGCCGGGCGCAGCTACACCGACTACGCGGCTCTGCTCGCCGACCCCACCGTTGACCTGGTGTACGTGGCCTTGGACAACGCCGGGCACCTGCCCTGGACGCTCGCCGCGCTGGCGGCCGGCAAGCACGTGCTCTGCGAGAAGCCGCTGGGCTTGGACCCGGCCGCCGTGAGCACGATGATCGCAGCCGCCGTCGAGCACGATCGCCTCCTGGTGGAGGCCTTCTGGTACCGGTGGCACCCGCGGACCCGGCGCCTGGAGCAACTCCTGACCCAGGGCGCCCTCGGCCCGGTGCAGCACGTCGACAGCGAGTTCACTTTCGCCGGTGGCGGAGCCGGCGACCCGCAGCAGCACTATCGGCTGAACCCGCACCGCGGCGGCGGGATCTACGACGTCGGCTGCTACGCCCTGTCCGCCGCCCATATGGCCCTGGGACCGCATCTGGAGGTCGTCACTGCGACGGCGCGGCGCGGGCCGTCCGGGGTCGATCTGGAGGCCGAGGCGACGCTTCGAACTGCCAGCACCGCGACGGCACGAATCCGGTGCGGGATTGACGGCGTCAACCGGCAGGCGATCGCCGTCACCGGCGAAGCGGCCGTCGCGGAGTTCGGCGCGCCCGCTTTCGGTGCCCTCAACATCACCTCCGAGCTGATCATCACTACTCCGGACGGCGCGGTTCGGCGTGAGCAGTTCGCCCCGGTCGATCCGTATCGCCTGATGCTCGAGGCGGTCGCCGCGCGGATCCGCGGTGAGCAGTCCTTCCTGCCCGGGCTGGACCATTCCCGCCAGGTGGCTAGCACGACGGCGGCGATCTTCGCCGCGCTGGACTGACGCTTTGGACCGAGCAGACCGGGCCTGCGCGAATAGGATCGAGCGGTGACCATTGACCGCCCGGACGTCATCCCATTGACCGGTGGACCAAACCTCGCCGTCCGCGGAGCGCAAGGGCCGCTGCGCCCGTTCCTGCTGGTCCACGACCTCGAGGCGGACTCCCGGGTCTGGGCGGAGGTCGCCGACCGGCTGTACGCGGCCGGCCACCAGGTGGCCGCGGTCGACCTGCGCGGACATGGTGGCTCCGATTCGCCGTCCGATGGCTATGACACCGACACCTGCGCGGACGACCTCGCCACCCTGCTCCAGGTGCTGGGTTTCACCGGCGGGCGCTCGCCGGTCGTGGTCGGCGATGGCTGGGGCGCGAACGTGGTGATGTCGTTGGCCGCCCGGCGGGACAGCGTCGCCGGGGTCTGCTGCCTGAACGGCGGGTGGATCCGGCCGGCGTGGCAGTACGGAAGTTTCGAGGAATGTTGGGCTGTGTGGGGCGGTCCCGACGGCGACCGCGGTCCCGACGGCGATGGCGGTCCCGACAGCGACCGTGATCCCGATAGCGACCGGACGACGTCCATCCGCCGGTCCATCGTCCGTTCGCTCTTCTTCGGTGAGCCGCGCGGCTGGTTTCCCCTCGTCGGTGTCCCGGTCCTGCTGTGCCCGGTGGTTGCGCCGGACGGCGTCCCAGATCCGACCGGACGGGGAACGGTGGCCCGGACCGGCGTCGCCGAAGCCATCTCCCGGCTGCCCAGGGCCCGGGTGAGCTGGTACTACGGTGACGACGACGCGATCGGCACCGATCCGAACCGGCTCGTCGAAGACCTGCTGGCACTCGCTTCCGAGGCCGAACCGCGGGTCGACTGACCGCAATCGGCGAGATGACCCCATCCACAGTTGGTCAGATCCGCAGCCACGCGCAGTAGCCACGAGTACTCTCGTCGACCATGACGGCTTCGACCTCCACCGATCCCGGTGCTTCGGTGACCGCGCCCGACGCTCTGGCGCTCGTCCCGATGCACAACCGGATCCAGGATTACGACTGGGGTTCCACCTCGGCCCTGGCGCTGCTGCAGAGCCGCCCTCCGAGTGGTGGCCCTGAGGCCGAGCTCTGGATGGGCGCGCATCCGGCCGCGCCGTCCGATCTGCTCCTGAGTGACGGTCAGCGGCTCGCGCTGCCCGAGGCGGTCACCCGCTTCCCGGAGGCCGTGCTCGGCCAGCCGACGCTGAACCGGTTCGGATCCCGGCTGCCGTTCCTGCTCAAGGTGCTGGCGATCGCCCGGCCGCTCTCGGTACAGGTGCATCCGGACGCCGAGCGGGCCGCCGAGGCTTATCGAGCGGACGGCGAATCTCCCTACGTCGACCCGTTCCACAAGCCGGAGATGATCTACGCGCTGGAACCCATGGAGGCGCTGGCCGGCTTCCGATCTCCCGCGCAGGCGGCGATGCTGATGGGCCGGCTGGGCTGCGAAAGCCTGCGCCCCCTGATCGAGGTCCTGGACGGCACCGCCGGCAACAGCCCGGCCGATGAACCCGGTCGACTGCATGCCGCGCTCGCCCAGCTGGTCGACTGGCCAGTAATCGACCGCGCCGCCCTGGTCGCCGAGATCGCGGCCGGGTCGAGCCGGGTGCAAGCAGCCGGCAACACCGACTACCGGGAGGTGTTCGGCTGGCTCGAGCGGCTGATCGGCCTGCACCCGGCCGACCCGATGGTGCTGGCACCGCTGCTGCTCGACCTGATTCGGCTGTCGCCGGGGCAGACCCTGTTCATCGCCGCCGGAATGCCGCACTGCTACCTCAGCGGTCTCGGCGTCGAGATCCTGGCCTCCTCGGACAACGTCCTGCGGGCCGGCCTGACCAACAAACGGGTGGACGCCGAGGAGCTGCTGCGGGTGATCGACACCCGCCCGTGCCTGCCGTCAGCGGTCACCCCGACGTCGCTCAGCGACCATGAGGTGGTCTGGCGACCGGACGTTGAGGAGTTCCAGCTCAGCCGGATCATGGTTCGCTCGGCCGAGGAGCACCGGGCGGTGCCGGCCGATCCATCGATCGCCGGGCCGCAGATCCTGCTCTGTACCCGGGGCCAGGTCGCCGTCCGGGCGGGCGAGCGGACCGTGCAGTTGATCGGCGGGGCCTCCGCCTTCGTCACCGCCGAGGTCGGCCAGCTGACCTTCAGCGGGGACGGCGAGATCTTCCGCGCCGCCGTCGGCCTGGGCTAGGTGACGGCGCGCAGCGGGCTCCGCGCCTGACCGCGAAGCCCGCCCAGCCTGACGTCGTCCCCGGTCACCGCAGGGCCAGCGGATCGAAGTCGATCACCACGGGCGAATGGTCGCTCCAGCGCTGTTCGTACGTCGGGGCCCGATCGACCTCGGCCGCCACGGCGAGGCGGGACAGCGGCGCACTGGAGATCGCATAGTCGATCCTCCAGCCGGCTCCGGTGTCCCAGGCGCGGCCCCGCCAGGAGAACCAGGAGTACGGCCCCGGCCCCTCGCCAGCCAACCGGCGCTGAGTGTCGACGAACCCGTCCTGGTTGAACAGCGCGTCCATCCAGGCCCGCTCCTGCGGCAAGAAGCCCGACTTCTTCAGGTTGCCCTTCCAGTTCTTCAGGTCAGCTTCACGATGGGCGATGTTGAAGTCCCCGCACACCACCAGGTGCCGCCCGTCCGCCGCCAACTTGTTCATCCGCTCCCGGATATCAGCCAGGAAGCGGTACTTCTCCTCCTGTTTCGGCGTATCCGCCTCGCCGGTATGCACATAGGTCGACACCACCGTCAGCAGTTCAGGCCCATCGGCCGGGCCAGCGAGCGCGAAGTCGGCCTCCACCCAGCGGCCGACCGACACGAAGTCGCCCAGGCCCAACCGCACGTCCACCGGCTGCGTCCGGGACAGAACCGCGACGCCCGCCCGTCCCTTGGTGGACGACGCCTCCTCGTGCACACCTTGCCAGCCCGCGCCCAGCACCGCGTGCAGGGTTGCGTCGTCCGCCCGCACCTCCTGAAGACACAGGACGTCGGGACGGCGCTCGTCCAGCCAGGCACCCATCCCCCGCCGCTGCGCCGCTCGAATCCCATTGACATTCACGGTCGCGACCCTCAGCACGGTGCACACTCTCCCCGGAAATAACGTCGACCTTCAGGCACCCGGCCATCTTGCGGCATCCTGCGCCGAGACCGGAGAATTGCCGTCCGGTTTTCCCCGAAACAGGCAGATCTGGGCGCGAAATCTTCGGAAACGCTATCAATGAGGGCCGCGGCAGGGTAAACACACGGTCATGACCCTTCTCGACGACGCGACGGGGATCGCCGACGAGCTCGCCGACCTGCGTCACCGCCTGCACGAGCGCCCAGAGATCGGGCTCAAGCTGCCACGGACTCAACAAACAGTGCTGGAGGCCCTCGACGGCCTCGACCTGGAGATCACTACCGGCCAGGACATCGGCTCCGTGATCGCCGTTCTGCGCGGTACCGGCGCACCGGACGATCCGCGCCGCAACGCGCCGCCGTCCCCACCGACGACGCTGACCGACCCGCACTCCGATCTTCCGGTCATCCTGCTGCGCGCCGACATGGATGCGCTGCCGGTGCACGAGGAGGTCGACGTCGCCTACCGCTCAAAAGTGGACGGCGCCATGCACGCCTGCGGCCACGACCTGCACACCACGATGCTGGTCGGTGCGGCGCGACTGCTGTCCGCCCGGCGTCACCTGCTGGCCGGTGACGTGGTGCTGATGTTCCAGCCCGGCGAGGAAGGCTTCGGCGGAGCCGGGAAGATGATCGACAGCGGGGTGCTGGGGGCAGCGGGGCGACCGGCCGATTCGGCGTTCGCCCTGCATGTCATGCCTAACCTGGTCAATCGTGGTCACGTCGCCAGCCGGCCAGGGGCGATCATGGCGGCCAGCGACGGGATGTTCGTGACCGTGCACGGCGCAGGCGGACACGCGGCCTCGCCGCACCTGTCCCGGGACCCGGTTCCGGCGGTCTGCGAGATGGTGCTGGCGATGCAGACGGTGATCAACCGCGGCGTCGACGCTTTTGAAGCGGTGGTGGTCACGGTCGGGGCACTGCATGCGGGCACCCGGCGGAACATCATTCCGGAGACGGCCAGCTTCGAGGCCACCGTGCGCAGCTTCGACCGGTCCGTCCGGCGCCGGGTCAAGGAGCTGCTCCAGCAGGCCTGCCGCGGCATCGCCGACGCGCACGGCCTGGAAGTCGACATCGAGTACATCGAGGAGTATCCGGTGACGATGAACGACGCGGGCGCCACCGGGGTGGCCTTCGACGTCGCCACCGACCTGTTCGGACCCTCCCGGACAACGGTGATGTCCCGCCCGATCACCGGCACCGAGGACTTCTCCCGGGTGATCGAACGCGTACCGGGCGCCATGGTGCTGCTCGGAGCCTGCCTGGAGGGCCGCGACCCGATGACCGCACCAAGCAATCACTCACCCCGGGCGGCGTTCGATGACGGGGTGTTACCGGACGGCGCGGCGCTCTACGCCGAGCTGGCCCTGCGCCAACTGATGCCCGTCGCCCAGCCCGGGCAAGACCAGGTAACCCTCAGAGCCGTCTAGCCCCACCCCCATGATCACGTGAAGGTTGTGCGGCTAGGTCCCGTTTTCTCGGTCAGCTTCAGCTTGGACCCGCCATCGGGCATCCTGAAGCGGGCAACCGTGCATGATCACGGCACCACTTGGCCGTGATCATGCACGACGTGACACCTCTACGTCCTGGTGCGCTCGGCGGCCTCGACCACGTTGGACAACAGCATCGCCCGGGTCATCGGGCCGACCCCGCCGGGGTTGGGCGCGACCCAGGACGCCACGTCACGGACGTCGAGAGCAACATCCCCAACCAGCCTGGACTTGCTGCCAGTGCCACCGGGGCCGCCGCCGGGGCCGTCAGAAGTCGGCACCCGGCTGACCCCGACGTCCAGCACGATCGCCCCGGGCTTCACCATGTCCGCGGTGACCATGCCTGCCACCCCAGCCGCCGCGACCACGACGTCCGCCCGACGGACATGCGCGCCGACGTCCACCGTTCCGGTGTGACACAAGGTGACCGTGGCGTTGATCGAACGCCGGGTCAGGAGCAGGCCGAGCGGCCGGCCGACGGTAACCCCGCGGCCGAGCACGCAGACCTCCGCACCTTTGAGGTCGATGTCGTTGCGCAGCAACAGGTCGACGATGCCGTGCGGGGTGCACGGCAGCGGTGACGTCATCGGCCCGTTGACGTTCAGCACCAGCCGGCCAAGGTTGGTCGGGTGTAGGCCGTCGGCGTCCTTGGCCGGGTCGATCAGTTCCAGCACCCGATCCGTATCCAGGCCGGCCGGCAACGGGAGCTGAACGATGTACCCGGTGCAGGCCGGATCCTGGTTGAACCCGATCACCGCGGCCTCGACCTGCTCCTGGGTGGCGTCCGCCGGAAGGTCGGCCCGCAAGCTGGTGATGCCCACCTCGGCGCAGTCCCGGTGCTTCATCGCCACGTAGGTGGCGCTGCCCGGGTCGCTGCCGACCAGGACGGTGCCCAGCCCGGGCACGATCCCCCGGGCCGCCAGCACCGCCACCCGCTCGGCCAGTTCGGCCTTGATCGCGGCGGCGGCGGCCTTGCCGTCCAGGATCCGTGCCGTCACCAGCTTTCCAGCCCTTCGTAGAGCGGGAACGCCTCGGCCAGCGTGCTGACCCGGGCGCGCAGCGCCTCGACGTCACAGGTCGGCTGCAGTGCGGCCGCGATCACGTCGGAGACCTCGGTGAACTCAGCGTCCCCAAATCCACGGGTAGCCAGCGCCGGGGTACCGATCCGCAGGCCGGAGGTGACCATCGGCGGGCGCGGGTCGAACGGAACGGCGTTGCGGTTCACCGTGATCCCGACCTCGTGCAGCCGGTCCTCGGCCTGCTGGCCGTCGAGCGTCGAGTTGCGCAGGTCGACCAGCACCAGGTGGACGTCGGTACCACCGGTCAGCACGGACACCCCGGCGTCGGCGGTGTCCTTCGCCATCAGCCGCTCAGCAAGGATCTTCGCCCCCTGGAGGGTGCGCTGCTGGCGCTCGGCGAACTCGGCCGAGCCGGCGATCTTGAACGCCGCCGCCTTGGCCGCGATCACGTGCATCAGCGGTCCACCCTGCTGCCCGGGGAACACCGCGGACTGGAACTTCTTCGCGTTCTCCTCGTCGTTCGCCAGGATGATCCCGCCGCGCGGGCCGGCCAGCGTCTTGTGCGTGGTCGAGGTGGTGACATGGGCGTGCGGCACCGGGCTGGGGTGCAGGCCGGCGGCGACCAGACCGGCGAAGTGCGCCATGTCGACCATCAGGTAGGCGCCGACCTCGTCGGCGATGCTGCGGAAGGCGGCGAAGTCCAGCTGGCGCGGGTACGCCGACCAGCCCGCGATGATCAGCTTGGGCCGGTGCTCCAGCGCCTTTTCCCGGACGACGTCCATGTCCACGACGAAGGTGGTCGGGTCGACGCCGTAGGCGGCCACGTCGTACAGCCGGCCGCTGAAGTTGATCTTCATGCCGTGGGTCAGGTGGCCACCATGGGCCAGTTCCAGGCCGAGAATGCCGTCGCCGTGGCGGATCAGCGCGTGCATCGCCGCGGCGTTGGCCTGCGCACCGGAGTGCGGCTGGACGTTGGCGTAGGCGGCGTTGAACACCGCCTTCACCCGGTCGCGGGCCAGGTTCTCGGCGACGTCGACGAATTCACAGCCGCCGTAGTACCGCTTGCCGGGGTACCCCTCGGCGTACTTGTTGGTCAGCACTGAGCCCTGCGCCTCCAGGACGGCGCGCGGCGCGAAGTTCTCGCTGGCGATCATCTCGAGGGTGTTGCGCTGCCGGCCGAGCTCGTCCTTCAGCACGGCGGCGAGCTCGGGGTCAGTCTCGGCCAAGGAGGCCGTGGTCGCCCGCTGGCTCGCGGTCTGGGAAGCCTGCGCGGCTTGGGAAGCAAGGTCGGGCTGGGAAGCATGGTCGGTCAACATGTGCGGCTCCAGTCGTCGTGGGCAGACAAAGTCCCGGTGTATACCCCCAGGCCCAGGCGAACGACCCGAGGACGACGACTTCACCGCTTCCCGGTGGTAGCCCACCCGAACGCCAGTTGCGGCCTCCCAACCCTACCAACCCCCCACACCCCCAAAAACCCCAAAACCACCCCACCCCCCCTTCCGCCCCCCCCCCGGCCCCCCCCCCGCCCAAAACCCGGTTTAACCG
>JANNPJ010000506.1:0-3320 GCA_031400005.1 Kineosporiaceae bacterium | reverse complement strand
AAGCCGATCCCGGCCTCACAGCTCATCGGGCGCGAGGCGATGGTGACGTTCCAGGCCGACAAGAACGGCTACGCCCGGATCGTCAGCGTCGTGCCCGCACCGAGGGCAAGGGCCGCCGCCCCGGCTGCGGCCCCCGAGGCGACGTTCGGTGGCGCTGCCGGCATCCAGCCGGCTACTGCCGTGCCGGCCCCGGCGGAAGCACCGACCGACAGCCTCCCCTTCTGAGGGTGGTGATCGCACCGAAGCCGCGCCCGTCCACGGGGGACCGCATCAAGGCGGCCCTCTGGTTCGCCGAGCACGGCTTCGGTGTCTTCTCCGTCTGGAGCGCCGACCCTGACGGCACCTGTCGATGTGTGCTCGGGCTCGACTGCACCAACGCCGGGAAGCACCCCATCCCCATCAAGGGCTTCCATGACGCCACGATGGACCCCACCCGCATCCGCAACATGCTGACGGCCGGCAGCGAGCCGAACTACGGCCTGGTCTGCCCCGATGGGGTGTTCGCGCTGGACGTCGACGGCGACGGCATCGCGAACCTCATCTCGCTGGAGGTCAGGCTCGGCGACCTGCCGCCCACCCTGCGCACCATGACCGCGCATGGCGAGCACGTCTTCCTGCGCTGGCCACCGGACCTCCCGCGCCCTCTCGGGCAGCTGTGGGGCTTCGTGACGCGCTGGGGAGCTGGCGCTAACGCCGGCTACGTCATCGGGCCGCGCTCGGTCCATGCGTCGGGCTTCGCCTACGACCTCGCGACGTCGGTCGTGGACATCGCGATGCTGCCTGATGCCTGGGCGCAGTCGGTCATCGCACCGCCGATCACCGAGGACCACGGCGATGGTGAGTACGCCATCCCCGCCGGTGGCTACAGCCTGCCCGAGGCCGGCTTCTCGGGGTCGCGCTATGACGAGGTGCTGCGGTTCATCGCCTCGCGCTACATGCGGGGCATCAGCAAGGATGAGATCTGGGCGGGCGTGCTCGCCGTGCTGGCACCGCTGTTCGCGCAGCCGTTGACTGAAGCGGAGCTGCGCGACCGTTTCGAGCGTGGCTGGAAGAACACACCCACGCGCCTGGGTCCGGTCGTCGACTTCGATGCCGAGGCGCAGCAGGCCGAGCAGACCGCCGCCAGTCTCCCCGTCACGGTTGAGCCGCCACCGTGGCCGGCACCACCCGCCGCCGAGGCCTACCACGGCGTGCTCGGGGACATGATCGGTGCCGTGGTCCCGATGACCGAGGCTGATCCCGTTGCCATCCTCGGATCGTTACTGGCTTACGCCGGCGCGTGCATGGGCCACATGCGCACGATCTACCAGGGCTCTACGCAAGCGTCCAACCTGTTCATCACGCTGGTGGGCGACAGCTCGACCGGGCGAAAAGGCACGGCGGCCAGCATCGCGCGCGACGTCATGGACCTCGCCTACCCCGACTGGAAGAAGCTGATCGTGGCGGGCCTTGGCTCGGGCGAGGGGTTGATCGGGCATCTCAAGAATGTCGAGGCAACCGAGCACCGGGCCGTGGTCATGGAGAGCGAGTTCGGGCGGTTGCTCACAGTCATGGCCCGCGAGGGATCCACGCTGTCGCCCGTCGTACGCGATGCCTGGGACGGCGTGCCGATGGGGCGCTTCCTGGCCCGCGAGCAGTCGCTGGTCATCTTCCACCACGTGTCGATCGCGGCCCACGTGACGGCCGTGGAGCTGCGCCAGAAGCTGACCAGCACCGATGCCGCCAACGGCTTCGGCAATCGCTTCCTGTGGCTGGCCGTGCGGCGCACCAAGCTCGTACCGTTCCCACAGTCGCCACGCGAGATCGTGCGGCCCTGGGTGGACACCCTGTACCGCGCCATCGAGGCTGCTCAGATCGCCGGCGAGCTGCACTGGAGTCCGTTGGCCGCGGAGCGCTGGGAGGCGCTGTATGCGGCCTCTGCCAGCGGTGCACGTCTCGGGATGTTGGGCTCACTGCTGGCCCGAAGCGAGGCGCAGATCGCCCGCCTGGCATTGCTGTACGCCCTCCTCGATCGGTCGTCGGAGGTTGGCGCTCAGCACCTTGCTGCGGCCGAGGCCCTGTGGTCCTACGCCGAGCGAAGCGTCATCCACATCTTCGGTGAGAGCACCGGGGATCGCCACGCCGACGCCCTTCGAGAGTACCTCGCAGATGGCCCGGTGGAGTGGGAAACCGCCAAGAAAGCATTGGGTCTTCGGTACGCCGCGGAGCTGAAATCCGCGGTCGGATTGCTCGCTTCGCTGGGTCTGGCGGACGTGGTGACGATCGCCCGCGCCGGCGGCGGTCGACCCCGCCGAGTCATCAGAGGAGGGCCAAATGTGTGACCAAACCGTGCAAACAGGCCTAACCACGCTAGGACACGCGCCAGTAATGGCTGCGCGACATAGGTGTTGTTTACAGTGTTTGGTTTTCCTGCTTACTTTTACGCGTCCCCCTAGGTGGTTTGTGGGGTTTGCACGGTTTGGCCCGCTTTCCGACCACCCCGCGAGCCGGCTGTCATGAACCCCGACCGATCCCCCGATCTGTCGTTCGACGTCCGCGGGCTGCCCCTCCCGCAGGGCTCCGTCCGGGCCTTCGTCCGCGGCGGGCGAGCCGTCGTCGTCGGGGTCCGACAGTCCCTGGCCGACTGGCGCTCAGCCGTCGCCGGCGAGGCACGGGGCGTGATGACCGAAGCCGATGCCGCCCCGCTCGCCGGCCCCGTCGTCGTCCACCTGTGGTTCCGGTTGCCGAGACCCCGCAGCCACTACCTGCCGGCAGGGAGGCGTCGACCCGAACCCGAGCTGCGGATCGATGCCCCAGACTACGTCGCGACGGCTCCCGACATCGACAAGCTGATCCGCGCTTGTCTGGATGCCCTCACCGCCGTGGTGTGGCGTGACGACGCACAGGTCGTGCGGCTGGTGGCCCAGAAGCGTTACGACGACACGCCTGGTGTCGCCATCAGCGTCTGGCGGGCGTCGGCGTGACGGCTCGCAAGCCGGTACCGCACCGACCGAAGGGCCTGCCGACCGCGACCCGCGAGCTGCTCGACCACTGGGCAGCGGCGAGGAAGCCCGCATGAACACCCCGTGGACCTGACCCATGCCAGCTTCTTTTCAGGGGTCGGCGGCCTCGATATGGGGCTTGAGCGAGCCGGATGGCGCACCGTCAGCTTCTCCGAGATCGACCCCTACGCCTGTGCCGTCCTCGCTGAGCGATGGCCGGGAGTCCCCAACTTGGGGAGTGTCACAGCGCCGGAGCTTCACCGACCCATCAGCGGTAGCCCGCAGTCTTTCGACGGAGGCTCCGATGATTGGACCGGTGCTGAGCTCTGGACCGGCGGC
>JANNPJ010000488.1:0-1560 GCA_031400005.1 Kineosporiaceae bacterium | reverse complement strand
GCACCTTCAAGGACTTTACCGACGTCACTTTCACCTCGCTCGACGATATCGCGCGTGTGTCGGTGGAGCGCTGGTCGAAGTTCGGCGTCGTCGGTGGCTACACTCACCTCAAGGAAGCACGCGCCGAGATCAAGACTTGAGTGGGGAGCACACAATGATGCGCATCATGCTCACTGGCGGCGCTGGCTGTCTCGGCTCGAACCTCACCGAGCGTTATCTCGAAGCAGGACACGACGTCTTCATCGTTGACACTTTCGCCACCGGCAGTCTCGGCGCGCTGCCCGACACCCATCCGAAATTGACGCTGGTCGAGGGCTCGGTCGCGAACAAGGTTCTGGTCGCCAAATCTTTCGCCGACTTCAAACCGACGCATGTGATCCACTCGGCCGCCGCCTACAAGGATCCCGACGATTGGGTCACGGACGCACGCACCAATGTCGAGGGCACGATCAATGTCGCGCAGGCGGCCAAGGCCGGGGGCGTCAAGCGCTTCGTCAACTTCCATACCGCGCTCGGCTATGGCCGCCCGGAGACAATCCCGATTCCCGCAGATGCCGCGGCACGCCCCTTCACCAGCTACGGCATTTCGAAACAGGCCGGCGAGAACTATGTCGCCATGTCCGGCCTGCCTTTCGTTTCGCTGCGCCTTGCAAATGTCACAGGCCCGCGCCTCGCCATTGGCCCGATCCCGACCTTTTACACGCGGCTGAAGGCCGGAAAAGGCTGCTTTTGCTCGAAAACCGTGCGCGACTTCGTCGACATGGACGATTTTTTCTCGGTAATGGATCTGGTGATGGTCGAGGGTGCGCCGACAGGCGTGTTCAATGTCTCGACAGGAACGGGCCACACCATCAAGGAGATCTTCGACATCGTCGTCGACCACTTGGGGTTGACGCTCGCCGCACCGGTACCGGAAGTCGAGCCCGGTGCCGATGATGTTGCAGTCGTCGTTCTCGATCCCGCCAAGACGATCTCAACATTCGGCTGGCGGCCAAGGTACACTTTCGAACAGACAATCCGTCGCATGCTGTCGTGGTACGATCGGCACGGGGTGACGACGATCTACAGCCACCTCAAGGCTCCGTGCCGATGATATCCGGGCGGCCTCCGAGCAACGACGACGTCCGGCGCTTCTGGGAAGCCAACCCGGTGGCGGCGGAAGACGTCGCTGCCGTGCCCGGCAGTCCCGACTTCTATGCCAAATTCGATGTCCTACGAGAAGCGGAAGACTGTGAACCCTATGCTTATTCGAACCGGATCCACGGATTTGAGAAGGGGCGGTCGAAACGCGTGCTCGACGTCGGATGCGGCAACGGTTATGTGCTCTCGCGTTACGCCCGCAATGGCGCCGAAGTGCATGGCGTCGATATTACGTCCAAGGCTCTGGAGTTGACACGCAGGCGCTTCGAGCTAGAGGGGCTGCACGGGTTGGCCCAGCAAATCGATGGGGTGACACTGCCATATCCAGACGGCCATTTCGACATCGTCTGCTCGATGGGCGTCCTGCATCACATCGACGACACCTTGGGTGCGTTGCGCGGGCTGGTGCGCGCGCTCAAG
>JANNPJ010000477.1:0-3690 GCA_031400005.1 Kineosporiaceae bacterium | reverse complement strand
CCGCTTGGTGCCGACACGGCTGGTCACGGCCTGCACCTGGTGAAGCTCCAGGGCGCTGGCCAGGCCGAGCACCACCATCAGAGCGACGACGGCACCAAGGCTGATCAGCTGCTTGCGTTGCACGCCGCGGACCGCCGCGCGTACGTCGCCGGGTCTGCCTAGCCTCATTCCTTTGCTCCCACCCGGCAATGGCTATTCGCTGGCAAAACCTACCGTCGCTGTCTCTCCTATCGACCGCGATCAGGCCTGGCTTGAGGGCGGCGGTTACCGGTGGCCCCAGACCTTTACCGCGGATCTTGCAGCGCGTAACCCGGTGCGCTGTCCATCGTGCACGCGCTCTAGCGTGCCGATTGCTCGCCACGCATCATGGCCGCGAACCGGTTCTCCATGGCGGGCGTCGCCTCGCAGATCACCTGCCGGTAACCCGGCGACTCCACGACCAGCTCAGCCGCGCCATCCACGCGACGCCTCAGATACACCTCGCCAAGGCGACCACCTGGGCCCATGGACCCATCCCTGCGCTTTGGCACCCGTCGCCGCATCAGGGCGCCTACCCGGACGGCGAGACGGCGACCCCAATTGCCGCCACGCGGTCTCTTCCCCTGGGGAGGAGCCGCAGGCACATTGTGCTCAGAAGGAAAGGTCACCATGATGACCATCCTCGCCGTTCACATCCCGCAGCGGACGGGGAGAAATACGTGATCACCAACCCGGAGTACGCTGCTTTGCCTGACGCGGACACGCGGATGACCTCGCCCTGCGAGCCACGACGTGGCAGACGCGGGCCTTGGCGATCCGCTCGACTGCGTCAATCGTGAGCTGATCGATGAGTGGCTGCCCCATCGCAGATAGCCGAATGGTCGGAGCTCCGGTATCCCGCCGGACGGTGATCCGGCGGGATACGGGTGCAGGGCGGATCAGGGCGCCCAGGGCGCCTGGTTGAGCCAGGTGACGTCGGCGGCGTAGTTCCCGGTCGAGTCGAAGCTCCTCGATCCGCCGTTGGCCGCCACGTACAGGGTGTTGCCGTAGTGGCGGATGAACCGGGTGGGGATGTTGTACGAGCGCCAGGAGATGCCCTGCCCGCTCTTGCCGGGGGTGGCGCAGAACGTGGCGTCGGCCCGGAACTGCGAGTTGTCCACCAACACGTCCGCTTTCAGGGCGAAGCCGTAATGGCGCAGGTAACGGTCGGTGTGGTTTTTCGACCTGAAGGAGTAGCAGGAGGAGTCGGCCAGTCCGGGCACGACGCCGAAGGTCGCATCCGCCTTCAGCGCGGCCGAGCTCGACCCAGTGATGGCCTCGGTGATCCCGTTGAAGGCGTAGTGGGCCCAGTACCGGTTGGTTGCGCCGGCCGTGACGGTCTGCATCGAGCGCCACCCCGTCGTCGTCGAGATCTGCGAGGTGGCACCGGCCACTCGCTTTAGCTCCGTCGTCGTGATCGGCATGACTGTGCCGTGTCGCGGGCTGGCCGGCAGGTCCACTCCGGTGGCCTCCGTCCAGGTGCCGCCGTCCAGGTTGGTCGTGGTGAAGGGAATGTATCCGCGCCCGCCGAATTCATCGATGAACAGGTACCAGCGACCCTCAGTGTTCGACTTGAAGATCGTCGGACCCTCACCGGCGTTGATTGCGCCGGAACCGATGCAGTCCTTGACGAAGGTGTAGGAACGTGAGGTCAGCGAGGTGGCCTTCTCCTCGGTGATGAACTTGCCGCAGCGCGAGCCTGACGAGTTGGTTCGCTCGTCCTTGGTGAATCGGTAATAGGTCCCGTTGCTGGCGATAACGGTCGAATCGATCACCGAATAGCCAGGGTCGTTCCAGACCTGAGGCTGGCTAAACGAGACGAAGTCCGAGGTGGTGGAGAAGAGCATCTTGTTGTACGTCGAGCCGGTGTGGTTCGGGTCGCTGGTCGAATACAGCTTCGAGGCCCAGAACATCACATATTTTCCGAGTGAACTGTCCCAATAGACTTCCGGTGCCCAGACATTGCCCGCGGTGGAGTTCATTACCGTAGTGAGGCGCGGAGCGGACCAGTTGACCAGGTCGCTGGATGTCCAGACCACGATCGATCGACTGCCTGTGCGCTGCGAGGCATCCCAGCCTGCGCCCTGGTAGATCCGCAGATCGGTGGCGATCAGGACGAACGTGCCGTCCTGCTTGCGCATGATGAAGGGGTCACGTACCCCTCTGGTTCCGACCGTGGAGACCAGCACTGGCCGGCCCTGGTTGATGACGTCGTACTTCAGCGGGTCATTGCCTCGGCTGACCGCGAACCGGATCTGCTCGCCGTCGGCCGTGCTCTCACCGGTGAAATAGGCGAAGAGATAACCACCGTAGGGATCCGCGGCGACGGCCGGCGAGGCGGCGGGGACGGTGACGAAGATCGCGGCCATTCCGAGCGCGCTGATGGCGGAGGCCAGGAGACCGGTGAACCGGGTCCGCCACCGCGATCGGCTTCGAGTGCTGGTAGTAAGGGTCATCATTGTCCCATTTCTACGAAAACAGCTTGTTAGCGTTCACATTGTGATGCGCTCCGCCAGTTGGCGCAATGAATCACGGTGACAATCTTTGATTGTCATTGGTGCATGTGAACGGAAACATGACTCATGGTGCGCGGATTGGCAGGCCGAGAGAGAGGACCGCAGCGTCAAGGCAAGCATCAATCACCAAGCCCTTGAGGCACGTGTCTAGTGTCTACACAGCTTCGGCATCCAGTTCTTGACTAACGGGCCTATCCGGCCGGTCGTGCTCGTACGGCAGAGAGCCGCATTGCTTGTGGTCAGCGATCCACGCTGTGGTTGCGAGGGTGGCGAGTGCGGAGACGATGATCCAGGGGTGGTGGATGGCGGTGGTCTCGATCGGGTCGAGCGGGTTGGTGAGGAGGCCGAGGCGGTCGATCACCCAGCCGGTCGCCGCGGTGAGTGCGGTGGCGGCGACCAGGGTGCGCACGGTGGGGTAGAAGCGGGTGCGGGAGAGCAGGTACAGCGAGGGAAAGATCAGCGCCGTGGCAAGGAGCTGCGCTAGTTCGACACCGACGTTGAAGGCCAGCAGCGCGGGCAGCGACGTCGTGCCGTCGAGGCCGAGGTCGACGAGGATTCCGGCGAAGGCGAGGCCGTGGACCAGACCGAAGCCGGTGGCGATGAGGTTTTCGCCGTGTCGGACGAGGGGTCGGATGGCGTGGACGGCGGCCACCGCGACGGAGACGGCGACGAGGACCTCGACCGGGCGGGTGGGTACGTTCACCCAGCCCAGCGCGGAGGCGATCAGGGTGATGGAGTGGCCGATCGTGAAGGACGTGACGACGCCCAGGACGGCGCGAGCGGTGGGCCTCATGCCGGTGCGCGGCTGCCAGCGTCCGGCGACGATGACGACGGGGGCTACGAGTAAAAGTGTGGTGAGGAACAGCAGGTGGTCGGCGCCGTCCAGGACGTGGTCGAAGCCGTAGCCGATCATGTCCTGGATCCCGGTGTCAGCACCGCCCGAATCGGCTGCGCCGCTGGCACCGGTGTCGGTGATGGTAAGGGTGGCGTCGTCGGCGCTGATGACGCCGGCGGTGGAGACGCTGCCGCTGCTGTCGGTGAGGATGACGACGGCCTCGTGGTCCGGGACCGCCTCGATGACGGCGTCGTAGGCGATCTCGAAGCGGGAGGTGTCGGAGCCGCTGGTGTCGAAAGTGACGTCGACGCTGAGGGAATC
>JANNPJ010000472.1:0-2588 GCA_031400005.1 Kineosporiaceae bacterium | reverse complement strand
CACGCGCTCAAAGAACTCCGAGGGTTCTGAGATCGTCCTCACAGGGATCTGGCCTGGCGCCATCTCGTCCAGGCTGGGTACGTGCACGAACTGTTGCTGTACGCGATGTTCCACTTGCTGTCTGAGGTGCCGTGCTCGGGTGCGTGGAGTGTTCCAAAGATGCTTGCCAGCCGTTGCTGACCGTCGATGATGTAGTTGACCGGGTATCCGGGGGGCGACGGCTCGACCGGAAGGTTCGCAACGGTCCGTTCACTGGCCAACTCTTCGTGGGTCTGCCAAAGCAGCACGCTGCCCATGGGGTAGTTGTGCGCGACCGAGTCGAGTAGATAAAGGATCTGCTCGGGCGACCAGACGAAGAGTCGCTGAAATTTCGGGAGGACGATGTCGCCCGTCAGGATTCGGTCCGCCAACTTGGCGATACGTGACACTGTGGGCTCAGGATCATGGACGCGCTGGCGTCGTGTCCATGTCTACCCCCTTCGAGCACGATGCGGTCTTGGTGAAGACCACAGACCAGATCGTAGAGGGCAACTCCGACATTTTCGGCGCGGGCGTCTGCGAGGCGCAGCCATCGAGATCCGGTCGTGACGGGTATGTCGTCCGGAGATTGACCCGACGCCATATCCTGCAGAGAGGACATAGCGGGTCGAGGACGCGAGAGGAGGCTGCAGGTGGCAACGGCAGATCAAGTAAAAGCGCTGGTCAATAGCCATGCAGAGGGCGATGACGCCCGTTTCTACTCAGTCGCGCTCCAAGTCGCGGCCCGAGCAGCGCGTAGCGGTCACGGGCCGATGGCTCAGGAACTACGCGACCTTGTCGACTCACTGCGCAGCCGCCCCGAGCACCCAGCTGCCTCCCGGCGGCCGGTGCCAGTGGCCCAACCGCGTGGCGAGCTAGCCGGGCTCCTCGAAGTCCAATACCCGTCTGCCCGGCTGGCCGATCTCGTGCTGGAGCCGACCCTCGCCGCTCGGCTAGACCGCGTGGTGCTCGAGCAACGGCAGGGTGATGCGCTTCGCTCCCAGGGATTCACGCCCCAGCGGCGCTTGCTCCTCATCGGCCCGCCGGGAACGGGCAAGACGCTGACCGCTCATGCTTTGGCCGGGGAGTTGCATCTGCCGCTGTTCAGCCTTCGCCTGGACAGCCTGATCACGAAGATGATGGGGGAGACAGCTGCGAAGTTGCGGCTCATCTTTGACGCTCTGGCCGAGACCCGGGGGGTCTACCTCTTCGACGAGGTGGACGCTTTGGCCGGCGAGCGATCCCAGGGCAACGACGTCGGTGAGATCCGCCGAGTTCTCAACTCCTTCCTGCAGTTCCTCGAGCAGGACGACTCCGAGAGCCTGATCATCGCCGCATCGAACCACCCCCTATTGCTCGACCGGGCTCTGTTCCGGCGCTTCGAAACGGTTGTCGAGTACCCACTTCCATCCCCAGACGTCGCCCGTCATGTGATTCAAAACCGGCTTGCGACGATGGCTCGAGGCCGGATCGACTGGCCGAAAGTACTGGATGGTGTTGTCGGATTGAGCCATGCGGAGCTGACCATGGCGGCCGAAGCCGCTGCCAAAGCGACGATCCTCTCCGGCACGGGGAAAGTGACGACTTCGGCTTTGACCGCCGCCATCGCTGAGCGTCGGGTAGCGGTTGAGCGGCCCGTGGTCGATGGCTGAGCGCAATCGGCCGCACATCCTGATTCGTGCGGGAGCCTCTGCCGAGGAGTACACCAAGCAGGCGACCGGTGGGGGCGGCAAGGCCACACCTGCGCCGGCAGACCGAGCAGGACATGCCCGGAATCTCCTGAACGCGTTGGACTCGGCCGAACGCGATGGTGCGAATCGTCGGGCCTTGGAACCAATCCGCATCGAGGGTGCCCGGCCCGGCACCTATGTGACTTTCGAGAGCTTCCCGGGGATGGAACTCGCGCTGACATCCCTGGATCCGCAGACGGGCCGCCTTCATGCCGAGCTGATGAGTGTCCAGAAGCGTGACACTGCATCGGGTGTGGTTCAGGTCGCCACGGTGTTCGTCCCCGAAGGCAAGCTGAGCACTTTCGTGAAAAAGATTGAGGCGTACGCCGAGACGGTCACGGAGGAGAAGCCGAAGAGCCGTGCGTTCGTTGATCCGATCTCCGAGATTGCTTTGGCCACCTTGCGCGGGCTGTGGACGGACCAGCAGGACGAGTTTCCTTCCGCCGGTGCACGCGTCTGGTGGGAGGTCTGGCTCCGCACCCGCGATGGCAATGAGGTCGACCGGCTGACTGCGTTCGCTGCTGCCCGCCAGTGCGAGATCGGGCAGACCAGACTGGCCTTCAAAGACCGAGTGATCGTCCTCGTCCTCGCGACCCCGGAGCAACTTGCCACTGCCATCGACGTTTTGGACGATCTTTCCGAACTTCGCCGGCCCCATGAGCCTGGGGCCCTGCTCTCGCTGGAGCAGGCGGATGAGCAAGCCGACTGGGTTCGGGATCTCGCGGACCGGCTGACGGGGCCATCTGACGATTCGCCCTCCGTCTAATCCGAAAATGGAAGGTGAGTGGGCAGGCCGAAGGCACCCGGCGGAGCGCAGCGGAGCCGGGTTGGTTTGAGCCG
>JANNPJ010000531.1:0-3452 GCA_031400005.1 Kineosporiaceae bacterium | reverse complement strand
GAAGGTTGCCGCGCTGATCGGCAGCAACGATGTGCTCTCGATCTTCGAGGCTTCGGACCTGCGGGACAACTTCGAGCGTTACTGCACGAAGCTGACCTCAGACTTCGATTTCGGCAAGCTCGAATGCATTCAGGCGATCGCCAAGCTGAAGGCGAAGCAGGACCAGGCCCGCGCAGTGATCCAGATCGGGATCATCATCGGCGGTGCCGACGGCAACTTCGACGCGGACGAGCGCACCGTCGTCCGGGATGCCTGCTTCGCCGTGGGAATCCCGCCCACCGAATTCGACCTCTAAACGCAATGCTCCTACCGGACTGGGCGCAGGGCCTCGGACTGCAACCGCACCCCGAGGGTGGATGGTTCGCCGAGACTTGGCGCTCGCCGGTGGAGCTGTCACCACAACTGCTACCGCCCGGGTACGAAGGCTCGAGGTCGCTCGCGACGTCCATCGTCTTCTTGTTGCTGCCGGGGGAGGTGTCCACCTGGCACGTCGTCCGGTCCGACGAACTATGGATCCACCAGCGGGGCGGACCGCTCACGCTAGGCCTGGGCGGTAGCGACCCCAGCCGCCCGGGTCAGGCTCGCGAGTTGCTGCTCGGCACGGATGTACCGGCCGGACAGTCGCCACAGATCCTGGTTCCGGCCGGGCAGTGGCAGACCGCCCGGCCGGCCCGGGATGAACCGGTGCTTGTCGCGTGTGTCGTCGCGCCCGGGTTTGATTACCGGGACTGGCGGCTGGCCGACTGATCTCACCAGGCCGACCGATGGCGGTGCTGCCGGTCAGTTGTACTGCCGGTCAGGGTTCCAGGTACGGCGCCGAGAGCTTCGCCGGTGCGCAGGCCAGCCAGCCGTCGATGATCGCTTCTTTCAGTGCTTCCGGTGTGACGGCGTTGAGCTGGATCAGAACCGCCGCGTACCCGTCGAAGTGCGAGATTGTGAAGAACCCGGGTTGGTTGGCGGCCAGTACCGCTTCCTTCTCCCCAAGGTCTTCCACCCGGACCGCCAGAATCGGCCCATCGGGTGGGCTCTCTTCGCCGAAACGCTTGAGATCGGCCTTGCTGAATGGGCGTTCCCAAGCGAAGGCCTTGGCCGCGACGGACCAGGTGCGAGAGCCGTGGCGGGTGCCCTCGGTAACCTCGGGCAGGCCCAAAGCGATGGTTGCCGCATCGTCCACCGTCGCCATGATCGCATCGTACAACCGTGCGCGTGACCTAGGACACAGTGCTGCCGGGCAACGAATAGGCCCGCGGGACGGACCTAAGGGCGATCAAGACGCGATTCACCGGACGAGTGATCATCCGGGCGGTCACTGGTGACCCGAGAATCGCGCTTCACCACTTAGGAGGAACTACGCATGTCCCCTCGGCGTCGAAGGACAACTGGTTCGCTGATCGTGCTGGCGGTCACGGCAAGCACTGCGATCCTGAGCCAGGCCCACGCCGTCGAAATTTACTCGGAGTTCCCGGTCCGCACTGCTGCTGCAGCGGCCGCTGCGGTCCCGCTCGGCTGGGCTGCCCAATCCGGGGGCACGACCGGCGGGTCCGGAGCGACGGCGGCACACACCTACACCGTCACGAACCGTGCGCAGCTGCTCGCCGCGCTGGTGGGTACCGACACGTCCGGAAAGACCGACAAGACCGCACCCAAGATCATCAATTGGGTCGGCTCGATCGACATGACCGAGGGCAAGCCGTTCACCAGCCAGGCCGACCAGAAGAAGCGGGCCGAGGTCAAGGTGCTGTCCAACACCACGATCATCGGTGTCGGCGCCACCGCTTACCTGCCGAACGGCTGGCTGAAGATCAGCGACGCCGATAACGTCATCGTCCGCAATCTCAAGGTGACGAACCCCTGTGACGTGGCACCCAAGTGGGACCCGAAGGACGATGCCGGAAACTACAACTCCGAGTTCGATGGTGTGACCATCGACAACTCCAGGCACGTCTGGATCGACCACCTGCACCTCACCGATGCGCCGCTCACCGACGACAAGCTGCCGTTCGGCAACAAGAACAGCAAGGGCGTCGCCAAGCGCGTCCAGTGCCACGACGGTGCCCTGGACATCAAGAACGCCTCGGACTTCGTGACCGTGTCGAACACGCTGTTCGCCCAGCACCTGAAGAACGACCTGATCGGCTCGTCGGACAGCACCACGTCTGACCTGGGCCATCAGACGATCACTTTCGCCTACAACCAGTTCGTCGATGTCGGGCAGCGCTCGCCCCGCGTGCGTTTCGGCAAGGTGCACGTGGTCGGCAACTACTACGTCGGCAACAAGAAGCACCCGGTGTACCCGCACTCGTACAGCATCGGAGTCGGCAAGCTGGCGCAGATCATCTCCGAGAACAACGTTTACGAGATCGCCGGTGCCACCGCCGGCAAGTGCACCGACGTCGTCTCGAAGGCGAATGCGGACGGCAACTTCAAGGACAGCGGTTCGATGTCGGGCGGTGCGCCGCTGGCCGGCTGCACCTCACCCACCGCCGTGAACTGGTCACTGCCGAGCGGGTACACCTACCCGAAGGTGGCGACGGCCAACGTCAAGGCGTACGTGCTCGCCAACGTCGGACCGGGCCGTATCTGACGAGCTCTAGCGGTCTTGGACACCCTTTTGGTGGCGCCGATCAGGTGCGGCGCCACCAAGCGCGGTCCGCCTCGGAGATCGGGAGTCGAGAGCCAGTCGTGACTGGACTCAACCGGCTGGGTAGCCGACGCTGATCCGGCGTGAAGATGACTGCGGAGATCTGCTGGTAGTGCGCGTCAGGATCGGGAATGAAGTTGATCCTGCTGAGCGCCTGGTCCTGGCCGGCTGACTCCAGGATGAACACGCCATAACCGAAGATCTGGCCGATCAACGAGCGGTCGTACCGCATATCGGTGACCTTGGTCATCGGCATGATGTCGACCTTGCGGGTCAGCAGGCCGTGCACCAGCATCAGCCGACTGCTGGTGCAGAGGAAAACCTCGTGATGCCACTCGAAGATGCGGTACAGCAGGCGCAACACCAGCAGCACCCAGAGCACGAACACCACCGTGGACACGACGCCGGGAGTTCTGGAACTGGCCACGATGGCGGCACCGAGACCGGCGGCCGCGCTCAGGCTCGGCTCGACGAGGATGATCATGTGTCGATGCAGCACAAAGATGATCGTCTCGGACGGGATCAGATATCGATGGAGTTCCTTGGGAACGTGAGTCTGATCTCTACCGGCCATCCCGACAATCTACGCCGCTTCGGTGCTCAACATCAGGTGTCATGATCGGACACGCGCAGACGGGAATCGGACACCGCAGACCGGGGGCCGCCAACGTGCGGGCCGAGGGGAAGTGCACGTCCATCCCGCGGCTCCTGGCGGCCGAGCGCGGTGAGGTCGAGATCGGGGCCGCTGTCGCAGCGGGAGGGGTGGAAAGTGTTCAGGAAGAACCAAGCACGAAAACTGGAAAAGAATGCG
>JANNPJ010000399.1:0-5059 GCA_031400005.1 Kineosporiaceae bacterium | reverse complement strand
GGCGTCGGCTACGGCAAGGCCAAGGAGGTGCCCGCGGCAATCGCCAAGGGTGTCGAGGAGGCAAAGAAGGCATTCTTCAAGGTGCCGCGCATTCAGGGGACCATCCCGCACCCGATCCAGGGTGAGCGGGCAGCCGGCGTGGTGCTGCTGCGCCCGGCGTCCCCCGGTACCGGCGTTATCGCCGGTGGTCCGGTGCGTGCGGTCCTGGAGTGCGCCGGTATCCATGACGTGCTCAGCAAGTCGCTCGGCTCGGACAACGCGATCAACGTCGTGCACGCGACCGTTGCCGCGCTGCGTGGGCTGGAGCGTCCCGAGGAGGTCGCCGCCCGTCGTGGGCTGCCGATCGAGGACGTCGCGCCCGCCGCTCTGCTGCGGGCCCGTGCGGCAGGAGCCAAAGCCTGATGGGACACCTGAAGGTCACCCAGATCCGATCGAAGATCGGCGGCAAGCAGAACCAGCGCGACACCCTTCGTTCGCTGGGTCTGAAGCGGATTCGACATGTCGTCATCAAGGAGGATCGTCCCGAGATCCGCGGGATGATCAACACGGTGCGGCATCTCGTCACCGTCGAGGAGGTGGACTGAAATGGCTGAAGCAAAGCGCGAACACGCTCTGAAGGTGCACCACCTGCGGCCCGCCCCGGGCGCCAAGACGGCGAAGACCCGGGTCGGCCGTGGTGAGGGCAGCAAGGGCAAGACTGCCGGTCGTGGCACCAAGGGCACCAGTGCCCGGTACCAGGTGCCGGCCGGGTTCGAGGGCGGGCAGATGCCGCTGCACATGCGGCTGCCCAAGCTCCGCGGTTTCAAGAACCCGTTCCGGACCGAGTACCAGGTGGTCAACCTCGACCGTCTCGGTGCGCTGTTCCCGGATGGCGGTGACGTCACGATCGACGACCTGGTAGCCAAGGGCGCGGTCCGTGACGGACATGTAGTCAAGGTTTTGGGCACTGGCGACCTCACTGTTGCGTTGAACATCACGGCACACCGCTTCTCCGCCACTGCGGCAGAGAAGATTGTTGCCGCTGGCGGGACCACGACCCAGCTCTAACTGATTGACCATTCACCCCGGCTGGCCCCCAATCTGAGGGCTCTCCGGGGTGTTATGGTCACCCGACCGGCTCGGCCGGGCGCCAACCGGTGTCCGCTGACGGCTTACGACGACGAGCCGCCTTGACGGGCGGCGCGCAGGAGGTTTGCGTGCTCACCGCGTTCGCCCGGGCGTTTCGCACCCCCGACCTCCGCCGCAAGATTCTCTTCTCGCTCGCGATCATGGCGATCTTCCGGCTCGGCTCTTTCATCCCCACACCAGGTGTCGACTACGCGGCCGTACAGCGCTGCGTCAACCTCGCGAAAGACAGTGAGGGCACCGATCTCTACGCACTGGTGAACCTGTTCAGCGGTGGCGCTCTGTTGCAGCTGTCCATCTTCGCGCTGGGGATCATGCCGTACATCACGGCGAGCATCATCATCCAGCTGCTGACAGTGGTGATCCCTCGGTTCGAGGCCCTGAAGCAAGAGGGCCAGGCCGGCACCAGCAAGCTCACCCAGTACACCCGGTACCTGACGATCGGGCTGGCGGTTCTGCAGTCGACCACGTTTGTCTCGATCTCGCGGCAGCCGGGTGGCCTGTTCCAGAACTGCGACCAGAACCTGATCCCCAACGACAGCATGTTCGTGATCGTCACGATGGTGCTGACGATGACGGCCGGTACCGGTTTCATCATGTGGCTCGGCGAGGTCGTCACCGAGAAGGGGATCGGTAACGGTATGTCGTTGCTGATCTTCACCTCGATCGCGGCCACCTTCCCGGGTTCGCTGTGGACCATCCGCACCCAGAAGGGTGTGCCGATGTTCCTGCTGGTGATCGGCATCGGCATGATCATCATGGCCCTGGTGATCTTCGTTGAGCAGAGCCAGCGCCGGGTTCCGGTGCAGTACGCCAAGCGTCAGGTCGGGCGGAAGGCCTTCGGCGGGACCAGCACCTACATCCCGATCAAGGTCAACATGGCCGGCGTGATCCCGGTGATCTTCGCATCGTCGCTGCTGTACCTGCCCGCTCTGCTGGCGCAGTTCCAGCAGAACAGCAAGGCTGCCTGGGTGGACTGGATCCAGAAGACGATGGTCACTGGCGATCACCCGATCTACATCGCCACCTACTTCCTGCTGATCGTCTTCTTCACCTACTTCTACGTCGCGATCACGTTCAACCCGGACGAGGTCGCCGAGAACATGAAGAAGTACGGCGGCTTCATCCCCGGGATCCGGGCCGGTCGACCGACCGCGGATTACCTGGAGTACGTCCTCAGCCGGATCACCCTGCCCGGGGCGCTGTATCTCGGCCTGGTCGCGCTGATCCCCTTGATCGCACTGATCTTGATCGACGCGAACCAGAACTTCCCGTTCGGTGGCACCTCGATCCTGATCGTCGTCGGGGTCGGGCTGGAGACGGTGAAGCAGATTGAGTCCCAGCTGCAGCAGCGGCATTACGAAGGATTCTTGAAATGAGAGCGGTGGCGCGATGAGGCTCGTCATCCTCGGCCCGCCTGGCGCCGGCAAGGGCACCCAGGCCAAGCGCATCGCGGCCAAGTTCAACATCCCGGCGATCTCGACCGGGGACATCTTCCGGAAGAACATCGCCGATCGCACCGAGCTCGGGATTCTGGTCGACGGGATCGTCAAGTCGGGAAAGTACGTGCCCGACGAGGTGACGAACGACCTGGTGCGAAACCGGCTGCAGGAAGCCGACTGTGTCAGCGGCTTCCTGCTCGACGGCTATCCGCGCACTGCCGCCCAGGTCGACGAGCTGGACTTGATGCTGGCCGACAGCGGGCATGCGCTTGACGTCGTCCTGGAACTCACGGTGGACACCGACGAGGTGGTGAGCCGGCTACTGAAGCGGGCTGAGACCGAGGGCCGCGCCGACGACACCGAGGACGTCGTTCGCCACCGCCAGGACGTCTACACCGAGCAGACCGCGCCGCTGGTGCATGTCTACTCGGATCGGGGCCTGCTGCTGAAGGTGAACGGCATGGGTGAGGTCGACGACGTCACCGAGCGACTGCTGAACGCGCTCGATCGTCACTAACTCGATCGCTGCTAACTCGATCGCTACTAGAGGGCCTTACCGATGCGTGGACGAGACCGGATTCAGTACAAGACACTCGATCAGGTCAAGCTGATGCGGGCCGCCGGGCTGATCGTCGCCGACGCCCTGGACGCCGTCCGGGCCGGGTTGGCGCCCGGCCTGACCACGGCCGACCTGGACCGGATCGCGAACCAGGTGATCGTCGGGGCCGGCGCGATCCCGTCGTTCCTGAACTATGGGCAGCCGCCGTACCCGGCCACGCTCTGTATCTCGGTGAACGACGAGGTCGTGCACGGCATCCCCGGTTCCCGGGTGCTGGCCGCCGGTGACGTGGTGAGCGTGGACTGCGGCGCCATCCTCAAGGGCTGGCACGGCGACTCGGCCTTCACCGCGGTGGTGCCGGCCGCCCCGGGGCACGCTGACCCGCGTACGGACGCCGAGGTGGCCGAGGACGCCGCGCTGATCGACGTCACCGAGCAGGCGCTCTGGCACGGGATCGCGGCGATCGTTGCGGGCGACAAGCTGAACGCCGTCGGGGCAGCGGTCGAGGACGTGGTCGCCGATCGCTACGGCCTGGTCGAGGAGTACGGCGGGCACGGCATCGGCACCGAGATGCACCAGGAACCGCACGTTCTCAACTACCGCACCCGCGACCGCGGCCCCCGGTTGAAGCCGGGGATCTGCCTCGCGGTAGAGCCGATGCTGACCCTTGGCGATCCGGCCACCCGAACGCTTGCCGACGACTGGACGGTCGCTACTGCGGACGGCCGGCGGGCGGCGCACTGGGAGCACTCGGTGGCACTTCTGGACGACGGACTCTGGGTGCTCACCGCCCGGGACGGCGGTGTCGCCGAGCTGACGGCGCTGGGGGCCAAGGTCTCCGCACACGCAGGGTAGAGGCCCCGATTTCGTCAGGTGGCATTACATCGCGTAGTATCGTGCGTCGGCTCACGTGCACTTTGCACCGCTGTGCTCAGGGCACTTACCAAGCCGCCCGTGCAGACAACGAGCGTGCTGACAACGAGCCAGGCCTCTGCTGGTCTGACTCGATTCGATTTGGTCAAAGGAAAAGCGGAGGACATGCCGAAGAAAGACGGCGTCATCGAAATCGAGGGCACCGTGGTGGAGGCGTTGCCGAATGCCATGTTCCGCGTGGAGCTCTCCAACGGACACAAGGTCCTCGCACACATCTCCGGCAAGATGCGCCAGCACTACATCCGGATCCTTCCGGAGGACCGGGTCGTGGTCGAACTCAGCCCATACGACCTGTCCCGTGGGCGCATCGTCTACCGCTACAAGTGACCAGAACTCCATCCCGGCCACCCCACCGGTTCCCTCAACGGAAGACACGATGAAGGTCAATCCGAGCGTCAAGAAGATCTGCGACAAGTGCAAGGTGATCCGGCGTCACGGCCGCGTCATGGTGATTTGCGAGAACGCGCGCCACAAGCAGCGCCAGGGCTGAGTTCGGCCCTTCGCCTCACCGCTTAGTCGCTCCACAGCAGTGCCCTCGATACCCCCGGACCATCGGGCCGGGGACCTGGGACTCGTTCCAGGATGGCGCTGTTCCACACCCGGTGTTCGAACAGAAAAGAGATTCGCCCGCATGGCACGTCTTGTCGGTGTTGACCTGCCCCGTGAGAAGCGGCTAGAGGTCGCCCTCACCTACATCTTCGGCGTCGGTCGCACCCGCGCCAAGGAAACTCTCACCGCGACCGGGCTCAGCCCGGACACGCGGGTTCGTGAACTTAGCGACGAGGACTTGGTCGCACTGCGTGACTACCTCGACAGCAGCTACAAGCTGGAGGGTGACCTCCGTCGTGAGGTCGCGTCGGACATTCGGCGCAAGATCGAGATCGGCTGCTACGAGGGAATCCGGCACCGCCGCGGACTTCCGGTGCGTGGTCAGCGGACCAAGACCAACGCGCGTACCCGCAAGGGTCCCAAGCGCACCGTGGCCGGCAAGAAGAAGGCC
>JANNPJ010000396.1:0-2962 GCA_031400005.1 Kineosporiaceae bacterium | reverse complement strand
CCCCTCGCTGCGGGGCGGCGTGGCGGCGAATCCGGCAGGTGACCAGCCGTTGACAGCGACCCAGGGGGACCTTACGTTACGGCTACGTAGAAAATCTATGTAGCCGATTCGGCCCGATTCGCGCCTCCCGGTCCACGACTGGACGACGCACCAAGCAAGGAACTGGAGCGGGCTTGGCTATCAAGGATCGGCTCGCCGCGCGAGTAATGCAGGTCGTCATTGGGCGAATCGCCCGTCCGCCGGCCTCGCTGCTGATCGCCGGAGCGACGCTCCCGGCACCGCAGACCGTCACGATCCCCACCGAGGACGGACCCGTCCAGGTGCACATCTACCGGCCAGCTGGGCCCGCCGATACATCTGCACCCGCCGATACGGCCGCGCCGGTGTACGTGAACTTCCACGGCGGCGGATTCATCGTCCGTCATCCCGAGTACGACGACCACATCTGTCGCGCCCTGGTCGCCGAGACCGGGTGTGTCGTGGTGAACGTCGACTACGACGTCGGCCCGCAGCGGCCCTTCCCGGTCGCCCCCCGCCAGGCCTGGGCGGTCACCGAATGGGTGGCGCGCAACGGTCAGGCGCAGAAGTGGGATAGCGATCGGCTCGCGGTCGGCGGGCAGAGCGCCGGCGGGAACCTGGCGGCCGGCGTATGCCTGGTGGCCCGGGACCGGGGAACCGTGGCACCGGTCCTGCAGATCCTCAACTACCCGCCGCTCGATCTGGCCACCCCGCCGGCCGACAAGGTCGCCAGGACCGCCAAGCCACTGATCAACCCGGCGCTGGCCACGGTGTTCAACAATGCGTACACCCCCGACCTGAGTAGCCGACAGGATCCGCTCGCCTCCCCATTGCTGGCCACCACCCTCGCCGGGGTCGCGCCGGCCTTGGTGATCACCGCCGAGTACGACCTGCTGCGCGACGAGGGTGACCGCTACGCCGAACGACTGGCCGAGGCCGGGGTGCCGGTGGCCCATCACGTGATGCTTGGCGTGGATCACGCCTTCACCCACGTGGAACCCATCGGACCGTTGCGTGACGCGCTGACGCTGATGACAGAGGCCCTCACCAAAGCCTGGCTCTAACTGAGTGTGTCCCTTTCGGGACGCACCGGCTTCCCTTGACCACCACCTTTGACGGTGATGGTTCTTGGTTGCCGTCCGAGCGCCTTCCGCATCGTGGCGGAGGGCTCGGTTCCGACCCAGGGCCCCGGGACTGCAGGGTGGCGATCGGCTCTTCCCCGGCCCATCCGGGTGCAGACCCTTCTGTCGCTGGTCAGGCGGCCGCAGACAGGGGCGGCGGATACCGGGCAAGGTTGATCGCGGCGTTGATGTCTCGGTCGATGACCAGTTCGCAGGTTGCGCACGTGTAGGTGCGGTCAGCGAGGGTCAGGTCGGCTTTGCCGGTCCCGCAGCCGGAGCAGGTCTTGGACGAGGGGAACCAGCGGTCAGCGATGATCAACTGCGTGCCGTACCAGTCGCTCTTGTACGCGAGCTGACGGCGCAACTCACCGAAAGCGGCATCGGAGATGACCCGGGCCAGCCGCCGATTGGCAAGCATCCCGGCCGTGTTCAGGTCCTCGATCACGACCGTCACGTAGCCACGCGCCAGGTGCGCGCTGATGTCGTGCAGCAGTGCTGTGCGCTGGCCCGCGATGCGGGCGTGGATCCGGCCCAGGCGTCGTACTGCTTTTGACCGACCTTTTGAGTCCCGCTTGGTTCTCGCGAGGGCTTGGTTGGCCAGCTTCAGGCGTGCCTGGGCGTGCTGAAGTGCTTTCACCCCCTTCCATTCGTGCAGGAGAGTGCCGCACTCGTCAGCGGCAACAGCCAGGGTCTTCACGCCGAGATCGACCCCGACGCGTGGCTGGTGTCGTGCGGCCCGGTTGCGGCGGGCAGGGTTCAGGACGGCAGCGACCCCAGTGATCGAGACCGTCCACCGACCACGTTCGTACCGGAACGCAGCGGCGTAGATGTGGAACCGGCCCTGCTGGAGCATCCGCCGCACCTGGCGAGTGCTCTCCCGCACCCGTAGCACCCCCAGCTTGGGGAACCGGACGGCTTTGGTTCCGGCCGGGCGCACCGGCGGGGTGCGGCCCTCGGTGTACTTCGAGCGCAGCCGGAAGGTGGGGGTGGTGCGGTGGCGGGACTTGAACCTCGGAAACCCGACGGCCTTCCCTGCCCGGGCGCCGGTGCGGGAGTCGGACCAGTTCTTCAGTGCCTGCGCGGCGTTGACGCTGGCCGTCTCGAACACGTCGGTCGACACCTCGCCGCGCCAGGCCAGCCCGCGCACGACGTTCCCGGCCTCGTCCATCGTGGCCGGGGCGTCGGGGGAGCGCCCGTCCTTCCAGGCGTTCATGTGATTGATGAACGCCACCTTCGACCATGACAGGGCTGGGCTCAGATCGGCGTCCGCGACGCCGTAGCTGCGTTCGGCGGCACGCTGGTCCAGGTTGGCTTTCACCCGACCGAGGTGGTGGTTGAACGCCAGACGGAACGCCCCGGCGTGGGCCAGCAACCGCTGATGCTGCTCACGATTGACGTCCAGGGTGAACCGGAAGGTCGTGGCCCGAGTCAACGGCACACCCGAATGCGACACCAGGGCGTCACCCGTCCCGGTGTCGTTGAGCACTGCACGCTCCGTCATGCTGAAAATGATGCCAGCCACCACCGACAAAACCCGCAGCCATCACAGGGGCCGGGCCTGCACACGCGGTCAGCTGTCACCGCAGCAGGGCCCGCCGTCAGATGCTTCGCAGTGCGGTCAGGACGGTGGCGATGAACGCCACCTGCAGCCAACCGGTGCCCGACACCGCCATTTTTTCAAAGCTTTTCGCCAGCCGCCGGGACCGGCCGAGCATGCCGTGGACGACCTCCACCCGCCAGGCGTTTTCGATCGGCCGGAACGCCGGGGACGTGTCGTCCCACCCGACGCGACGCACGTCCAGGCCGTGCTTGCCCGAGATGCT
>JANNPJ010000360.1:0-25704 GCA_031400005.1 Kineosporiaceae bacterium | reverse complement strand
GCAGACGCTTGTGCACGGTCTGGAAGTTCGTGAGCATGCCGCCCAGCCAACGCTGGTTGACGTAGGGCATACCGACCCGACCAGCCTGCTCAGCGATCGGCTCCTGGGCCTGCTTCTTCGTTCCGATGAACATCACGGTGCCGCCGTGGGCAACCGTTTCCTTCACGAAGTCGTAGGCGTTGTCGATGAACGACAGCGTCTGCTGCCGATCGCTGAGCAGGCTGGTCGGGTCGGTATGCCCTACGTCAACCAGCGTTGGCTGGGCGGCATGCTCACGAACTTCCAGACCGTGCACAAGCGTCTTCAGCGGCTCAAGGAACTCGAAGTGATCGACTTCGAGGACGTCGCCAAGAGCGGCATGACGAAGAAGGAACTCCTCGTCCTGCGTCGCGAGAAGGACAAGCTGGAGAAGACCCTCGGCGGAATCCGGGACATGGCCCGGGTGCCCAGCGCGGTGTGGATCGTCGACACGAAGAAGGAACACCTCGCCGTCGACGAGGCCCGCAAGCTTGGCATCCCGATCGTCGCGATCCTGGACACGAACTGTGACCCCGACGAGGTCGACTACAAGATCCCCGGCAACGACGACGCGATCCGCTCGGTCACGCTGTTGACCCGGGTTGTTGCGGACGCCGTCGCCGAGGGCCTGCTCTCCCGGCACCGTGGCAACGAGTCGAGCAGCGACACGAACGGCACCGCCGCCGCGGAGCCGCTGGCCGAGTGGGAGCGCGAGCTTCTCGAGGGCCAGACCGCAACTGCTCCGGTTGTCGAGGCTGTCGCGACTGAGGGCACCGCTGCCGAGACGTCAGCCGCCGAGGCTGCCGCCCCGACCGCCGATGCTACCGAGGCCGCTCCGGCTCCGACCGCTCCGACCGCTCCGAGCGAGCCGGCGCAGGCCGTTGCCGAGTCGACCGACGCCACCCCGGACGAGGCCCCCGTCGCGGAGTCCACCGAGGTCAAGGCCTGAGCCAGCGGCGCTGCGACAAACTATTCATGACAGGAGTCATCTGAGATGGCGAACTACACCGCCGCTGACGTCAAGAAACTGCGCGAGCAGACCGGCGCCGGAATGCTCGACTGCAAGAACGCCCGGGTAGAGAGCGACGGCAATTTCGACAAGGCCGTCGAGTACCTGCGGGTGAAAGGGCAGAAGGGGGTGGCGAAGCGGGAAGGCCGCACCGCCTCCAACGGCCTGGTCGCTGCGCACGTCGACAACGGATTCGGCACGCTCGTGGAGATCAACTGCGAGACCGACTTCGTCGCCAAGGGCGAGAAGTTCCAGGTGCTCGCGCAGGAGGTCCTCGACCAGGCTGTTCGGGTCAAGGCCACGGACGTCGAAAGCCTGCTGAAGAGCGAGCTTCCGGACGGGCGCACCGTTCGGGCGTTCCTCGACGACGGCAATGCGGCGATCGGCGAGAAGATCGAGGTTCGCCGCGTGGTGCGGATCGAGGCCCCGCACGTCGCCAGCTACCTGCACCGCACGGCCGCTGACCTGCCCCCGCAGGTCGGTGTGCTGTTCGCCACCGACGGACCGACCACCGTCGCGCGCGACGTGGCGATGCACATCGCCGCCTTGCCCCCGACGTACTTGGTGCGGGACGAGGTGCCCGAAGACGTTCTCGCAAGCGAGCGTCGGGTCGCCGAGGCGACGGCACGCGAGGAGGGCAAGCCCGAGCAGGCCCTGCCGCGCATCGTCGAGGGTCGAGTCACCGGGTTCTACAAGGAAAACGTGCTTCTGGATCAGAAGTTCGCCAAGGACCAGAGCAAGACCGTGGCAAAGGTGCTGGACGAGGCCGGGGTCAAGGCCAAGGCCTTCGCCCGGTTCCGGGTTGGTTCCTGAGCACGGATCTGCAAGCGGTCACTGACCGCACAGTCGGCCGGTGGGGCGTCGTCTTCGACACCTCACCGGCCGGTTTGCTGCCCGGTACGGTATTAAACGGACGCCGTGACTTGCCCCGAGTTCGGGCTTCGACCGTGTGGACGAGGCTTCGAGCGGGTGGACAGCGCGCGAGCAGGATCCTGCCTGTGGACAACTGCGGCAGGCTGTCGGGGTAGTACGGCAGACTGCAGAGGACCTCGACGGTACGGACTCGACGGAGGAGGAGCGCGGGTGAAATCAGCTCGGACCGATCAACTGACCGATGACCTGACCCATGACCTGAGCGATGACCTGACAGATGAACTGGCTGAGGAGTTGGCCCGGGATCTGTCGGGTGAGCTGTCCCAGGAGTTGGAGGTACCCGTGCCGGACCCCGGAACTCCGTATCGCCGGGTGCTGCTGAAGCTGTCCGGAGAGGTCTTCGGCAACGGTGAACTCGGCATTGACCCGGACGTCGTGGCCCGGCTGGCTGCGCAGATCGCCCAGGTGGTCCGCGAAGGTGCGCAGGTGGCCATCGTCGTCGGTGGTGGCAACTTCCTGCGCGGGGCGGAGCTGTCGCAGCGCGGCATGGACCGCGGCCGCGCCGACTACATGGGGATGCTCGGCACCGTGCTGAACGCCCTGGCCCTGCAGGACTTCCTGGAGCAGCAGGGAATTGACACCAGGGTGCAGACCGCCATCACGATGGGACAAGTGGCCGAGCCGTACATCCCACGGCGGGCGATCCGGCACCTGGAGAAGGGCCGAGCAGTGATCTTCGGCGCTGGTCTTGGGGCGCCGTATTTCTCCACCGACACCGCGGCCGCTCAGCGAGCGCTGGAGGTCAAGGCGCAGGTGGTGCTGATGAGCAAGAACGGCGTGGATGGTGTTTACACCGCCGACCCGCGTAAGGACCCGACCGCGCGCAAGCTGGACGAGGTGACCTACGCCGAAGCCCTGTCGCAACAGCTCAAGGTTGTCGACGCGACGGCGTTCAGCCTCTGCATGGATAACAAGCTGCCGATGATCGTCTTCGGAATGGAGGAGGAGGGGAACGTCACCCGGGCCGTTCGAGGTGAGAGAATCGGAACGCTAGTCACCTCCGAGCGTAGCTATCCGCAAGGTTCACCACCTCCGAGCGAAGCTCCAGTCACCTCCGGGTGAGCGCCGGCGGCAGACCCTGAACGTGCTCCCCACATACCGATGAAGGAGTGACAGTGATCGACGAGACCCTCCTCGAAGCCGAGGAGAAGATGGACAAGGCGGTCGAGGTCGCCAAGGAGGATTTCTCCGCCATCCGCACCGGGCGCGCCACCCCTGCCCTGTTCAACAAGGTCATGGTCGATTACTACGGTGCGCCGACCCCGTTGCAGCAACTTGCCTCGTTCCAGGTGCCGGAAGCCCGCACCGTGATCATCAGCCCGTATGACCGCGGTTCCCTGCAGGAGATCGAGAAGTCGCTTCGGGCCTCTGACCTTGGCGTGAACCCGTCGAACGACGGTGTGATCATCCGGATCGCGCTCCCGCAGCTCACCCAGGAGCGGCGCAAGGAGTACATCAAGATCGCCCGGACCAAGGCGGAGGACGCGCGGGTTTCGGTGCGTAGCGTGCGTCGGCGGGCCAAGGAAGAACTCGACCGGCTCGTCAAGGACGGCGAAGTCGGCGAGGACGAAGGCTCAAGGGCGGAGAAGGAACTGGAGCAGTTGACCCGTCGTCACGTCGATGTGATCGACGAGCTGCTCCGACACAAGGAGATCGAGCTTCTCGAGGTATGACTGTGCCGCCGGAATCTGACGACCCCGCGGGAGGACAGTCTCGACGGTCCCGCGCGGGGCGGCGGGCTGCGGGCGAGCCCGAGCCCACCGACGCCTCCTGGGCGGGGTCACGTTCGGCGTCTGATGTGTGGACGTCGAGCGGATCGTCAATTTTCGATACGGGCAGCACTCCTGTTATTCGTGATTCCTCGGCTGGGCCGCCGGAGGGCGACCCCTGGTCGCCCTCTCGACGTGACCGGGCCGGACGGCGGTACGGCGCAGACGAATCGTTCACCACCGGCGAGCTGCGAGTGGGCTCGCCGTCGGCCGTCGATCCGACCCGGCCATGGTGGGCCGCGGCCCGTGAGGCCGCTGCTGCGTCGGCGCTTCCTCCGCCGACCGCGGCCTACGACGGGGCGGCCAAACTTCCCATGCGGAGGCGGAACCGTTCTGCCTCGGGTGGCTTTCCGGACCGGATCCCGCCGTTCTCCCTGCCGGGTGAAGCATTCCCCGGCGCGCCCGGGACCAGCCTGTTCTGGCAGACCTCCGCCGACGATGACGTCTATTCCCGGCCCAACTCCTCCGGCGACATCTTCCGCACAGCGGACGCTAACCAGGTAGATATGTTCGGTCGTCCGCCCGGGACGGGTTCGGCCGAAGGCCAAGCCCTGAGGGCGCCGGCTCCGGAGATGCCGATCCCACCGATGCCAATCGCGGCGCGGCCGCGAACCGCGGACTTCTTCAGCCATCGCAGATCGGGTGCCGGGGGCGGCGTCCGTCCTGCCGCCGGATATCCAACGAGCGGAACGGACTCGTCGACCGCAACGTACCCGTCGGCTGAAACGTACCCGTCGGCTGGGACGTACCCGTCGGCTGAAACGTACCCATCGGCTGGGACGTACCCGTCGGCTGGGACGTACCCGTCGACTGAAACGTACCCGTCGGCTGGGACGTACCCGTCGACTGAAACGTACCCGTCGGCTGGGACCGAAGCGCCCGGGTGGCAGTCTCACTCCGGTCGGCCGATCGGCCCGTCCGAACCGACGCCGCCGGCCGGTCTGCTCCGTCCCGACCAGATCGGTGAGCCGTACCGCCCGATCGCCCCGCAGGAGCCGTCGCCGCCACTGCGCGATCCAGGCCCCTCACCGTTCGACCCGACGTCTGCGCCTGACCAGGGTTGGTCGCCTGGGTCCGATCAGCGCTGGTCGTCCGCGCCCGACCGGGACTGGCCGCCCGCGCCTGATCGGGACTGGCCGTCCGCGCCCGACCGGGACTGGCCGTCCGCGCCCGACCGGGATTGGCCGCCCGCTCCGACGCCGTCGGTCGAACCTGAGACGTCGATTGCTCCTTGGTCTCAGATAGCTCCCGCGCCACCATATTCGGGTCAACCGATGCGGTCGCAGCCGCAGGCGTCCGCGCCGTCGCAGGCTCCGACACAGGCTCAGGACTTTGCGCAAACTCAGGACTTTGAGCAGACCCAGGCCTTCAGACAGCCACAGGCTTTCACGCAGCCACAGGCCCCCGCGCCGTCGCCACCTGCGCCGGCCCTGCCACCGGTGCCCTCGTTTGCGCAACCAGTGCGAACGCCACCACCAGCCGCGCCGCCGGTCCGCGTCTCCGCCCCCCAGCCGCCGCTTGACATCCCGCCGCTCCCGGTCCCGCCTGTTCCGCCCGTAGCAGCGACCCCGATGTCCTTGCTGCCGCCCGTCCCAGCCCCACTTCCCCCAGCCGTCGGCGCGCCGCCGACCGGAGGCCCAGGTCTACCTGCGGTGCCGACCAGGAAGACCACAGACGATTCGGCCAGGGAACGGCCAACAGCGCTTCGGCGTGGCCGACGCGATCCGGGCAAGCCGTCGGAGTCGGCCCCATGGCAGGGCAAAGAGGAGACGACCAGGTCTGGCCGTGCCGTGATCGACCCTTCCGGCGGCGAACCGCTGCAGGAGCCTGCCACCAAGCCTCGACGTCCTGGCCCGTCGTCCCCACTGACCGGTTCACCGCCGACCGTCGCTGTACCGATGCCGCCGATGCCGGAACTGCCGGCGGACGAACGGTTCGTTGCCTTCCCAGCTCCGGTCGCCCGGTCCGGGGTGAGCCCTCGGGGCAAGGTTCCGGACGAGCTTCGGGAGATGTACAGCACCGATACCCCAGTTGACGCTCGAGATCTACCCGAACCCGATCCGGACCCGCAGAACCGCGATCCGCTGCTCTGGGATCCGGAGGACCCGGACGGGCGGAACCTGGATGTACGGAACACCGGCCAGCGCAACCTCGGTCAGCGAAAGCGCGACCCACGCACTCAAGGATTGCGCAATCAGGCCCCACGCAACCCGGGTCCGCGTAATCAAGGTTCACCGGACTGGGAACCGCAGTACCGGCAGTCAGGTAAGGAATTGCAGGGACGGGACCGGACCATGGCGATCTCGCCGGTCGGCCCACTCCCACCTGGGGCTACGCTGCCACCATCCCGTGACGGCATCACGCCGATTCCGGGAAGCGAAGGCCGGGGTCGTCGCCCCGGCGGTCAAGGCACTGCGCGTGGACCCGGTGGCCAGAGCGGCTTGCGTGGTCCGGGCGGTGCTGGTGGCCAGAGCGGGTCGCGCGGGGCTGGTGGCCTTTTTGATCCTCATTTTGATCCCGAGTACCCAGGAGTACCGATGTCCGGTGCCGAGATGGCGGCCAGGGGCGAGACCGCTCCGGTAGCCGACCACGGCAGAGCCGGACGCAACCTGCCCGCGGCGATCGGCGTCGGAGTGCTGCTCGCTGTGCTCGCGCTGGCTTCCTTGTTCACCCGACCTGAGGCATTTGTCGCGCTGGCCTCGTTCGTCGTCGTACTGGCGGTCTGGGAACTGGCCGGTGCGATGGCGGCGAAGCAGATCGTCGTCCCGGTGATTCCGCTCGCGGTGGGCTCGATCGGCATGCTCGTCAGCTCCTACATCGCTGGTGGCGAGGGCCTGCTGGTCTCGTTTGCGCTTACCGGCTTCGGTGTCCTGCTATGGCGGATCATCGACGGGATGGAGGGCGCGCTGCCGGATGTCACGGCGGGCCTGTTTACCGCGGCGTATGTGCCCCTCCTGGCCGCATTCGCGATCTTGCTATTGGCCGAGACCGATGGTCCGCTGCGGGTAGTCACGTTCATCATCGTCACCGTCGCCAGTGACATCGGCGGCTATATCGCCGGTGTGCTGTTCGGCCGGCACCCGATGGCTCCCACGATCAGCCCGAAGAAGTCCTGGGAAGGTTTCGTCGGATCGGTGCTGTTCTGCCTGCTGGCCGGGGTTGGCTGTGTGGTTTGGCTACTCGATGGCAAATGGTGGGTTGGTCTCATCCTCGGTGCGGCGGCCGCGGTCTGTGCCACCCTCGGCGACCTGTCCGAGTCGCTGATTAAGCGTGACCTCGGGGTCAAGGACATGGGAAACCTGCTACCCGGCCACGGTGGGATAATGGACCGGCTCGACTCGCTCCTGCCCAACGCCCCGGTGGCGTACCTCCTCCTACATTTTCTGGTGCCCCTCACGTGACAACGCAGCATCCCGCCGTCCCTGCTCCGATCGAAGCCTCCACCCCGACACCAGCCGAGGAACCGGCACCGGCCGAGACGCTGCCAGCGCAGACACTGGATCCAGCGCAGACACTGGATCAGCCGATCCCCACCGCACCCGCTCGGGGCCAGTTGCTGATGGTCGCGCCGCGCCGGGGCAAGCCGCCGCGTCACCTCGCCGACCTCACGCTGGCCGAGCGGATGGCTGCCGTGGCCGAGCTGGGCGAGAAGCCGTTCCGCGGCCGGCAGCTGTCGGTGCACTACTTCGAGCGGCTTGCCGACCTCGACCACCTCAACCCGGCATCTGCGCAGCAACTCACCGACCTGCCTGCGGCGTCCCGGCAGCCGTTGCTCGATGCGTTGTTGCCCCGGCTGATCGATCCAATTCGCGAGTTGGTCTGCGACGACGGCGCCACGATCAAGACCGTCTGGCGGTTGTTCGACGGCGCACTCGTGGAGAGCGTGCTGATGAAGTACCCCGATCGGGCCACGGTCTGTGTCTCCAGCCAGGCCGGGTGTGGCATGAACTGTCCGTTCTGCGCGACCGGGCAGGCCGGACTGACTCGCAACCTGTCCGCCGCAGAGATCGTCGAGCAGGTGCGCTCGGCAGCGCGGTCGATGGCTCACGGCACCGGTGCGCCGGTCGCGAGTTCCGGTGAGCCGCTCGGCGAGAGCACGGACGACGCGGCGGACGACGTCAATTCGACGGACGGCGTGCGCGGCGGACGGCGGTACGGCGGACGGGTCAGCAACGTGGTGTTCATGGGGATGGGCGAGGCGCTGGCCAACTACAAGGCCGCGATCGGCGCCATTCGTCGGCTCACGGACCCGGCCCCCGAAGGGCTCGGCCTGTCGGCTCGGGGAATCACGATGTCGACCGTCGGGCTTGTTCCGGCGATCGACAAACTCGCGGCCGAGGGCATCCCCGTAACCCTGGCCCTGAGCCTGCACGCGCCGGACGACGAACTGCGCGACGAACTGGTGCCGGTGAACACCCGCTGGAAGGTCGGCGAGGCGCTGGATGCCGCCCGTCGATACTTCGATGTCACCGGACGCCGGGTCAGCATTGAGTACGCGCTGATCCGCGACATCAATGACCAGGAGTGGCGCGCCGATCTCCTCGGCAAGCTGCTCATCGCCCGCGGGCGAGGTTGGGTCCATGTCAATCCCATCCCGCTGAATCCGACTCCGGGCTCAAAATGGACGGCGAGCGACCCCCGAGTGCAGAACGCCTTCGTCGAGCGGTTGCGCGCGCACGGTATTCCCACGACGGTCCGGGACACCCGGGGTCAGGAGATCGACGGGGCCTGCGGTCAGCTCGCCGCCGCCACCTGAGCTGTCACGTTCCGATAACGAATGAGTGCCAAAGCGTGGCCGCCAGGCGACTTGGGTGGCGGTGACTGGTTTCTCACCTCGGTGAAAGGCATTTGGAATGACCAGGCTGCACCTACGGGGGCAAACCTTCGGGCAGAATATCGACCGTGAGTGACACTTTTCCGCGAGCCGGCCGGATCTCCAAGGGCTATGACGTCGAGCAGGTCGAGTCGTTCCTCGGCCGGGCCCGGGTGGCTTATGAAGAGAACGGTCGTGGCCCGGCGATGACGTCGTGGCACGTCCGGACGGTTGGCTTCGACTTGGTCCGGGGCGGCTATGACGTGGACGCCGTGGATGCCGCGCTCGACCGGATCGAGGACGCTTTCGCCCGCCGGGAGAAGCAGCGCGGCGAGGAGCGCAGCGGTAGCCAGGCGTGGCAGACTCAGTTGCGCACCCAGGAGCAGTCGCTGCGGGCCCAACTGGCTCGGGCCGACGGGGAGCGCTTCCCGCGCGGCAGCGGGATGGAACTTACCTACGACATCGAAGCCGTGGACGAGCTCTGCCAGCAGATCGAGGAGTCCTTCGGGATGGGCCAGCCGATGGCACCGGACGCCGTGCGGCTCGCCGTCTTCAAGAGCCGTCGGGGTTCACGGGGATACCGCGAGGCTTCGGTCGACGCGTTCCTCGATCGGGTGGTCGAGTTGCTGGTCGTCCAGACCGCCTGAACCAGGTCGACTGCCTAGTCGACGGTGATCGCCAGGTCAGACTGAGCGGCTGTCGCGGTGATGAGGTCGGCGTTGGGATCGTCGGTCTGGGCGATCCAGGCGGCGGCGGCCTCGGGGGACTTGCCGAACCGGATATGCCGGGCCAGCAGTCGCTCGAGGCGCACAGCCTCTGTCGGGCGGCAGAACCAGACCTCGTCCACCAGAGCCCGAGCGCCGGTCCAGGAGCCGTCCAGAAGCAGGTAGTTGCCCTCGGTAACGATCACCCGGGCCTGCTGAGGGACCGCGATGCTGCCGGCGATCGGCTGCTCGATCTCCCGGTCGAAACCCGGCGCATAGATCACCGGGTCGCGATTCTCTTTCAGTCGGCGCAGCAGGGCGACATAGCCGTACACGTCGAACGTGTCCGGTACACCCTTGCGATCTCGCAGACCGAGGCGTTCCAAGGTCACGTCCGCCAGGTGGTAACCGTCCATCGGGACGTGCGAAACCTGATCCGTGCCCAGTTCGGTGCCGAGCCTGGCCACGAGATGCTCGGCCAGGGTGGTCTTGCCGGCAGCCGGGCTGCCGGTGATCCCGATGATCACGCGAGCGCCGACCACCGTCAGCAGACCGAGCACTCGCTTGGCCAGGTCGTCGAGGGTTGGCTCCATCGTTGCATCATCCGACCCATGGCCGCCGTCAGCAAGGCGCAGCGTCAGCACGGCGGTTGGCTCGATGCAGTCGCGCAGTCCGACCTTTGCGGGGCCTGCTGGCCAAGTCGGAATCTTGGGTCGGTCCCCCCTTGTGCCGTGATCATTCTCGAAGTGACACGACTGGGTCGGGCGTGGTGTCACTTCGTACATGATCACGAGGTGTTGGTCGGGGAGGTCAAGGGGTGGGGATGGAGCCGAGGACGTTGTCGACGGCGATCTCCAGGACTACCCGCTGCGGATTCACCCGGGGCGGGCGATAGCGGACGGTGTACAACGCCTCGGCGTCCCGCACCGAATCCGGGTCGGTGAGGACTCGAACCGGTCCCTCCAAGGTCAGCCAGTATCGGCCGTCCACCTGGCAGAGCGCGGCCCGAGCCCCGGTCAGGCGAGCATTCCGGGCCTTGAGGCTGTTCCCACTGGTGATCACCCGAGCCAGTCTCCGGTCGCCGTCCCAGGTGAAGCCCACCGGGACGACGTGTGGCGTCCCGTCGGCACGTAACGTCGTCAAAGTGGCCAGGTGTCGGGCGCGCAGAAAGGAGTCGGCAGCGGACGGTAGTGCAGCGGGGTCGAAGGACACCGCCCCACCCTGCCACGATGGGTCGATGACAGCCCGGTCAGCATTGAGGCGGAGCCTGGTATGACGTATGCCGCGCAGTATCGACGCAGCTTGGAGGACCCGGCGGGGTTCTGGGCCGAGGTCGCCGAGGGGATCAAGTGGAATCATCGGCCGAAGACGGTGCTGGACGACAGCAGACCGCCGTTCTCCCGCTGGTTTCCGGATGGCCGGATGAACACCTGCTACAACGCCCTCGACCGGCACGTGATCGCCGGTCACGCGGACCGGACCGCGCTGATCTACGACTCCCCGGTGACCGGGACGAAGCGCACCTACAGCTACGCCCACCTGCTCGACTTGGTCGCTCGGTTCGCCGGTGTGCTGCAGGCCTGCGGTGTCGGCAAGGGCGACCGGGTGCTGATCTACCTCCCGATGATCCCGGAGGCGGTGATCGCGATGTTGGGCTGTGCCCGGATCGGCGCCGTTCACTCGGTGGTCTTCGGCGGGTTCGCACCGGCCGAACTGGCGGTCCGGATCGATGATGCCCGGCCCAAGGTGATCGTCTCGGCGTCCTGCGGGGTGGAGCCGACGCGGGTCGTGGAGTACAAACCGATGCTGGAGGAGGCAATTCGGCGCGCCGATCACCAGCCCGAGCAGTGCATCATCGTGCAGCGCCCGCAGGCCGTCGCGGAGATGGGCGAACGGGACCTGGACTGGGCCACGCTGATGCGGGTCGGCACGGTGCCGCCGGCCGGGTGCGTGACGGTCGAGGCCACCGATCCGCTGTATGTGCTCTACACCTCGGGAACCACCGGGCGACCGAAGGGCATCGTCCGGGACAACGGCGGGCACGCCGTTGCCCTGAACTGGACGATGAGCGCCATCTACGGAATCGGCCCTGGCGACGTGATGTTCACCGCCAGCGATGTCGGCTGGGTGGTCGGGCATTCCTACATCGTTTACGGCCCGCTGCTGGCCGGGGCGACAACCGTGCTGTACGAGGGAAAACCGGTCGGTACTCCGGATGCCGGGGCGTTCTGGCGGGTGATCGAGGAGTACTCGGTCAATGTCCTGTTCACCGCGCCGACCGCGTTCCGAGCGATCCGCAAGCAGGACCCGGACGCCGAAATGCTTAAGCAGCACGATATTTCGTCGCTGCGCACGCTCTTCCTCGCCGGCGAGCGGCTCGACCCGGACACCTACGCCTGGGCGGGGGAGAAACTCGCCGTCCCGGTCGTCGACAACTGGTGGCAGACCGAGACCGGCTGGCCGATCTGTGCCAACCCGCGTGGACTGCGGTCGGCGGACGGCGAGCTTCCGATCAAGGCCGGGTCGCCGTCCGTGCCGATGCCCGGATACGACGTCCAGGTGCTGGGTCCGGACGGGGTGCCCGTTCCGACCGGCGTGGAAGGAGCGATCTGCCTGCGACTGCCGCTGCCGCCGGGCACGCTGCCGACCCTGTGGCAGGACGACGAGCGGTACATCGCCTCGTACTTGTCTGCGTTTCCGGGCTGGTACCTCACCGGGGACGGCGGGTACCTGGACGAGGACGGCTACGTCTTCGTGATGGGCCGCACGGACGACGTCATCAACGTGGCCGGCCACCGGCTGTCCACCGGTTCGATGGAGGCCGTGCTGGCCGCGCATCCGGCGGTCGCGGAGTGTGCCGTGGTGGGTGTTGCCGATTCGCTCAAGGGCCAGGTACCACGGGGTTTCGTCGTCCTCAAGGCCGGAGTGGAAACCGATCCTGAGCAGTTGTCGGCCGAACTGGTCGCCGCCGTCCGGGCCGAGATCGGTCCGGTGGCGTCGCTGCAAGAGGTGGACGTCGTCGCCGCGCTGCCGAAGACCCGCTCGGGCAAAATCCTGCGCAAGACCATGCGGGAGATCGCGGATGGCCTGACCCCGGTGGTTCCGGGCACGATCGAGGATGCCGGGGTGCTGGACCGGCTCACCCCGATCCTGCGCCGCAACGGCTGACGAACCTGGCCCGCGCCGCTCGAGAGTGTGTATTCTATGCGCATGGCGCGGGTGAATATCTCTCTTCCCGATCAGTTGCTGAATCATGCCAAGGGCGCTGGATTGAACATCTCTCAGCTGGCAGCCAGGGCCATCTCTGACGAGCTCAACCGGCGCTCGAAGCTGGCCGAATTTGACGCTTACCTGGCGGAGCTGGAGGCGGAGTTCGGCCCGCCGGATCCGGCAGAGATGGCCGAGGTTGAGGCGTGGGCCGATCGGGTCATAGGCCCAAAGATCACCAAGGACGATGACGCAACGAGACGGTCGGCGTGACGCTGATTCTTGATTCCGGCGGGATCAGCGCGTTCGCCGGTCGGTGGAAGCAGCTGATCTCGCTGAGGCGGCGGCTGGATCGGCCGCCGTTGGTACCGGCTGTCGTTCTGGCCGAGGCTTTGACCGGTGATCACCGGCGGGATCATGACACCAATCGCCTCCTTCGGCTGTGCGAGATTCGTGTGGTGGACCAAGTGATGGCCCGGGATGCCGCCAGGCTACGGACCTTGACCGGGCGGGCCGCCACGATCAGCGCCACGGACGCCATCGTTGCCGCCTTTGCCGATCGCGAGCATGATCCGGTCATCCTCACTAGCGACCCCAAGGATCTGATCGCCCTCGCCGAGCACGCCAAGCGACCGATGACGATCAACGCCGTCTGACTCTCGTCTCCAACCTGGCTTCTCAGGTCGTCATCTGATCGCCAGGTATTCACTCGGGGTATACATCGTGTGTATAGTCCTTGGTATGGCCATCGGAGACGCACTACTTGCGCTGCTGATCCCGGGTCCTCGTCACGGTTACGACCTGAAACGGGCCCATGACGAGTGGTTCGCGGGGATGCGCCCGCTCGCTTTCGGGCAGGTGTACTCAACCCTGTCCCGACTTCAACGTGACGGTCTGGCGCAGGTGGCGCACACCGAGTCCGGTGAGGGGCCCGAACGTGTCATCTACGAGCTCACCGAGCCCGGACGGCAGCAGGTGATCGAATGGCTGTCCGAACCGGTCGATCCGGCCAGCGCCCATGCCGAAGAACTGATCCGCAAGACGCTGGCCGCCTACCGGCTGAACGCCGATGCGGACGGGCTGATGGCTCGCCAACGCACCGTGCATCTCCGCCAGATCCGGGGCCTCGAGCCCACCGGTTCGGCATCGAAGGCCTCGGCGGCCGCGCCGTCGTCCGGATCGGCCTCGGAGCTGGCGTCCACGCTGTTGACGGACCATGTCCGGCTGCATCTGGACGCCGACCTCCGCTGGCTGGAAGTCGCGGCCGACCGGATTCGCCGGCAACCGCTACCGGCCAGCTATCCGAGCCGATCAGTCGAATCAGCACCAGCCGATTCGGCAGCAGGAGATTCAGAATCAGCGCCAGCCGATTCAGAACAAGCCGATTCGGCACCAGTGGAACCGAGAGCCGGGGGAATCCCAGCATGAGCCAGACAATCACCGAGCGCGATGTCCCGGCCAAGACCGTCCTGGCGGTGGAGGGCGTCCAACATGCCTACCACCGGACCGTTGCGCTCCGCGGAATCAGCCTGACGGTTCGCCCGGCCGAGGTGGTAGCGATCACCGGGCCGAGCGGGTGCGGTAAGTCCACGCTCCTGCATATCGCCGCCGGGCTGATCCGGCCGCAGAGTGGTTCGGTCTGGCTGTTCGGAACCGATCTGGCCGCGGTCACGGACGACGAGCGAGCTCGGTTGCGGCGGAGCCGGCTCTCGCTGGTGCTCCAGTTCGGCCAGCTGGTTCCGGAGTTGACCGGAGTCGACAACGTGGCGCTGCCGTTGCTGCTGGACGGTACCGAGCCGGCGGTAGCACGCCGATTGGGCCGGGAATGGCTGGATCGGTGCGGGGCAGGTGAACTCGCCGACACCCGGCCGGACGAGATGTCCGGTGGTCAGGCGCAAAGGGTTGCGGTGGCACGCTCGTTGATCACCAGCCCGGCCCTGGTCCTCGCCGATGAACCGACGGGCAGCCTGGACTCGATCGGTGGCCGGGAGCTGCTGGACCTTCTGCTAGGCGAGGTGCGAGCGCTCGGCGCCGCGCTGATCGTGGTCACTCACGACAACACCGTCGCTGCTCGCACCGACCGCGAAATCCGTTTGATGGACGGCGTGATCGCATCCGAGTCGGTGCTCGCATGAGCGAGCGGAGCGAGGTCATCAGAGAGCACAGGGCGGAGCTCGGGACGACGACGAGCGTTAGCGAGGAGAAGTCATGAGCGCCGGCACTGTCGTCGCGGCCCGCAGTCAGAAACGGCTTGCGGACCGCAGGGTTGGCCTCGATCTCCTGTGGCAACTCTCCCGACCGCATACCGATGCGGATCGCCGTCGGTTCCGGCTGGTCGCCGCCGCAGTCGCCGGGTGCGGGATGTTCCTGATCGCGGCAGTCGCCATTCTTACCGCTCAGGACAGCCTTCGAGAGGTGCCCGTCGGCGGAGATGCCTACACCATCATCGAGATCCCAGGCGCCGAACAGCTGACTCCGTTCGTGGCCGAACCGGGGCTGCGCGGCGGAACTGCGCTCGGAGCGGTGCTGCTGGCCGTGCCATTCGTGCTATTCGGGGTACAGGCATTGAGAACCGGAACGGCGGCGCGCGAGCGCCGGCTGGCGGCTTTGAGTTTGGCGGGCGCAACTCGTCCTCAACTTCGTCGGCTGGCCTCTTTGGAGGGGACGCGCGCCGCCGTGATCGGTGCTCTGCTGGCTGGACCTGGATATCTCTTGCTGTGGGTGGCTTTTGGGCTGTTGCTTCCAGCAGGCGCGAAGATGCTGCCCCGTCCCGGGGTGGCGGTGCTTCTGAGCTGGCCGGTGCTCGTCGTCCTGCTCGGGCTGGCCGGAGCCGGCGCGGCCCGTTTCGCCGCTCGGCGGGGGACGGTGTCACCCCTTGGCCTGGTCCGGGGACGGCCCGAGCTGCCGCGGAAGACCACCCTGACGTCGATCGTGGTGGCTGTAGTGGGACTGGTCGTGGGGTTTGAAGCACTTGGACAAGTGCACGACGGGATTCTCGTGTTCGCGGCCATGGCCGCGGCGATCGTGCTCCTCGCGACGTCCGGTGGTCCCTGGCTGGTCATGCTCATCGCCCGGATGGCCATTCGAGGTGATCTGGTCACCATGTTGGCCGGGCGGCGATTGCTGGCGGATGTTCGCTCACCTGGTCGGGTGGCCGGCGTGCTGTTCACGGTCGGCATCGTGTTCGGCGTGATTGCGGCAATGGTGGTGGGCGTGATCGCCGATCCCAACATCGATGCGGCCGGTAGGACCTTCTACCTCGGTGGGCTGGGGGTTGCTGGGGTCGCCGCGCTGTTGGCTGCCCTGGTCGCGACCGGCTCGCTTATCGTCGGCGTCACCGAGCAGGTGCTGCACGAGCGTCGGGCAACGGCCGTCCTGGTCGCGCTCGCAGCCTCGCCCGACTTCGTCTGCCGGGTGGTGCAACGGCAACTGCTCCTCGCCGCCGTGCCAGCCACGCTTTTCGGGGTGGTGCCGGGCTGGATGTTGATGAGTGGCGCGGCGGGCGAACTCTCGCTTCCGGAATATTGCCTCGGGCTGCTGGCGGTCACCGTGGTGTCCGGACTCGCGGCGGCGGCCGGGGCGCTGGTCACCGCCCGTGCCGTTCGCTCGACGATCCGAGAAAGCTCGACGCCAGACAACCTGCGCGTCGCCTGAAACCCCGCCCGCTGTAGATCAATTCGGCACGGTTTCCCAGAACAAGGGAGTTCCCGGCGAGTCAACAGTTGCGGCATCGCTGCGGGGCGATGCTCAGGCCATGCTCCCGTCAGCCACCGAAAACGGTTCGCTGATCTTGCTTTCGGGGGCCGCTGTGCCCCTGATAAACCGGTGATCGAGCCGAAAATCGGCCTTGGTAACCGGTTTATCAGGGGCACAGCAGTGATCCCCACCGCGCCCAGCGGGGATGAGCTGATCAAGGTGGTTGCCGGCTCTCATCGCGGGTACCAGAGGGCACCAACTTCGCGAACCCGACGACGTCCAGGGAGCGGCAATTGTTCCCGCCAGAGGACCTCCTCCAGGGGTCAAATCGCGGGAACAGTAGGGCGCATCACCCTGACGGAAGCGAGCAACCGTGCATGATCACGGGTGGGGACGGCGGCTGGGGGCCGAGGGAAGTGACGGTGGCTCGGGGCCGACGGGTGGGGACGGCGGCTCGGGGGGCTAGGGAAGGGGACGGTGGCTCGGGGTGGTCAGGAGAAGGCGTCGTGGCCGGTGAGGGCCTTGCCGATGATCAATTGGTGGACCTCGGAGGTGCCCTCGTAGGTCAGCACGGTCTCCAGGTTGGCGGCGTGGCGCAGCGGAGAGTAGTCAGCGGTGATCCCGGAGCCGCCGAGGATCGTGCGCATCGTCCGGGCCACTGACAAGGCCGTCCGGACGTTGTCCAGTTTGCCGACGCTCACCATCTCCGGAGTCGCCTTCACGCCCGGCACCGCGCCGTCCTTGATCCGGCCGAGGTGCAGGGCGTACAGCACGGCCTTGGCATAGGCGGCAGTGGCGTCGGCGAATTTGGCTTGAGTCAACTGGAATCCGGCGATCGGCTTGCCGAACTGCACTCGGGTACTCGCATACTCCAGCGCGGTGGTCAGGCTGTCGCGGATTGCCCCGGTGGCCCCCCAGATGATCCCGAACCGGGCCTCGGTGAGGCAACTGAGCGGGCCACGCAGACCGGTGACACCGGGCAGCACGGCATCATGCGGCAGCCGGACCCCGGTCATCGTGATCTCTCCGGTCAGCGAGGCGCGAAGCGACAGCTTGCCGGTGACCTCGCGGACTCTGAACCCGGGGGTGTCGGTCGGGACGACGAAACCGCGCACCCCGGCGTCGGTTTGGGCCCAGATCACGGCAACGTCGGCGACCGGGGCGTTAGTGATCCACATCTTGACGCCGTCCAGCAGCCAGTCGGCCTGCTCACCGGAGCCGTCGCGGCGGGCCCGGGTGCGCATCCCGGACGGGTCCGACCCGGCGTCCGGTTCGGTCAGGCCGAAACAGCCCAGGGCATCCCCGGTGGCCATCCGGGGCAGCCACTCCTGTTTCTGCTCGTCCGAACCGAACCGATGGATCGGGTACATCGCCAGCGAGCCCTGCACCGAGACCAGGGACCGGATGCCGCCGTCCGCCGCTTCCAGTTCGCGGCAGGCGACGCCGTACATCGTCGCCGTGGTCCCGGCGCAGCCGTAACCGTCCAGATGCATGCCCAGCAGGCCGAGCGAGCCGAATTGCTTGGCCAGGTCGCGGGCAGGCAGCTTGCCGTCGAGGTACCAGCTACCGACGTGTGGGCGGACGACGTCATCAAGCATCGCGCGGACGGTAGCGGCAGTGTCCCGCTCGTCCTGGGTCAGAACAGCGTCGAGCGCGAGGAGTTGGTCTGGTGTGCGGGCGATCGGACCGGTGGGCGCAGGGGCGTTGGACGTCGTCGTCATAGCCACATCATCCTGCCCCCGCCGGATCCCGCAGTGTGGCTTGCCTCACGAGATCCAGCGCAGGGGGTGGGGCTGTAGCTCAGAGATCCACCTGGCGCTCCAGATTGGTGAGCTTGTGGCGGGCCATCGCCAGGTTCGCTTTGCTCTTCTGCAGCGCCAGGTAGAGGAAGAGGCCGTGGCCCGACTGGGCGTTGATCAGCCGGATCAGGTGGTACTGAGAATCCAAGGTGATCAGGATGTCCTCGATGCCGTCCCGCAGGCCGAGGGCTTCCATCGTGCGCAGCTTGGCGCGGACGACCTCGGTGTTTCCGGCGGCGGCGACGTCCAGGTTGAGGGTGGCGCCGCCGGCCTGGCCGAGGGTCATGCCGCTGGTGTAGTCCACCAGGGCGACGCCGATGGCGCCGTCAATCTGCATGGCTTCTTTGAGGATCGTCTCGATGTTCGTCATGTTGTAGTCCTTCCGAACCGGGTCTGAGGTATCTGAGGGCGGAGGTGGGATCAGCTGAGGTGCGGGTGGACGAAGATCCTGGGGTGAAGCTAGCCGGGGGGCTGCTGGTCGGGGTGCAACCGGTTGGACCGCGGCCGGTGGGGAGTCGGCCGGTTGGCTCGATTCCGACGGGGGCCATGCCGGCAGGGATGGCGGTTGAGTCTGCGGTAGGGACGGCGACAGAGCTCGTGGCTGCGGCCGTGGCTGAGGCTGCGGTCGAGGTTGCCGGCGGCGAGGCTCCGGGGCCGCGGTGAGGGCCGCTGCGAGTGCCGAGGCGAGCGCCGAATCCCGCTCCGCCTCCGACTGCGGATTCATCTGCGGCTCGGGTTCGGTTGTCTCGGCGACGGCGGCAGAGAGTGGCACGGAGCTCCACGGGGTAGGCCGCGGTCCACGGTTGGGCAGCGGCGCTCCGGCGCTGAAGGGGAAATCCTGTTCTTGTACCTCGGGCATCCGTAGGTCGACCAGTTCGCCTGGTCGCAGCGGAATCGGTTGGGTATGGGGTTCGGATACCTGATCAGCTGCGGCCGGTTGTTCCGCGGCCGGAATTTCATCCTTCGGCCCGCCCTTGTTTCTACCGTACAGAAGGTCGACGAGGCTTCGCGAATTATTCATCGAGTCTCCCGTCGTCGAGGCTCATCCGACGTTTGCGCGCCTGTGCTGGACGTTAATCAGAACATGACTCGCCTCGGCTGGGAAGGGCGATTGGCGGATAAAATAGCACCATCTACGCACAGTGATGCTCGATGAACTAAAAGTCATTCAAGACTGAACTAAATCGTTACCAGCTGTGCAACTCCTCGTATTGCAAAGCTGTGCCGCTAGCAAATCATCTGGCCCAAAACTGTGCGACCGAAGCACAGTATCGCCCATATCAGACGTTTCTCCCGAACTGGAAATCCGAAAACTGCGCTGGGCCCGATATCCACCAGTGCGTGAATATCGGGCCCAGAAAAGTTTCCGGAGGTTCAAATCTCGAGCTGAGCCTCCAAGCTGGTGAGCTTGTGCCGGGCCATCGCCAGGTTTGCCCTGTTTCGCTCCAGTGCCAGGTACAGGAACAGGCCGGCTCCGGACTTAGTGGTGAGCAGTCGGATGACGTGATATTGCGAACTGAGGGTAATCAGGATGTCCTCGATGCCGTCCCGTAGGCCGAGGGCTTCCATCGTGCGCAGCTTGGCGCGGACGACCTCGGTGTTTCCGGCGGCGGCGACGTCCAGGTTGAGGGTGGCGCCGCCGGCCTGGCCGAGGGTCATGCCGCTGGTGTAGTCCACCAGGGCGATGCCGATGGCGCCGTCAATCTGCATGGCTTCTTTGAGGATCGTCTCGATGTTCGTCATGTTGTAGTCCTTCCGAACCGGTTCTGGGGCGGGTGTGGGCGGGCGCTCTGGTGCTTGTTCGGGGGCCGGCTGCGGCCGCGGGCTGGGGTAATTGGGCGGGGGTGGTGCCTCCGGCCGGAAAGGCAGGAGTTGTTCGCGCAGGACAATCGTCCGCAGCGAAGTCAGCTCATCTGGGCGCAGCCCCACGTGCCCCGGACCGTCCTCTGGCCGGGTTTCCTCCGGGGCGTTCGGGGTTTCATCTGGTGGAGGCGCGGATTTCGTCTCGGCCCTGGCGATGCGTTGCAGGCGGTCAACGATCCTCCGCGAGCTTCCCATCAAGCCTCCAATCCCTCGGACCCACGATCGCTCGCGTCACCACCGCATGGTCCGCATGGCATTCCGGCCCGGTCAGCCATAGCAACCTCCCGGTCCGGTCAGCCCTTTGTCGTCACCAGGAGGCCATAACTTGACCTCCTTGGCAGGGCAGCTTCCGGACGGGGCCGGACTTCAGCCGCCTACCTGGACAGTGGATGATGCCGTGTCGTGGATGATCAGAACTTTAGAGTGGATCTACGCGGGATCGTCGAGCTCCTGAGTCATCACCTGTACTCCGGTCCGCAGGTGTACGTGCGTGAGCTGCTGCAGAACGCCGTCGACGCCCTGACCGCGCGGCAACGGTTGGATCCGGGGTCCACCGGCCGGGTGCTGCTGGTCCCGGCCGACCTCGCCGAGGACGGGCAGGTGCACTGCCTGGACACCGGCATCGGCCTGACCGTCGACGAGGTGGAGCGGTTCCTCGCCACCATCGGGTCGTCGTCCAAACGCGACGATCTGGGGTTCGCGCGGGCGGACTTCCTCGGCCAGTTCGGCATCGGGGTGCTGTCCTGCTTCCTGATCAGCGACGAGATCACCGTGGTGTCGCGCTCGGCACGCGGTGGCAGTCTGGTCCGCTGGCGTGGATCGGCGGACGGCTCCTACCAGGTCGAGGAACTCGATCCAGACCTGGCCCGGGCGACGCTGGCCGGGCTTCCGGCCGCCGCCCGGACAAGAACAGTGGACGGCGAAGCTCGGGCCGGCAGCGACCCTCTCGGCACGAACTGGCTGACCGACGAGCCAGGCACGTGGGTGGCGCTGCGCCCACGCTCGCGGATGCACGACTGGGCCGGTAGTGCTCAGGTGCGATCCCTGGCGGCCGGGTACGCGCGGATGCTTCCCTGGCAGGTGGACGTCGCGCTGCAGGCCGGCGAAGTGCGGCGGGTGTCAGCACTGACCCGCCCCTGGCAGGCTCCGGGCGGCGTGGGCGTGGCGCGCGCGGAACTGGAGGAACTCGTCGACGCGAAGGCGCTCGCAGTGCTTCCGGTGACCGTGGCCGAGGCGGGGCTGCACGGAGCGGTGGTGATCCTCGGGCAGGCATCCGCCCCGAGTGCCCGACAGTCGAACCGGGTGTACGTGAAGGGCATGCTGGTTGGTGCCGACATCGAGGGGGTGCTGCCGGAGTGGGCCTTCTTCGTGCGAGCGGTGGTGGACGCCGAACAGTTGCGGCTCACCGCCTCTCGGGAAGGGCTGTATGAGGACGATCTGCTTGAACAGGTTCGAATCTCGCTGGGAGAGCAGGTCCGCCGGTGGATGCTGCGCACCGCCGAGGTGAATCCGGCGGTCTTCGAGCAGTTTCTGGCCTTGCATGCGCTGGGGGTCAAGGCGATCGCGGCGGTTGATGACGACCTGCTGCGCGCCGTTCTGCCCTGGTTGAGGTTCGAGACCACCGCCGGCTCGATGACTTTGCCGGACGTCATGGCTCGCTTCGGCATGGTCCGGTACGCGGCGACGGTTGATGAGTTCCGGCAGATCGCCCCGGTGGCTGCGGCGCAGGGCATCGGAGTGGTCAACGGTGGCTACACCTACGATGCCGCGCTGATCGCCCGGCTGCCGCTGATCGACTCCGAGGCCGGCGTGCAGCTTCTCCTGCCGGGCGACCTGAACACCCATGTCGAGTCGCCGTCCGACGAGGTGCTGCTGGAGATGCGATCTTTCGTCACCGCTGCCCGAACGGTGCTTGACGCTCTGGAGGTGGAGGTGCAGCTGCGTTCGTTCAACCCGGTCAGCCTGCCGGCGTTGGTACTTGATGATCGTGAGGCGCGCTACCGGCGCAACGCCCGGGCGGCCGCCGGCTCGGACTCGGGTTCGGGCTCGGCGTGGGCCGGCATTCTTCAAGCGATGGACGACGGTGGGGCCGACCGAAAGATTCTGTTGATCAACCACCGCAATCCCACGGTGCAGCAGATCGCCGCGATCAGCGACCCTGACCTGCTCCGGCTGTCCGTCGAAAGTCTTTACTGCCAAGCATTGTTGGCTGGTCAGCACCCGCTTCAAGCAGCCGATACCGCGGCCCTGAACCGGTCCTTCCTGGGGCTCATCCAGCGCGCCGTCGGAAAGGGATGAGTGCGTCGATGAACCTGCGGGCCGAGTTGACGAATGCCGCCACGCTGCCTTACGGTCCGGCTCGTTCAGCCGCTCTCGAAGCGTTGGTCGAGGCGGCCGACGCCTCCGGGGATGACGCGCTGGCTCGCGACGTCCGCCTCCAACTGGTCAGCTCCTACGGACACGGCGGGGAGCCGCTGAAGCGGTTCGTGCCGTTCTCCTGGTTACTCGAGCGGTACGACAAGGACCCGGCGTCCTTTGATTCGTCCACCCGGTGGTCGCTGCTGTGGATGTTCAAGTGGGTCAGCGTGGGGGCACTCAGCCACCCCGCCGTCCCACTGGAGACCATCCGGCGTGGCCTCGCCGATATGGAAGACCGTTACCGCGCGGTGGGAGAAGGCCTGGCTCCCTACTACGGCTGTCAGGTTCGGGTCGAGGCACACGTCAACGGTCACGCCCAGGCCGAGGAGGCCTATCTGGCCTGGACCCGGGCGCCGGGTACCCATCTGTCGGACTGCGAGCAATGCGAACCCACCTACCGGGTGATGCATTTGGCCGCGACCTCCCGGCATGCAGAGGCGGTCGGCGAGTCGATGTCCGTGCTGCACGAGAGCACCTGGTGCCTGGAGCAACCGCACTCGATCATCGCCCACTCGCTGGAGTCGATGCTCGTGGTCGGGGAGGCAACCCGCGCCGCCCGAGAGCATGTCCGGGGGGTGCGCCTGATCCGTGGGAAGCCCGGCAACACCGGACTCTGGGCCCAACACATCCTGATTCTCGCTCGTACCGGCCGGTTGTCGCGAGGGCTGGACCTGCTGGAGGACCACCTGCATGAGGTGGACGACGCCCCTACCCCACAGGACGCCATGTACCTGGCGGCGGCCGGTGCCCGGCTATTGCGTGCGCTGGCGAATCAGGGCCGGGCAGATCTGCCGGTCACGACGAGAGCGGGCACGAAGCAATCGGAACCGGCGAGCGCGAGCGAGGTCGAGCAACGGCTGGGCCGGGTGGCACGCGACATTGCCACCCGGTTCGACGCGCGCAATCACACCGGCACGGTCAGCGCCGAGGTCGAGCAGTGGCTGGACGCCCCCGACCTGCCCGACCTGCCGCTGGACGAGGTGGTGTCCCGCTACGGACTGGCCACGACACCAGCGCGGATGAATGGCCTGGCCTTGCCGGTGGCGTCACCGATTCCGGTGCCACCCTCGACGCCCTCCCTGGTGCCCCTGGATGCCGAAGGGGGTCAGCAGGTGCTGGCCGAGATTGACGCCACTTTTCAGCTCAGCCAGCACACCGGGTCGAAGCAGCAGCGGACCGCCGCCCTGAACAGGTGGCGAACGCTGCGCGAGAGTCTCCCGCCGCCTGTGGATGCGGCCGAGCGGGTGGCCGCCGCCGAACTGGACGCCGCTGCCGCCATCGAGCATCTCGGCGACGAGGATGTCGCGGCCCTGCCTACGGCGACTGCCCGGCTCCGGGAGCTCGGCCAGCACGCGCTGGCCGTGCGCTACGACCTGTTCGACCTCCGACACCGGCACCAGCACGGCCTGGATGGTGGCGCGACGATTCGCAGCGAGCTGGATGCTCTACTGGCCGAGGCGGATGCCTACTGCACTCCGGCCGACCGAGGCTGTCTTGCGCTGCCGACGGTCGATATTCTGGGTTCTGCCGATGCCGAAGATTCTGGTAGTGCCGCTGCCGGGCAGGAGCGAAGGCTGGCGATCCTGAACGCCGGAATCGAGTTGCTGCAGCAGGACGACGTCCATTTGTTGACCGCATACCAGCGGAGCGGTCTGGTGGGGTTGCTGCTGAATCGGTTGTGGATGGAGCAGCCTGCTGACCCCATTGCGGTTCTTCGGTCGGCGCTCGCGCTGTTGCCGTCCGGCTGGCGGGCCCACCAGCGGGCCATCGTCGGGATGAACCTGGCCGGCCAGCTCGCCGCGATCGGAGACATTCCGGAGGCGAGAACGCTGCTCGAAGACGTCACCAAGGACGCCTTGATCGCCGGTGAACCACGGCTCAGCGCAGAGGTTTTCGGAATGCTGGGCCGGGTCCACAATCACACCGGTGACGCCGCCGCGGCGGTGACGGCGTTCAGCTCGGCGAGGCAACTGCTGGAGGGTTCCGGCAGCCCGGAGCGAATCGCTGAGCTCACGCACGAATTGGTGCATGCGCTGCGGGCCGCCGGGCGTACCCCCGAAGCCGCAGAACTGGCCGAGACCACGCTGCAGATACTCATCGAGCAGACCCGGCTGGACGACGTCCAGGCTGGACCGGAGAAGCCAGCCGAAACACCGTCCAACCCCGACGCGGTTGTGGCCGGGAGTGCGGCTCCGGTGGCGAAAGACCCTGGGACGGCGTCGATGAGTGCTGCCGCTGGGACCAGTGCTGCGCCTGAGAATGGGGCAGCCGCCCAGGTGGCTGCCGGGCTGGCATTTGCCGGCGCGTTGGCGGCCTGGGATCTCGGTGAAGACACGCACGCGTGTGCTCTGGCCCGGCGGAGTGCGACCTGGTACCGGTCCACTGGGTCGACGGCGGCGCAGGCTCAGTCGCTGACCCTGGCCGGCGAGATCGAGAGCGACCCGGTCGAGTCCGGAAAGCTGTTCACCGAGGCGGTAGATCTGTACGTCGATGCGGACCTGTGGCGGCAGGCCGCCCGCTGCCGACGTCTGCTGGCGGGATCGGTGCACTCGGTCGACGGGCTCGAGTCTGCTCGTGAGTCGCTGTCCGCCGCGCGGTCCGCCCTAGAAGCGTACCTGCCGCAGGATGGCGAAGAAATCGCCTACGCGACAGAGAAACTCGCGCTCACCGTGCAGACCGCGCGGATCCTGGCCGATGGCGGTAGCCTCGACGAGGCGCTCGCCGTGCTGGATGGTGTGGACCAGGCATACCGCGACATGGGTGACCCCGGGTCGGCTCGGTGGGTGGTCGGCCTGCAGGTCGACATCCTGATCCAGCTCGGTCAGGCCGAGGAGGCCCTGCGCCGGCAAACCAGGATCGCTGAGGAAGCACGTGAAGCCGGTGAGATCGACGAGGCCCGCCGGCGTGGCGCCGATCTGACTCGAATCCTGGACAACCTGGGCCGTTCTGATGAGGCCGAAACCGCCTGGCAGCGCTTCCGCTCCTGAATCGTGAACAAGGGCCCATTACCGGGGAGGATCCGACCCATGGCATGGGCAGGGTCTTCCCCAATCCCGGGATGTCACGCCGTTCGGCAGCGGTGAGGTTGTCGTGGGGTCCGTTCACCGACGAACGCGGCTAGCAGATCTCGTGCGGAGTCCTGGGACAGGTCCGCGGTAGCAGCGCCTTCGGTCATCCCGAAGGCGCTGCTAGCGGCCACGAGTGCCAACGCTGCCTCAACAGTCGTGGGTGCTTCGCCGACGCGGTGGACGACGGCGTAGGTGAGGGTGGTGAGGGCGAGCGGGGGAGCGGACATGACTGGGTCTCCTTCGGGGCCGTCGAAGTCGTAACCCTCGGATGTACGGATTGCGGAAGGTGAAAGGTTCGATTCTTTTCGACCCGGCTTCTTCATGGCGGTTGTCGCGGCGACATTCGTGATGAGACGGACGGCATTGAGCCGAAATGGAGGGATTGCTTAGATTGGCAGGGAACTGCT
>JANNPJ010000358.1:0-14065 GCA_031400005.1 Kineosporiaceae bacterium | reverse complement strand
TTCACGCTGTAGTTCTTGGCGACCTCGTGGGCGTACGCGGCCAGGGCCGTTGCGCCGGTCACCATGTTCTTGATCGTCGGTCCGGACAGGTACTCGCCACCACCGGTGGACACCTGCACGATGCCGTCGCTGCCGGCCTCGGCGAAGCCCTGGATGGCGGCGTTCAGCGTCTGTGACGACGTGACGTTGATAGCGGGGTAAGCGAAGCTTCCGGCCTTGGCGCGGTCGAACATCTCCGCGTAGACCTCGGGGGTTGCGATCGGCATGGTGACTCCAGTTTGCATTTCGGCGGATCGGCGGCGTGCCCTTCGCCGGCTTGGACACGCCGGGGGGCCTACCCCGATCCTTCCACGTCCCACCGTCACCATCGACGGGGTCCCCGTCCCAATCGCTTCGACGCTGGACGGCGTCGAAGCGCTTTGCGGACACCGCACCGCGAAGCGGCTCAATCCTCGCCGGCCGTCCGCGGATCGAACGGCCGCTGTCCGGGTTGGATCACTCCGGCCTCGTAGGCCAGCACCACCGCCTGCACCCGGCTGCGCAGCCCGAGCTTGGTCAGGACCGCGCTGACGTGGCTCTTCACCGTGGTCTCACTGACCGCCATCTCGATCGCCAGGTCGCGGTTGGACCCACCCCGGGCCAACCCGACGAGGGTCTGGCTCTCCCGGTCGCTGAGCGTCTCCAGTCGCTGCCGCCACGCCTCGGCGTTGAACCCGGGACCGGGCTGATCCACTCGTCCGACGGCCCGCTCCTCCAACTCCAGACAGCGCGTGATTAACGTCCGGGTGACCGCCGGGTCGACCAGCGAGTCTCCGCCGTGCAGCGTCCGGACTGCGCTGACCAGCACGTCTGGTCCGGCGTCCTTGAGCAGGAACCCGGCAGCTCCGGCCCGGACCGCGCCGAGGACGTACTCCTCGTCATCGAAGGTGGTGAGGATCAGCACGGCCGAAACCGACCCGGACGACGTGATCCTGCGGGTCGCCTCGATCCCGTCCAGCCGAGGCATCCGGATGTCCATCAGGACGACGTCGGGCTGAGCGGTGGTGACCAGGCCGACCGCCTCCAGGCCGTCCGCGGCCTCGCCGACGACGACCATGTCCGGCTCGTAGTCGATGATCATCTTCAGACCGGCCCGGATCACGCCCTGGTCGTCGGCCACGGCGACTCTGATCATTCGCCCACCTTCGTGCTCAGCGGGCTGGGGCTCGAGCGGAGGATCACCGAAACCAACCAGCCTCCCAGCGGAGAGGTGCCGATCGAGAGGACACCGCCGCAGGACGCCGCCCGCTCCCGCATCCCGATCAGACCGTTGCCGCCGAGGACCGAGGCGGACGCCGGTAGCTGCTGCTCGGTCGGTCGATTCTTCCCGGTGACGGCAGCGACGGCAGCGAGGATCCGGATCGGCGCTGTCGGTGCCGAGGGAGCCGACCCGTCGTCGTGCACCTCCAACCGGATCTCGACGTCCGACAGGCTCAGCTCGACGAGGGCACAGGTGGCCCCGGCATGCACAAGCACGTTGGTCAGCGCCTCCTGGACAATCCGGACGATCGCAAGCTGGACGGCAGCGGGCAGCGCCGGCGCATTAGGGGGCAACCGTAGTTCCACCGGCAGCCCGACGGCGGCCATCCGGGCGGCGATCTCCGGCAGTTCAGCAAGCGTCGTCTGCGGCGTCAGGGTGCCGGTTTCCGCAGATCGCAGCACTCGGACGACGTGTCGCATGGCCGCCAGCGTCTCCTGGCCGTTCGCGGCTATCCAGCGCACCGCCTCCCGGGTCTCCCCGGGTCTGTTGTCCGCCACCCGGTCGGCGGCCTGCGCCCGGATCACCATCGCGCTGATGTGGTGGGCGACGACGTCGTGCAGCTCCCGGGCGATCCTGGTCCGCTCGGCAGACACCACCTGGCCGGTCTCGACGCTGCGCAGCCGCTCCAGTTCGTGGTTGCGAGCCCGTAGTTGGGTGGCTACTTGCTTCTGCTGATAGGCCGCCCGCCCGAGCAGGACAACCATGGGCGTCGTGGCTTCCACCAGAGAGAACCGGGAGGGATCCAACCATCCGAAGGTCTCCCAGTCGGAGGTGAAGGTGATCAGTTCGCTGACCGGAATCAACATCTGGGTGACGGCGGCGCCGGCCAACAGCAGGATCCAGATGGTGCGCAATCGACCTTGAGCCGCGACGGTGTACGCGGCAAGATAGATCGGCAGCGCATGGAACTCCATCCGCAGATAGGACCCGTAGATCACGGGGTAGAGCAGCGTCGTCGCAAACAAAGTGCTCAGTGGCCATCTTTCGCGGGTCAGCAGGACGGCGACAGTCGCGACCCCGGCCAGTTTAAATCTGGCAAGATTCTCCGCATGCGGTAACCAGCCGTGACGCAGAGCTAACCACATGACGCCGAAATAGAGGACGGCGAAAATCGCCGCAGCAGCCACATCCCGACCGTGCGGCCAGCGAATGCTCAGCCACCTCACAGCATGCGACGATAACGGCCAATCCGCCGGATGTGCCCCCACCAGCAAATCATCTCGCCGGGCAGTCATCCTTACGGACGAATCAGCGGCGCCAGCCGAGGTTCCGCGTCATCCTCTCGACACCCCCCGAATCATCCTTCGTGCCGATGCGTCCGCCGCCGGGACAGCGCACTCTGATCACGTGGCACCGCTGCTGGGTTCAGGGACGGATCAGCAGTGGCGACGGAACGCGGGCGGACGGTGAAGGCTGCAGTCGTGGGTGCGGGGAGGGGAGCATCGACGGCTCGTCCAGCCTTCACCGGCCGTACCGGGTCTCGCCAGAGGTAACACACGGTTTGAAAACGAGCCAGGCAATCGCAAGGACGCGCGAGTCGGGTCAGAGGTCGCGCGCGGCGTGCAGAGAGCCCGGCCCTGGCAGCGGACGGCGCGGCTCCCGGACCCCGGCGGACCCGCCCTCATCGCCGTCGTCTCCGTTCCACCATCCGCTGAGGGTGGAACCGGGGCGGCGCCGAGTACCGAGCAGCACCCGCTCCTGATGCACCGTCCAACTGCGCATCTTCACCGGGCCACGGCTCTTCGACCAGGTGTCGCGGACCGCCTTCATCACGATCATGGCGGCCTCGGTCGGTGACTCCGCCGACACTCGGGACGCCGACACGGCAAGCAACCCGTCCCCGCCGATCAACTGCATCGAGCTGACCCGACCGGGTAGCCGCTGGGTGAACTTTGACCGCGAGCGCTGCCCGAGGGTCTCGAACGTCATCTGAACCGTGTACTTGGCCATCGGGTCTCCCCACCCTGGTTTCGTCGTCCCATTGTGCGCCGCTGACACCGCCACGGTCGAGGACGAGTAGGTTTCGCTGTCAGTAACGAGTCCGAGATTTGTCAGCTGCCCCATCCGAGTTCGGCGCACACCCAGTTCGGCACACACAGTTCGGCACACACAGTTCGACACACACCGTTCGGCAGGCACTCAGGAGGCTCGGAGAATGACTGGCCGCGAGATCGAATGCTGGCTCACCGACATGGACGGCGTGCTGGTCCATGAAGGCCGTGCGTTGCCCGGGGCGGTCGAGTTCCTCGACCGGTTGCGGGAGCGCGAGCGCCCGTTCCTGGTGCTGACGAACAATTCAATCTTCACCGCCCGGGATCTGCGAGCACGGCTCCTGTCGTCCGGGCTGGATGTGCCGGAGGCGTCGATCTGGACCTCGGCGCTTGCCACCGCGCAGTTCCTCGCCGACCAGGAGCCAAACGGGACGGCCTATGTGATCGGCGAGGCCGGGCTGACGACCGCCCTGCACGAGGTCGGATACGTGCTCACCGACAACGCTCCCGACTTCGTCGTGCTCGGCGAGACCCGGACCTACTCGTTCGAGGCGATCACCAAGGCGATTCGCTTGATCGAGGCCGGTGCCCGGTTCATCGCCACCAACCCGGACCCGACCGGCCCGTCCGCGGAGGGGCCGCTGCCGGCCTGTGGCGCGGTCGCCGCGCTGATCAGCCGGGCGACCGGGCGCGATCCGTACATTGTCGGCAAGCCCAACCCGATGATGTTCCGCAGCGCGCTGAACGCGATCGACGCACACTCGGAGACCACGGCGATGATCGGCGACCGGATGGACACCGACGTGGTCGCCGGAATGGAGGCCGGCCTGGAGACGTTCCTGGTCCTCACCGGGTCGACGAAGCTCGACGACGTCCAGCGCTATCCATTCCGCCCGTCCCACATCATGAACTCCATCGCCGACCTGATCGACCTGGTCTGAGCGGCTTGGTCTGAGCGGCTTGGTCTGAGCGAGGTTCGCCGCCTCACTGACCGAGGCGGCGAACCAGCGGCAACCGCGAGCGGGTGGTGAGGAAACCGATCAGCACGGCCAACAGCGGCACTCCGAGACCAAAGACCAGCAGATAGGTCCAGGGCAGGTCCAGGCTCCACCGGCCACCCAGCTCGCCGGAGCTGTTGTAGGTGATGCCGTTCACTTGGTTCTGCTGCATCCGGACCAGGATCCAGCCAGCCAGCACGCCGCTGGCTACTCCCAGGATGCCGCCCAGCCCGGCGATTACTCCGGCCTGGCTGGCCGCCAAGCGGCGGCGAACTCCCGGGCTGGCACCAACTGCCGCCAGCGTCGCGACGTCCGCCCGGCCCTCAGCCGCAGCCAATCCGACTGCCGTGAAAGTACCTCCCAGAGTGACGATCCCGGCCGCCACGACGAGCGCCAGGAGGACGATCGCGGAGCTGTTGCCCTGGTAGCCGCGCTCGACGGAGAGGTTGGCATCAGCAGTGTCTCGTACTGCGGCGAGCGCCCGATCCTCCTCGGCGGGGGTCGGCATCCGGCTCGTGCTGGCGAAGAGCCCACCCGGCCGCAGGGACACCCCGAGCGCCTTGGCGGCAGAGATCGGGTACACCGGATCGAACAGTTTCGGGGTCCGGGTGGACAACCGGGCGGGGAGAGTGACCGTTGTCGTGGCGCTCTCCGAGTCACCGATCGCCGGTTCCTGGTGGACCTCGACTCGGACCGTGCCGTCCGGCCACATCTGCAGCGGATCGAAGACCAGTACGCGGCCCGATTTCAGGGCGTCGGCGTCGGCCGGGACGACTGTGCCGGTGAGCATCGCCAACGCAGTGCCGTCGTCGAACGGGTTGTTATCCGAAAACCGCAAGGTTCCAGGCTCATCCGAGAAAATCTTGCAGCGCGGGTCAGTGTTCCGCAACCGCTCGATGACCGCCTGACTGAGCTCCGTCTGCTGGCTCTCGAGGGGGCATTGATTCTGCAGCGACCGCTTGAGGCTGAGGTATATCTCCGTGTCGTCTTTGGGTGGTTTCAGAGCATAATACGCCGCTACCTCACCGATCGGCATCGACTGGTGGAGCGCTGCCTCGACAGCGCCGAGATCAGCGGTAGTGAAGTCTTCTTGACCAGTTACCGTCACCACACCGTGCGCCGAAGAAGGTGTGTAGGCGTGCTCGTCGTGCAGCCTTTCGGACGAAAGGTAGGTCAGGGCAGTGGTTCCACCGGCGATCGCGGCCAGCACGGCTGCGACGGCGGGCGCGGTTCGACCGCGCTGGCGGGCCGCGTCCCGCAGGGCGAAGCGCGGTGCGAACGGGAGCCGGACGGCGAGCCGAGCCGCCAAGGCCACGATTGCCCCGGCCGCCGCCACCAGACCGATTTCGGTCAGCGCGAGACCTGCGACGGTGACCAACTCGTGCCGCTTCTCCGAGCCCAGATAAGCCAGCACAACCCCGATGGTGGCCACTAGAAGACCGGCCAGCGGCACCCGCAGCCGTGGTGGCACCTGCCCTCGGCGGCCAGTCAGCGCTGCCACCACATCGAGCCGAGCTGCCTGCCTGGCCGGAATCAATGCCGCCGCGAGCGCCGTGAGCCCGCCGACCAGGGCCAGCCCGAGCAGATCGAGCAGGTGGATATCCACCCGGACAAACTGCTGCCCGAAGCGCTCGCGCAACACCAGCACCGTGACCGCTCCCAGGCCGGCCCCAGCCACGGCTGCGATCAGCGACGAGACCAGCCCGATCACTCCGTTAGTGGCCAGCACGACCGCCCGCAGATGCCGCTTCTCGGCTCCGGCCGAGACCATAATGGCCAGACTGCGCTGGTTTCGGCGAGCACCGACCGCGATTGCGGGTCCGGCCAGCAAGGCGATCTGCAGGAGTACCAACCCGATCACCACCACCGCGATCCCGATCGTTGAGGTCGAGCCCAGACCGCCGCCGTAGTCAAATCCTCTGAAGGGAACCCGGTCGGCCGGCGGGGGGTTCTCGACCACTGATCGACTGAGTACTGCGACACCGATCTGGTTCAGGTCAAGTACCTGATCCCAGGTCACCGGGTCGGGCCCGACGACCAGGAGGCTCTCCTCGACGGACAATCCTTCCCAGCGTGAATTTCCGGTCGACATATTGCTCGGGAGAAGACTTCCCACCGGGCCAATAAGCCATGGCTTTCCGATCATCGATGGTCCACGAACGACGCCTACCACCTCCAGGGCCTTCGGCTCGCTCTCCCGGGACGCTGTGAACGTGAGCCGGTCGCCAACACGAATCCCTTTGTCCTCGAAGAGTTCCTGACTGACCACCACCTCACCGTCTTGCTTCGGTGGACGGCCGGAAACCTGGGATATCACACCGCCGACTCCGGTTGCGGCGTAATCAAATTCCCTGATTCTCGTGCTCAGCAAGCGGTCCCGAAAGCGAATTCCCCGATTCGCATAGACCAGCCTGTTGACCACGACTCGATCGCGAGTCGAGATCATCCCTTCAGCCTGATCTCGAAACTGCTCCAGAGTCGGCGGCTTTGAGTCGCCGTCGACCTGACTAACGGAAGTCCAGTCCTGGCCATCCGGAGACTGCTCGATCGCCTCACCGGACCCAAACGAGAGCGACGCTTGGGCCTGGTCCCCGAGTGTCATCTGGACGTAGTCCTGCGGGTCTTTCTCGTCCGAGCGATAGATCACCGAGACCGTGCTCGCCGCCAGTACCGGCAGCGCAATCATGACCGCGATCAGCGCACTACGGCCCTTGTTTCGCCAGGCGTCCCGGCGGGCCAATCGCAGCGCCGCCCGCAGCGCCCAGATCCGAGCCATCAGGCCGCCCATCAGAACCGCCCGCTGCGAGGGCCCGTCGAATCCCCTCCGATCGGCGGACCCCCGCTCGCGGTCTCAGTAACGGTCCCGGCGACGCTGCCGGGACCGTGGGTTTCGTCCACGACTTCACCGTCGCGCAGGAAGACCACTCGGTCCGCCCAGGAAGCATGCTGCGCATCGTGGGTGACGAGCAGACCGGCCGCACCGGCGTCAACTCGCGTCCGCAGCACGCGCATGATGGATTCGCCGGTCAGCGAGTCCAGCGCACCGGTCGGTTCGTCGGCCAGCACCAGTCGACGCGGCCCGACCAGGGCCCGGGCAATCGCCACCCGCTGCTGCTGTCCCCCGGACATCTCATCCGGGAACCGGTCCGCGAGTTCACGGACGCCGACTTCCTCGAGCGCCGCCATTGCCTCCCGACGTGACTGCCTCGTGCTCACGCCGTCCAACTCGCGCGGAAGCATGACGTTTTCGATCGCGGTGAGCGCAGGAACCAGGTTGAGGTCCTGGAACACGTATCCCACACTGCGCCGGCGCAGCGCGGCCCGAGCCTTGATCGACAGTCCGGCGATACTGACCCCGTCAATCACGACGTCGCCACTCGTGGTCTGATCAAGACCGCCCGCGACGTGCAGCAGGGTGGACTTGCCGGAACCGGAAGGGCCCATCACCGCAACCAATTCGCCCACCCGGACATCAATGCTCACCCCGCGCAGGGCATGCACCGGCACTGCGGTGTCCTTGCCGTGAACCCGGACGACGTTCTGCAAGCTGAGCAGCACCGGTTGGCGCTCCAGGCTCGGCTCAGGGACACCCGCGGCGCCGGCCTCGGTGTGCAGGGTACTCATCAGGATGATCCCTTCGGGGATGTGCCGTCGGGCTCCGACGGAACTGGTCGGTGGGCAAGTCGCTGTTCGACGAGGTCAAGCCAGCGGACCTCGGCCTCGGTTGCGAACGTCAGGTTGTCCAGGACGAGAAGGTAGGCCAGGTCAGCGTCCTTGGCCGGGTCGGGAACGCCGCGCTTGAGCCGGGTGTACGACTGGAGTGCGCGCAGCGTTTCGTGCCGTTGGCGCTGAATGACGGCGGCGACATCGACGCCGGGTGTGCTCACCGCCAGCGCGACTTTGATCGCCACCTCGTCGCGGCCGGGGGCATCGCGATTGACAGGCGTGCGCCACCATTGCTCGACTTCGTCGCGGCCGGCATCGGTCAGCCGGTAGACCACCGAACCATCGGCCTGGTGGTCGGCCTCGACGACAAGCCCATCTCGTTGCAGCCGGGCCAGCGTGGTGTACACCTGCCCGATATTGATCGGCCAGGTGCCGCCGGTGCGAAGCTCGAACTCCTGCCGCAATTGGTAGCCGTAGCGGTCCTGCTCGGCCAATAAGGCAAGCAGGCTCTGGCGCACCGACACGTCTTCCCCCCTACATACTCAGTATGGTGAGAGGAAAGCTATACCGAGTATGCACTCCAGCGCAACCAGCAGGAGAGCGCCCCGCCAACGGCGAGGCGCCCTCCTTTGTTACCGACTGCCCGGCGGGCTACCCCTAGTCGGTGAGCTTGTACGCCTGACGGAACGACAGCTTCCCGCCGGTCTGCATCAGTGCTCGCCGGTAGATCCGCTCACTCACCAGCACCACAACCGCCGCGGTGATCAGAGAGATCAGCAGCGAGGCCACCGGTTCCCACCAGGACGTGTCGCCTGCCACGATCCGGCCGGGCATCACGATGGTGGAGGTCAGCGGAACGAAGGAAATGACCGTCTGGAAGGTTCCGGACGCCGAGATACCGGCAATAAAGACCACCGCGACGAGCAAAGTGATCGGCGTGGTGGTGGACTGAATGTCCTGGATTCGCGTGGCGATTGCTCCTGCTGCGGCGTAAATGCACGCGAGCAGGGCGATTCCCACCGTGTAGAACAGGAGGAACCAGCCGAGGCCCGGAGTGATCTGCTCGAGGACCTCAGACTGGTCCATCGCCCGCAAGGCAATCACCGCCGCCACGGCGAAGACCACGACCTGCACCAGCGCCATGATGGTATTGCCGACGATCTTGCCGATCAGGAGATCTCGCAACCGGATCGAACTGGCGATGATCTCCACGATCCGGCTCTGCTTCTCCTCGACAACGCTTGTCGCAAGCGATACTCCGAGCAGCGCGGCGATCACATAGAACAGGAACCCGAAGACCGAGGTACTGCCTCTCACCACCGCGTCAGGCGTCTCATCCGGTGAGAGCAGCGAATACTTCACGCTCGACCCGCGCATCAGGTCGGTGACAGTTGTGCCAGCCGCAGCGGTGTTCCGCTCGAGCGCCGTCTGCTGCGCTGCGGCGCCAATCCAGGTCTGCACAGTCGAGTTGGGGTCGGTCTTGCCGATCAGAGTCCAACCATCTGCCGAGGTGACCAATCCGGCGTCCACCTGACCGGAGAGCACGGCTGCCTGCAGTGCCGCGTCGGAGGCGAACCGCTTCCCGGTGATCTCGGTGGAGTCATCGGCCTGATTCGCCAGGGCGTCGGCCCGCTTGATCACGGCTGCGCTCTCCGACCCAACCTCACCGATGGTGATCTGCTCTGCAGATGAACCGAAATACAGCTGCGCACCGAGGACGCCCAGGATGAGCGCCAGCGTCACGAAAGTCGAGATCAGGAAGCCGCGATCACGGATCTTCACCGCCATCTCGCGGCCAGCGACGACTCTCCAGACCGGGTCCGACAGCGAACTCGTCCTCCGGTTGGACGGTGTGGGGACCCTCTCAGACGGGTCGTCGACCGGCGCGGAAGCGGTCGTGGCTGTGTCGGTCATGCCGCCATCTCCCGGAATACGTCGGCACACTTGGAATCAACTCGGCGAATTCCCGTACCGAACCCCGGCGCAGAGCCTCCGCCAGCAAGCGGTCGGCGGCATCCGGAGCGGTCAGCTCGACCACCGCGGAACCGTTCCCCTCCGCCACCACGGTGACACCCGCCACGTCGCGCACCCAGCTCGTATCGGTCCCGGTCACCAGCCGGTGCCGGATTTGTCCGCGCCGTCGCAACTCATCCGCCGTGCCGTCGGCGACGACCCGACCGCCGGCGAGCACGACCAACTGGTCGCACAACCGCTCGACAAGTTCCAGCTGATGCGAGGAGAACAGCACGGCGGTCCCGGCGGCGGCCAGTTCCCGCAGCACCTCCGCCATGCTGTCGACGGCGAGCGGATCGAGCCCGGAGAAGGGTTCGTCCAGAACCAGAAGGGTGGGCTCGCCGAGCAGGGCTGCGGTGATCTGGACCCGCTGCTGGTTACCGAGCGACAGCGATTCGAGCTTCGCGTCGCGTCGGTCGGCGAGCGAGAAGCGCTCCAGCAAGTCGGTGGCCGACCGCTTCGCCTCGTCCCGGCTCAGTCCGCGCAGCCTGCCGAGGTACTGCAACTGGGCGAGTACGGGCTGCTTGGGGTAGAGCCCGCGCTCTTCGGGCATGTACCCGAAGGTGCGCCGAGCCGACGGCGACGCCGGCTCGCCATTCCAGCGGATCTCGCCGCCGTTGATGGCAAGCACACCCATGATCATTCGCATGCTGGTGGTCTTCCCGGCGCCGTTCCCACCAACGAAGCCGGTGATCTTTCCGTCCGGGACGCGGAACGACGCCTGGTCGACGGCGAGCTTGGTGCCGAAATAGCGAACTACGCTGTCGAGCTCAAGCATTGCCCCTCCCTCTCTCGAGCCCCGAAGGGCGTTTCGGTGGCCTGCAGGCAGGCCGAGCAGGCCGACCGGACCGGTCGGCCCGGCTAGTCCACAGCGGGTTTGTCTTCTGCGGCGTCCCACCCTGCGCCGCTGGACAATGGGGAGATTATGACAGAAAGTTGATTTTTATGGGCATCGCGACTTATTGCGTCAAAGGCTTTGTCTAACAATATGTTTCGCTGATGATCATGAATTAATGGGGCATCGGCCCCTGGTGTGGCCGGGCGACGCGGACCTGCCGGATCCTCCCCGGCACCGGACAGGCGCGGCGCCAGCCATAGCACCCGGAAAACTGGATCCTCCCACTTAAGGCATTTGCGGCTAAGGTCACCCCGCCGATGTCGTCTTCTCACCAGGGGAACCGGATGCCACGCTCCACCAACACCATGCTTCGCCGCTGTATCGCCATCGGGGCACCGATAACCCTGGCCGCCGGGATGCTCAGCGCCGGTCAGGCCATCGCCGTCCCAACCAAGCCAGCCTCCTCACCGACCACGCTCACCTCGCTGGCTTCCCCCGGGACGACCGGGCCCGTCGTCCCTAAGCTGGCGTGGAAGGCGTGCGCCGAGGGTTTCGAATGCGCGACGGCGACCGTGCCGCTGGACTACACCAAGCCCCGCGGCCGGACCATCTCCATCGCCCTCACCCGCTTGCCAGCCACAGACCCAGCGAATCGAATTGGCTCGCTCTTCGTAAACCCCGGCGGGCCAGGCGGTTCCGGGGTCGACTTCGTGCAGGGGGCAGCGAGGGAGGCCTACAGCGAGCAACTGCGCGCCCGCTTCGACATCGTCGGCTTCGACCCGCGCTTCATCGGCGCCAGCCGACCGCTGGCCACCTGCGCCTCGAATCGGGAGTTCGCCAAACTGGTCGGCCGGCTTCCGGCGTTCCCGATCACCCGCGCCCAAGAGCACCGAACCCACCGCGCGTTCCAGCGCTACACCGCGCTCTGCGCGAAGCGCTCACCATTCCTGGCCTACGCGTCGACCGCCAACGTGGCCCGGGACCTCGACCTGCTCCGCCGGTCCGTCGGTGACCAGAAGCTCAACTACGTCGGGTACTCCTACGGCAGCATCCTCGGCCAGACCTACGCCGCCTTGTTCCCCGGCAAGGTGCGAGCGCTGACCATCGACGGTGTGATCGACGCCCAGAAGTGGTCAACTGGCTCCCGCCGGGAAAGTCGGCACGTGCCCTTCACCGCCCGGATTGGCAGCGCCCCAGGCGCCTATGCCACCTTCGAGCAGTTCACCGCGCTGTGCGACAAAGCAGGTCCGGAAGGCTGCGCCTTCGCCGCCGATGGGCCGGCTCGAGACAAGTTCGACAAGCTGGCGAAGCGGCTGAAGGCCAAGCCGTACCCGCTGCCCAACGACATCCTGCTGGACTACGCAACGTTTGTCGACGCCACTCTTGGAGTGCTCTACAGCCCGCTGGACTGGACGGACTTCGCTGAAGAGCTACAGGCCGTCTACGCGATGGTGTTCGGCACCCAAGTACACAGCGCTGCGGTCGCAGAAGGCACTGACGGGGCCAAGGCCCTGATTCGGCGGGCGGCCTCGGCCTCGCGCTGGGCCGCACCCGGCACCGCGGCGGCCCGGGCCAAGTCGCCGCTCGATTCCGGTTTCGCCGCATTCGTTGCCGTGGCCTGTAGCGACACGGTCAACCCTCGGTCCGAGCGGGTTTGGGCCGCGGCAGGTGCTGCCCAAGACCGGATCGCCCCGTACTTCGGCCGGGACTGGACCTGGGCCGGGGAGGCGTGCGCCTCGTGGCGCCTGCCTGGCAAGGGTCGCTACCTCGGCCCGTACACCAAGGCAACCTCGGCGCCGGTGCTCGTCATCGGCAACGTCTATGACCCGGCGACACCGTACAGCGGTGCGCGGGCAGCGGCGTCCGCCATCCCCGGGGCTCAGCTGTTGACCATCAACGGCTACGGGCACACCGCGCTGGCGGTCCCGAGCGCCTGCGCCAACGCGGCCTTCGACACCTACACCCTCACCGGCCAGACGCCGCCGTCAGGGACAGTCTGCGAACAGGACGTCGCCCCCTTCACCGGGTAGCTGTCCTGCGAGATCTGCGTTCACCAACCGTTACCTAAGTGATCATGGGCGCCACCAGGAGAGGAGCGATCGGGGCCCATGATCCAGGTTAGCTCTTAGCCAATCGCCCTGGGAGACGCCTCCTGGGAGATGCCCTGGCTCGACCAAGATCCCCCGCTTGGGGCATTTCTGGCTAAAGTGGACGCCGCCGGGCTGGCGAAGCGACTGAAGACCAAGCCGTATGCGCTGCCCGGTGGCACCGTTTTCGACTACTCTGCATTGGTTTTCGCCACCCGCGGGGCACTTTACGACTCGCTGGAATGGCAATTCTTCGCCACCGACCTGTAGCGACACGATCAATCCACGGTCGGAGCGAATTTGGGCCGCGGCCGGTGGCGCGCAAGACCGGATCGCGCCGTACTTCGGTCGGGACTGGACCTGGTTCTTGGACTCCAGCCCGCGATCATGCACGGTTACCCGCAAGCGGGCCCACGAAGAGAGCAAGCCCTCATGATCAGCGGCAAGTTCCACATCCGCCGGCCCCGCGAAGAGAGCAAGCCTGCATGATCAGACCTTGTTGGCGAATTCGGTCATGGCTCAGGTGGTGATGGGCGAGTCCGTCGGGTTGCTCGGAGGGGCCACTCAGGCACGCATAGCCTGCTCGGAAATCGTTGATCGCGGCAGGTTTGAGGCGTCCCGTCGCGACGATGGAATTGGCCAACAGGATCTGATCAGCGGCAGGTTTGGTATCCGCTGCACCCGCACCTGCCGCACCCTGTTGCTCCCCGTTGCACCCCCGCTGAGTGATCCGGTAGCAGACAGCGGAGGCGATCTGACAGCACGTCGGGTCGATGCTCAGCCGATGCTCCCGGTAGCCACCAAAAACACTCGCTGATGTCGTTTTCGGGTGGGTACCGGGAGTATGGCCTGAGCATGACGGGAGCCCGGTACATGACGGGAGAGCCCGGCGGCGCACATCCGCGCAGGGGCAGGACGGCGATCCAGTCCGCGATCATGCACGTCTTCCTTCAGCCATCCAGCTATTTCGATCCCTGGCGATGGGTTTCGGTCTTTCATGATCCCGAAACTGTCAGCGCATCATCGAAAAAGTTGCCGCGCTATGCAGATTGGTGCAGAAGTCGCGGCTTGGGCAGAGGGCCGCGGCTTGGGCAGGAGTCGCGGCTTGGGCAGAGGGCTGCGGCTTGGGCTGGCTGGTGTCACAGCATGATCACGGCTGGGCGGAGGGTCCG
>JANNPJ010000217.1:0-19905 GCA_031400005.1 Kineosporiaceae bacterium | reverse complement strand
ACCGCGTTGACGCCGCCACCACCGATACCGACGACCTTGATGACTGCGAGGTAGTTCTGCGGAGCTGCCACGTCGAGTGCCTCTCGCTCGCGGGTCCTAAGACCCTAACCCTCAGCTCGAGGGTTATAGTTATGTCAACCTGTACTTAAGGCTCGAACGTAGGTGGCAGCCCAGGGCCTTTCAACGACCCAGGGGGTGTGTCGCGCAATCAGTCCGGTTAACTCTTTACTTTTTGCTTCCCGCAGGGGTAACGGCGGGCATATCCGGGGACCGGACGTCGTACACGATGCCGTGCTGCAACAGCAAAGCCGTGAGCACCCGGGCCTTTCGCGGGGTGTGCGCCGAGTCCCCCCACTCCACCCTGGCTCCGCCCGGCACGGTGCTGTCGCGCACCTTCAGCCAGATCCCGTCCGGGGAATCGGCACCGATCGCCAGCAGTCGCGCGGAGATGTTTGGCGGCAGGGCCTGCAGCACAGCCAGAGCGCCACGCAGCGCCGGAACCGCGGCCCGACCGCGCGCGACCTCCAGTCGAGGCAGCCCGGCGGGGGCGACCGTGACCCGCTCGATCTCCACCCCATCGCGGTCGACCAGAGACAGGCCGGAACCGGCCGGCAGCGCCGCGACCGGAACCCGTTCCACCACCCGGATGCGGATCGTGCTGGGCCAGTGCCGCTGCACCTGGACCGAACGGACCAACCGCTGCTGACGCACCCGAGCAGCGATGTCATCGGTTCGGGCCAGGAGCAGCGGATATCCCAGCTCCAGCGCGGCCTCGGCCCGGACGGCGTCGATCGACACCCGGTCGGTGCCGGTCACCTCGATCCGCTCCACGGTGGCCCAGGGCGACTTCAGCACGCTCCAGACCAGACCGCCGATGACCAGCAGGACGGCGATCACGATCAGCACCCGACGTCGGCGCCGGGCCCGCACCCGCGCCGCGAACCGCTCGGCCGAGGTCCGCGAGACAGTGCTGCGGACCGGTCGGCCGACTGGACGACCGACCGGGCCGTGGGCAAACCCCTTGACGACGCCTTTCGTGGCCGCGGCCTTCTTGGCTGGAAGCTTCTTGGCCGGAACCTTCTTGGCAGGGGCCTTCTTGGCCGGGGCCTTCTTCGCGGCGCTCGCTCGCTGACCGGCCGCTGACGACGTCCCCTTGGTCGCACTGGTGGCCCGCTTCACCGGTCGAGAACCCGGCCCCGGCGGCCTGGAGCCGGAAGCCATCAGGGCGAGCGTTCCGTCAGTGCCTGCAGGATCTGCGGCCCCAACCCAGTGACGTCACCGGCACCGATGGTCAGCACCAGATCACCGGGCCGGGCCCAGCGGACGACCGCATCGATCGCCTCGCCCGGCTCTGGGCAGAACGCCACATCCTCGGACCGCAGCGGGACCTGTGCGGTGATCAGTTCACCGGTCACCCCCGGCTCCGGGTCCTCGCGCGCGGCGTACACGGCAAGCACCGCCACCCGGTCGGCCAGCCCCAGCGCGGCGCCGAAGTCCGTGGCGAAGATCCGGGTCCGGCTGAACAGGTGCGGCTGGAAGACGGCGATCACCCGGCCCGCACCGACCACCGACCGCGCAGACCGGAGAGCGGCCTCAACCTCGGTCGGGTGGTGCGAGTAGTCGTCGACCACCCGGACGCCGGCCACCTCGCCTTTGGCTTCGAACCGGCGACGGGTGCCACCGAACTGCGCCAATGCGGCTAGCGCCGACTGCCCGTCGACGCCGAAGAACCGGCCGACCAGCCAGGCGGCGGCCGCGTTCAGGGCATTGTGCGCCCCAGGGACCCGCAGCGTCAGCGGGCCCACCGTCGTCGAGCCTTCCTGCAGCGCGAACCGGACGCCGTCGGCGGTCAGTTCCAGCCCGACCAACCGCACGTCGTTGTCCGCACCGGTGCCGTAGAACCGAACCTGGATGCCCTGGTCGGCCAGTTCCTCGGCCACCCGGGCGACGACCCGCCGGGCGCCGGGGTCATCGCCACAGGCGATCACGAGTCCGCCCGGCAGCACCCGGCGGCAGAACGCTTCGAAAGCGGCCTCCACCGCCGCGCCCGACCCGTAATGGTCGAGGTGGTCGGGCTCGACGTTGGTAACGACCGCGACCTCCGGGCGATAGAGCAGGAAGGAACCGTCGGACTCGTCGGCCTCGGCGACGAACGCCTCGCCGGTGCCCTCGTGTGCGCCCAGCCCACCCTCGGTCAGCTCACCGCCGATCGCGAAGGACGGGTCGAGGCCACAGGTCCGCAACAGCACCGTCGTCATCCCGGTGGTGGTGGTCTTGCCGTGGGTGCCGGCGATCGCGACCGCCCGGCGGCCACGCATCAGCGCGGCCAGCGCCTCCGAGCGATGCAGGACCCGCAGGCCGCGAGCGCGGGCCTCGACCAGTTCGGGGTTGTCGGCGCGGACCGCGCTGGAGACCACCAGCGTGCCCTCGGCCGGGACCTGGTCGGCCCGGTGACCGGCCGACACCTGCGCGCCGGCCGCCCGCAAGCCGGCCAGCACAGCGCTTTCCTTGGCATCGCTGCCGGAGACCTGGACGCCGCGGGCCAGCAGCAACCGGGCGATCCCGGACATCCCGACGCCACCGATCCCGATCAGGTGCACCGGCCCGAGCTGCTCGACGCCGAGCGCCTCGGCCGACAGGTTCGGGACCACCGCAGCGGTCATCGCCAGTTGCCCTGATGCGCGGCCTCTTCGACCATCGTCGCCAGCCGCTCGTCGCCGTCCCGGATCCCGAACGAGGCCGCCGCCTGGCCCATCGCGGCCAGCCGCTGCGAGTCGGACAGCAACGGGATCAGCGTCGACCGCACCCAGTCCGGCAGGCAGGCGGCGTTATCGATCAGCAGGCCACCGCCGGCGGCCACCACCGGCTCGGCATTGAACCGCTGCTCACCGTTGCCGATCGGCAGTGGCACATAGACCGCCGGCAGGCCCAGCGCCGTCACCTCGCTGACGTTCCCGGCCCCGGCCCGGCAGACCACGGCGTCGGCTGCCGCATACGCCAGATCCATCCGCTCCAGGTACTCGACCACCACATAGCCGTGCGGCTGCTCCCCCGCGAACGGCACGGTCTTGCCCTTGCCCGCGGTGTGCAGCACCTGGATGCCGGCTCCCACCAGGTACGGGGCGGCCGCACCGAACGTCTCGTTGAGTTGTTGGGCACCGAGCGATCCACCGGTGACGAACAACGTGGGCAGTCGCGGGTGCAGGCCGAGGGCGATCCGGGCGGTCTCGCGCTGGGAGGCTCGATCCAGCGTGGTGATCTGGCGGCGCAGCGGAAGCCCGACCACCACAGCGCCGCGGAGCGGAGTGTCCGGGAAGGCGACCGCGACCCGGGTGGTGAACCGCGCTCCGAGCCGGTTCGCCACGCCGGGACGGGCGTTCGCCTCGTGCACGACGATCGGAACGCCGAGCCGCCGGGCCGCCAGATACGCGGGAGCGGAGACGTACCCGCCAAAGCCCACCAGCACGTCCGTACCCTCGATCACGGCTGCGGCCGCGGCGATCGCACTGGACAGCTTGCCGGGCAGGCGCAGCAGGTCGGCAGTGGGTCGGCGAGGCAGCGGAACCCGAGGCATCAGCTCCAGGTCATACCCCGCAGCCGGCACCAATCGGGATTCCAGCCCTTCGGCGGTGCCGAGGGCAACGATCTTGGTGGTCGGATCGCGACGGCGAAGGCAGTCGGCGAGCGAGAGGAGAGGGGCCACATGGCCGGTGGTTCCACCACCGGCGAGTACTACGGAGAGAGTCATCGGGCCCTACGGTCGCGGCGAACGGGCAGAACAGCAAGTGAACGTTTCATCAGACCGCCATGGGCGGCTAGTGCCTCTGGCGCTCCGGTCTCGCGTCGAGCGAACCCGATCACCATTCCGAGCGCCAGCATGGTCATGACGAGCGCGGATCCACCGCTGGAGACCAGCGGCAAAGGCAGCCCGACGACGGGCAGCAGCCCGAGTACCGAACCAATGTTGATCACGGCCTGACCGAGTACCCAGGTGAGTACTCCACTGGTCGCAATCTTGACGAACAGGTCGTCGGAGCGCAGCACGATCCGAAACAGGCCGTAGCCGAGGATAGCGAACAAGCCGAGCACCGTAAGCGTGCCCAGCAGGCCCAGTTCCTCACCGAGGATGGCGAAGATGAAGTCGTTGTGTGCCTCCGGCAGCAGCCCCCACTTCTCGCTGCTGCCGCCGAGACCGACCCCTGACCAGCCACCCGAGCCCAACGCCCAGATCCCGTGCCGGACCTGCAGGCAGCCGTCGTACCAGGCCGCGTCGTTCGCGTCGCCGTTGGCGCAGCCGGACATCCACACCCCGATCCGGCCCATCCGGTTATCACTGCCGGTGACCGCCAATTGGACCAGCACCCCGACCACGATCAGGGCGACGGCGAACACTCGCAGCGGTGCACCGGCGACGAAGAGCACCGTCGCGACCAGCGCCAGCAGCACCAAGGAGGTGCCGAGATCGCGACCGAGCAGGACCAGTCCCAGCACCAGCGCGGCCCCCGGCACCACCGGGACCAGGACGTGCACCGGCTGGTTCAGCAGCGGGCGCTTGCGAGTCAGGACGGCCGCGGCCCAGACGATCAGGGCGAACTTGCAGAACTCCGAGGGCTGCATGGTGACACCGACATTGATCCAGTTCCGGTTGCCGTTGACGTCAACGCCGATCGGTGAGAACACCAGCATCTGCATCACCAGGGCGGCGACCAGCAGGAACCAGGCGCTGAGGGTCCAGGTCCGAACCGACACCCGGGACGCCACGTACATCAGCGGAAAGCCGAGCGCGGCGAACGTGGCCTGCGCCCAGAGCTCGGTGAAGGCGGACTTCTTGTCGGCGATGGCGTCCACGCTGGAACTGGACAGCACCATCACCAGGCCGATGCAGACCAGCGCGATGGTGGCGCCGAGGACCAGGTAGTACGACGTGAGCGGAGTGTCCAGCCGGGCCGGCAGGGAGCCGATCCGGGGACGAGCCTCACGACGGGCCGCAGTCAGGTTCGCGGAGCTGGTCGTCACGGCTCAGCCGGTCCCACCGGCCGGGTCCATCCCACCCGCAGGGCCGTCGAACTCCACTCGGCCACGGACGGCACTGCTGAAGGCGCTGCCGCGCTCGTCCAGCGTGGTGAATGGCTGGGCACCGAAACCGGGTGACAACAGCACGGTGTCGCCGGGCTGGGCGAGCTGACCTGCTCGAGCCACCACGAGTTCCATCACCGCCATAGGGCCAGTCTCCGCGACGTCGACCTCGACGACCGGGACATCCGGGGCGTGTCGCTGCAGAGCCTCGCGAAGCACCACGCGTTCCGGCCCGAACAGCACCACCGCCCGCAACCGCCCGGCGTGGGCGACGACCAACCGGTCGAGATCGGCGGTGATCCTGGCACTGCTGGCGGTCGGGTCAAGTGCGCCACCGGCCACCCAGACCACTCGCTCGAACGCAGCGAGGCCCGCGGCAGCGGCCACCGGATCGGTGGCCGCCGAATCGTCCACCCAGGCCACCTCGCCGAGTAGGTCAGACAAGCCGGTCGAGCCGGTCGGGCCGGTCGGGCCACTCAGGTGGAGGGGATCGACCGGGCTCAGGTGATGAGGAAGCGGTTGGTAGCCACGCAGTCCGTCTCGAACGTCGGCCGGGCGCACGCCGAAGCCGCGTGCCAGCGTGGCGGCGGCCAGCGCGTTCGCGATGTTGTGCACCGCGAGTACGCCGGCACCGGCGGCCCGGACGTCGTCCAGGGTGCCGAGCTCGGCGGCCGACGTGATCCGCTGCTGGACGAAGGCCCGGTCGCAGAGCACGTCTTCGACCAGGCCGACCATCGACACCGCCGGCACCCCGAGGGTGAAGCCGATCGCCCGGCAGCCCTCGATCACCTCGGCGTCCATTACCAGCTGCTCGGTCGCCGGATCGGCGGTGTTGTAGACGCAGGCCAGTTCGGTGTTCTGGTAGACCCGCCCGCGCAGCGCCAGCGAGCCGTCGTCCAGGTCAGTCCCGCTGACGTTCAGGCATACCGACGACTGCGGCTCTAGCGAGGTCGCCCAGCGCAACTGGAAGCCGGACAGCTGAACAGCGAGGACGTCGTACGGGTGCGGGTGCAGCACGGCTTCCAGCAGCGAGGTCCCGGCCTGGCCGATCGCGGTGGCCCGGTGACCGGCGGCGGTGAGCATCGCGGCCAGCATCGTGGCCGTGGTCGCCTTGCCTCGGGTGCCGGTGATCGTCAGCCAGGGGGCGGCTCCGGTGGCCGGGCGCAATCGCCAGGCCAGCTCGGCCTCACCCCAGATCGGTAGCCCGGCCGCCAGCGCAGCGCGCAGCACCGGCTGATCGTCGTCCCATCCAGGCGAGATCACCAGAAGTTCGGCCGGCTCGCCGGCCACCGTCGGGAGCTGCTGGACGGCGTCCGGCCCGAGCCGGATGTCCGCCCCGAGGGTGTCGAGCACAATCCCCCGCTCGCGTTGCCGCTGCTCCTGCCGGGGATCGATGACAACGACCTGCGCGCCGCGTTCCAGCAAGGCATCGGCCGCCGCGAACCCGGACACCCCGATTCCGGCCACCACCACGCGCAGCCCGGCCCAGTTCAGAGTCATATTCCGACCACCCACTCGGCATAGAAGACCCCCAGACCGAGGGCGACGAAGAGCCCAGCGATGATCCAGAACCGGATCACGATGGTGACCTCGCCCCAGCCCGCGAGTTCGAAGTGATGCTGCAGCGGTGCCATCCGGAACACCCGTTTACCGGTCAGCTTGAACGATCCGATCTGGATGATCACCGACAGCGAGATCATCACGAACAGCCCGGCCAGCGGCACCAGCAGCAACTCGGTCCGGGTGGTGATGGCCAGCCCAGCGAGCGCGCCGCCGAGGGCCAGCGAGCCGGTGTCACCCATGAAGATCTTCGCCGGAGAGGCATTCCACCAGAGGAATCCGAAGCAGGCACCCATCACGCAGGCGGCCACCACGGCCAGGTCACGCGGATCTCGTACCTCGTAGCACTGCGGGCCGGGCTCGGTTTGGCAGGACTGGTTGGACTGCCAGATGCCGATCATCACGAAGGCGCCGAAGACCATCACTGACGCCCCGGTTGCCAGGCCGTCCAGGCCGTCGGTGAGGTTCACCCCGTTACTGGTTCCGGCGATCATGATGTACGACCAGGCGACGTACAGCAGCAAACCGATCACCGAGCCGGCGAAGGCCAGGTCGACCGGGGTGTCTCGGATGAACGAGATCTGGGTGGACGCCGGGGTCCGGCCCGCGGTGTTCGCGAACTGCAACGACATCACGGCGAAGGCGATCGAGACGAACGACTGGCCGAGCAGCTTGGCACCCGAGCGCAGGCCGAGGCTGCGCTGCTTGCTGATCTTGATGAAGTCGTCGAGAAACCCGACCAGGCCGAGCCCGGACATCAGAAACAGCACCAGGATGCCGGACACCGTCGGTGGCCGGTAGGTGATCAGGTGCGCCAGCGTGTAACCGGTCAGCGAGGCACCGATGATCACGGCGCCACCCATGGTCGGGGTGCCGCGCTTGATGTGGTGCGACGTCGGACCGTCGTCCCGAATGAACTGGCCGTAGGCGCGCCGGACCAGGAACCGAATGAAAATCGGGGTGCCGAAGAGCGAGAAGATCAGCGAGACGGCAGCGGCGACCAGAACCGTTCTCACGCTGACTCCTTCCGTTCCGGTCGGCCCGGATGGGCGTCAACCTTTGGTATCGCTAGTGGCGACATAACCGTTTCGTTGTTCGCATCGGGAGCATCTGGAGCGCACGGCCTCCCTCTCGGGGTGGGGCCGCCAGTCAGTCGGGTCCGGCGTCCGGTCCGGCGTCGGCGTTCACCGTACCGACCGCGAGCAGCGCGTCGGCCACCCGCTCCAGTCCGATGCCGCGAGAGGCCTTGATCAGGACGACGTCGGTCCGGCGGACATTCTGCTGAACCAGGGCCACTGCCTCGTCGACGTCGACGGCGGTCAGCACCCGAACCGTAGACGACGTCCTGGCCCCCTCGGCGATCGGCATCGCCCCGGGCCCGACCGCGACCAGCCCGACCAGCCCGAGTTCGGCGACCAGCCGACCGATCGCGTGGTGCTCGGCGGCTGAGTCCGGGCCCATCTCCAGCATCTCCCCGAGCACTGCCCAGCCACCCGAGGGCCCCGGTAGCGCGACCGACATCGCCGCCAGCGCGCGCAGGGCCGCGGTCATCGAGTCCGGATTGGCGTTGTAGGCATCATTGACGACGACCAGCCCATCGGCCCGGCGCCGCACCTCCATCCGCCAGCGACTGGCCACCCCGGCCTCGGACAGCGCGGCGGCGATCGTCGCCGGGGACAGCCCGGCCTCCAGCCCCACCGCGGCCGCCGCCAGCGCATTGCTCACGTTGTGAGCGCCATGCACGGCCAGTTGCACCCGGACCGGACTGGCCTGCTCGACGCCGTCCACCACCAGGTCGAAGGCCGGCCGAGCCTGGTCGTCCATGACCACCTTCTCGGCCCGGACCTGAGCCCGCTCGGCCCCATCACCGGCCGGTCCGGCCCCATCACTGGCCGGTCCAGCCCCATCACCGGCCGGTCCAGCCCCATCACCGGCCGGTCCGGAGATACCGGTGAACACCACCCGGGCCGTGGTTCGCGACGACATCGCGCTCACCAGCGGATCGTCGGCGTTCAGCACCGCCAGCCCGGTCGGCGGCAGGGCCTCAACCAGTTCGCCCTTGGCCTGGGCGGTCATGTCCTTGCCGCCGAACGTCCCGACGTGGGCGGCTCCGACGTTCAGCACCACGCCGATGTCCGGCCGGGTGAACCCGCACAGGTAGGCGATGTGCCCGACCCCGCGCGCGCCCAACTCGACGACCAGGAACCGGGTCTGCGCGTCCGCCTGGAGCGTGGTCAGCGGGGCACCGATCTCGTTGTTGAAGGAACCCTCGTTCGCCACGGTCCGACCGGCCCGGGCAAGCACGGCGGCGATCAGGTCTTTGGTCGAGGTCTTGCCGGACGATCCGGTTACCCCGACCACCACCAGATCCGGCAGCTTGTCCCGGACCGCCCGAGCTAGTAATCCGAGCGCCGTCACCGGATCCTCGACCAGCACGGCGGGAAGGGCGGGATCGTTGGTCGAGCGCACGGTCAGCACGGCGACCGCGCCGGCGGCGACCGCAGCCGGGGCGAAGTCGCGACCGTCGACCCGCTCGCCCGGCAGCGCGACAAACAAGTCACCTGCCCCGATCGAGCGGGAGTCGATCGTCACCGCACCGCTGATCACCAGGTCCGGGTCCGTTCCGGCAGCTAACCGGCCGCCGGTTGCGGCCGCAACCTCGGCCAACGTCAGCGGGATCACGTGTCTACCTCCGGATACTCGGGACTCGGGGCCTGCTCAGAACGTAAGCCTGGCTCGGAACGTAAGGTTGACTCGGGACCCGAGGTTGACTCGGGACTCAGGGTCGGCTCGGTACTCGAGGCTGGGAACGACTCCAGGGCTTGGCGGACGACGTCCCGGTCGTCGAACGGGTGCACGACCCCGGCGATCTCCTGGCCGCGCTCATGCCCCTTGCCGGCGACCAGCAGGATCCCACCGCCCCAGGCTCGCCGGACGCCCTCCAGGACCGCGGCGCGCCGATCGGCGACTTCCACCACCTCGGTCACGGAGGAATCGAAAGGCGCGGAGGAATCGATCCCGGCCAGTACCGCCGCCCGGATCGCGGCGGGGTCCTCCGAACGCGGGTTGTCATCGGTGACGATCACGACGTCCGCCTCCCGGGCAGCGGCCCGACCCATCAGCGGCCGCTTGGCCCGGTCCCGATCGCCACCGGCGCCGAGTACCACCACCAGGCGTCCGGGACGGGCGCTGCGCAGCGTCCGTAACGCCGCCTCGACGGCGTCCGGGGTGTGCGCGTAGTCGACGATCGCGAGCGGCTCCCCCGTCGCCCCAGCGCCGGGGATCTGCTCCATCCGGCCGGGCACCGGCTCGGCCTGGGCCAGCCAGTCGGCGACGGCTTCGGCTTCGATCCCGGCGGCAACGAGCATCACCAGGGCGAGCGCGGTGTTTGCTACGTTGAAATCGCCGGGCAGCGGGCAACGGGCGGCGACCACCGCGCCGTTCGGCCCCTGCACGGTGAACCTGGTACCGATGCCGTCCGGGCGTCGTTCCGTCACCCGCCAGTCCGCCAGTCCGCTCTCGGCGTCCAGGCTGGTGGCGACCGTGACGATCGGGATGGTGGCGCTGTCCACGAGCCGCCGCCCCCACTCGTCGTCGACGCACACCACCCCGATCCGGGCCCGGTCCGGCGTGAACAGCTGCGCTTTGGCCGCGAAGTACTCCGCCATCGTGGAATGGAAGTCGAGGTGGTCCTGGGAGAGGTTGGTGAAGCCGGCGACGTCGAACTGGATCCCGTCGACTCGACCGAGCGCCAGGGCGTGGCTGGAGACCTCCATCGAGCAGGCGTCCGCCCTCTCGGCGACCATCAGGGCGAGCAGTGCCTGCAGATCTGGGGCTTCCGGGGTGGTCCGCACGCTGGGCAGGCGGCGATCGACGATTCGGGTCTCGACGGTGCCGACCAGACCGGACCGGCGTCCGCCACCACCGCGCAGCGCGCCGTCCAGCAAGAACGTCGTCGTGGTCTTGCCGTTGGTTCCGGTGACCGCAAGCATCAGCATCTGCCGGGCCGGCTCACCGAACAGCCAGGCTGCCAGGCCACCGAGCACCGCCCGCGGATCGTCCACCGCGAGGACCGGCAGTCCGGCCGCCTCGGCAAGTTCCACCCCGGCGGGATCGGTGAGGACGGCGACCGCCCCCAGTTCGGCTGCGGCCGAGACGAACCGGGCACCGTGGGTGCGTTGACCGGGTAGCGCCGCGTACAGGTCTCCCGGCCGGATCGCCCGAGAATCCAGGCAGACGCCGGTGATCAGCGGGCTCGCCGAGGGGCCGGGCCGCACCCGAACACCAGGGTCCACACCGAGCGCGGCTGCCACCTCCTCGAGGCGACGAGCCGGGGAGGGAGCGCGCAGAAGTCCCGGGGCTGACACGGTGGCCGAGAGTACCGTTCAGCGCCAGGTCTGCGGGACGCTGGGCGCCTTGGTGCCGCTCGGAGCCGCGCCCACCCGGGCCAGTGCCTTCTTCATCAGTTCCTGAAACACCGGTGCCGCCACCGTTCCGCCGTAGTATCCGTTCACCGGCTGCTCCAGAATCACCGCCACCACCAGACGCGGCTTGTCGGCCGGCGCGATCCCGATGAAACTGGCGGTGTATCCCTTGTACCCGCCGACTGCTTGGTCGTAGTAGTCGGCGGTGCCGGTCTTGCCGGCCACCCGGTAGCCCGGGATCGAGGCGGCGCCTCCAGTGCCCTCCCCATTGACCACGCTTTCCAGCATCAGCCGCACCTTTTGGGCTGTCTTGGCGCTGACAACTCGGGTTTTCGGCCCGGCCGGCTGCTCGTGCAGCTTGCCGTCCACGCCGCCAATCGCCTTGATCACCCGAGGCGTGTTCCGCACGCCGTCATTGGCGATGGTGGCGAACACGTTGGCCGCCTGCAGCGCGGTGACCGAGACCCCCTGGCCGAACATCACCGTGTAGGGCGTGGTGTCGCTGTACTTGTTGACCGGCGTGAGGATTCCTGGTGACTCGGGCAGGCCGATGCCGGTCCGGCTGCCGTACCCGAACTTTGTCAGGTAATCGTGCAGCATCGCTTTGGGCAGGCGTTCACCGATCTTGATCGTTCCGGTGTTGCTTGATTGGGCCAGGACCCCGGCCAAAGTCAGCTTCTCGACGCCGTGCTGGTGCGAGTCATGGAACAGCTTGCCGCCCCGCTTCAGCGTCCACGGGACCGAGAGCTTGGTCCCGGGACTCGCCTTGCCCTCCTCGATCGCCGCCGCCGCCGTGATCACCTTGCTGGTCGAGCCGGGCTCGAAGACATTGATCAGCGCTCGGTTTTCCCGATCGGCGGGCTTGACCGCGCCGGGGGTGTTCGCGTCGAAGGTGGGCGCGTCGGCGAGCGCCAGCACGTCACCGGTACGGGTGTCCAGGATGACGCACGCCCCGGACTTGGCCTTGGTCAGCGCGACCTGCTTGGCCAGCGCGACCTGGGCCTGCCACTGCAGATCCCGGTCGATGGTCAACTGGATGTCGCTGCCCGGCATCGCGCTCTTCTCCGACGTCACGCCGGTGGCGATCTGCTGGCCCCGCTTTCCGCGCTCGTACGTCAACTCCCCGTCGGTGCCCTGCAGGATGGCGTTGCGGCTCTTCTCGATCCCGGACAGCGGGGCTCCGTCCCGGCCGAGGAATCCGATCATGGACGCCGCCACCTGGGTGTTCGGGTACACCCGCTTGCTCACCTGCACGCTGAACACGCCCGGGATGGCTTTGCTCTCGACCTCGTTCCAGACCGACGGTTCGACGTCCTTCTTCAGGTAGGCGAACGGCTTCTTTCCGGTCAGCTTCTTGGCTACCTGGGCCGGACTCATCGCGAGCGCCGGGGACAGCGCCCGCGCGGCACCGGCTACGCCCTTCTGCGAGGCCGGCAGCTTCGGCTTCTTCATGTTGTACTCAAGGATCACGGTCTGGTCCACGGTGATGTCCCGCCGCTCCACGCTGGTGGCCAGGGCGGCGCGGTCGACGTCGACGATGTCGCCGCGCTGCGCGGGCAGGGTCACGGTCCTGGACCGGTCCTTGCGCGCCTGTTCGGCCAGCACATCGGCGTCCAGTCCCTGTAGCTGAAACAGCCTGGCACCGAACACGGTGAACACCACCAGGGCCGCCACCAGGGCCACCCGGAGCCGCCGATCGGGGTTACCGATCCGAGCCGGCGGAAGCCGGTACCAGGGTGGTCCGGGCGGCTTCGGGCGACGGGGACCGCCTTTGCGCGGGTTGCCTGCTCCCGCCCGGTTTCCGGGTCCCGCCCGGTTCCCGGCTCCGGCGCGGTTAGCGGTCGCGGGCCCCGAGGTCCGGGCCGCGGGACGGCGGTTCGTCGGCAGACCAGGCTGGCGCAGCGCCGAGGGGGTACTGGGCCGCCCGGTCGGGGCCTTCCGGGCCGCCGGCACCGACTTTCGGGTCGCCGGCTGAGCCTTGCGGGCCGCCGGGGCGGCTTTCCGTGGCATCGGCTGGGCTTTGCGGGCTGTCGGGGCGGCCTTACGCGGTGCCGGCTGGGCTTTTTGGGCCGGCGGCACCACCTTGCGCGTTGCCGGTGCTGCCTTCTGCGGCACCGGCGCAGCTTTCCGGGCAGGCGCGACTTTCCGGGCAGGCACAGCACTACCCGCCGGCCCACTCTGACGAGCCGGCCCAGCACCGCGAGCGGGCGCGGGGTTGCGAGCTACCGGTTGCCGACTTGCCGGAACTGTCCTGGCGGCGGCCTTCGGCGCAGCCCGAGGAGTTGCTCCAGATGCACCCCGATCCCCGCGGGCGGCTCCGGCCGGCGACCCGCTGCTCGAGGTCACGGCGACGACTCGACCGTAGACCGCTTCGCGGACTTCGTATCGGTCTTCTCGGCCTTCTCCGCCTTCTCGGCAGTAGCCTGCTTCTTCACCACCGCCTGGCCGGCAGCGGCGGCAGCGGCCATCGCCCCGGCCGTCCGCTTGGCGGTCTCGGGCGTTTTGTCGCTCGACTTCGGGGCCTTCGTGACCGCTGCCTCACCCTGGACCGTGCCGTCCGGCACGTTGAGGAAAGCCGTGCTCTGATTCGGCACCATGCCAAGCTTGGTTGCCTGGGCAGCCAGCATATGCGGCGCACTCGAGGCCTCAACCTGCTCGGCCAGCGCCTGCCGGTCCTCGGCCAACGCCCGCTGCTGACGCTGCAAATCGGTCAGGGCGTACGCCCCCTTGCCGATGCTGATGTTCAACAGCAGGAGCACGAGCAGGCCGAGAGCGAGCAGACCGACCGACAGCAGAGCCAGGCCCCCGGCGGATCGTCGAGGCGCAGGCGCGACCACCCGCAGTCGAGGTTGTGGACGCTCCCGGCTGACCGGCCTGACGATCGGGCGGGCGGGTACCCGGGCCGCGGCGGCGCTCTGGCTCATGAGTGCTCGATTCGCTCGGGCGCGGCGCTGATGACGGCGCCTTCCTCGCTGGTCCTGGTCGTCGGCGTGAGTTCTGCCCTGCGTTCGCTGATGAGCTCGTTCACGCTGCGTCGTCCCCTCTCAGTGCTCGACGGAACGGATCTGATCCGCTCGCGCCCCCATGGCCTTCCCTGATCCGTTCCACTGCGCGTAGCCGAGCAGAGGCTGCACGTGGGTTGGTCGCCATCTCCACGGCGTCCGGCACCTCAGCCCCGCGGGTCAGTAATCGCAACCTCGGGGCATGATCGGCGAGCTCTACCGGCAGCCCTTCGGGCGTCGTACTGCGCGCCCCGGCCGCGAAAGCGCGCTTGACGATCCGGTCTTCCAGCGAGTGGTAGGCCAGGACGGCGATCCGGCCACCGACCGCAAGCGCGTCAACTGCTGCTGGGACCGCTCGCTCCAGAACCTCGATCTCCTGGTTCACCTCGATCCGCAGCGCTTGAAAGGTGCGCTTGGCGGGGTTGCCTCCGGTGCGACGGGTCGCGGCCGGCACGTTGTCCCGGATCAGCTCAACCAGCCGGGCGCTGGTGTGGAACGGTGTGGCCTCGCGCTCACGGACGATCGCCGAGACGATTCGCTTGGCGAACCGTTCCTCGCCGTAGTCCCGCAGAACGCGGATCAGGTCACCCGCTGAGTAGGTGTTCAGCACATCGGCGGCGGTGAGGCCTTCTCCGGTGTCCATCCGCATGTCCAGCGGAGCGTCGACCGAATAGGCGAAACCACGCTCGGTCTCGTCCAGTTGCAGCGATGAGACGCCGAGATCCATCAGCACACCGCGGACCTTCGCGATACCGAGTTCGGCTAGTACCTGCGGCAATTGGTCATACACGGCATGCACCAGGCGGACCCGGTCGCCGAACTCTGCGAGCCGTCGGCCAGCCAGTTCGAGTGCCTGTGGATCCCGGTCGATGCCGATCAGCACGGCTTGTGGGCAGCCACGCAGCAGCGCCTCGCTGTGCCCACCCATGCCCAGCGTGAGGTCGACCACGACGGCCCCCGGCACGTCCAGGGCGGGGGCCAGCAGGGCGACACACCGGTCCCGCAGGACCGGCACGTGACGCTGGGATGGTTCTGCGGTACTCATCACGACCTCCCTCCGGGGCAGGTTGACTGGGTTGGTGGGAGTCAGGCCAAGCTCCTCGACCGGAATCTGCCGGTGCGGTGAGCTGAGGTTCAAGCGTCGTCGCTCGAATGTGCCAACTTGTGCGCCATCGACACGCGACCGACGTCCGACGATCAGGTCTCCATCCGCTCCGACCGAACTGCTGCCTGACACCGGGGAAGGTGCATCAGGATGCCTCGGGCGGCTGGAGACCTCACCGGCGGTGGTTCGGTCCATACGCGTTCTCGATCTCAGAACAATCCGGGGATTACCTCCTCGGCCTGCTCGGCGAACACTTGCTCTTGCTCGGTCAGGTAGGTCTGCCAGGCCGCGTGGTCCCAGATCTCGACCCGAGTCCCGGCTCCAATCACCGCACAGTCGCGGGTCAAACCCGCATAGGTGCGCAAATTGGTCGGGATGGTGAACCGACCCTGACGATCGACCGACTCGTCGGACGCCCCGGAGAGGAACACCCGCAAGTAGTCGCGCGCCTGCTTGCTCGTGACTGGTGCTTGGCGCAGCTGGTCGGCGAGCCGAGCGAACTCGGCCACCGGGAAGACGTAGAGACAGCGTTCCTGTCCCCTGGTGACCACAACCCCTTCCTCTAACTGCTCGCGGTACTTGGCAGGCATGATCAAACGACCCTTGTCGTCCAAGCGAGGGGTGTACGTGCCGAGGAACATCGGCAGCTCCCTCCCCTTGCCTCAAGGCACTGGAGTTTCGGTGGCCATACCGCGCTTCCCCCTCCGCTCCAGTGGTCCCCACATTACTCCACTTCGCTCCACGGTCAACGGGAAACGCGCCATCTCTGCCCTCACGGCCTTGACGAATGTCCAGCTCAGATGCATAACGGTGACAGTGGGGGAGAAATCGCCTCCGTCGCACTTGCCGGAACTCTCCCTGGGTACCTGCTCCGGTTTGTTCGGCCTACCAAACGGTATGTAGGCATCACGGGCGCACGGGTGGGGGGAAGTGGGGACGCTGCAGAAGCGGCAACCGTTTGAGACACTGACCATCCGCAGGTAACTGCACAAGGCTCCCGGGCATCCCCGGGCGGAAAAGTCCGGACCCAATCCGGGCAGCACGGAGGGTGCTCAAGTGACGACCATGGCTGGCCCGAGGGAACTCGAATACCTGGCACAAGCGACCGGTGCGATCAAGGCCGCCATCGAGACCGTGATCGAGGGAAAGCCAGAAGTCGTCAATCTGGCCGTCACCGTCCTCCTCGCAGAAGGCCATCTGCTGGTCGAGGACGTACCCGGAGTAGGCAAGACGATGCTGGCAAAAGCGCTGGCCAAGTCGGTCGACTGCTCAGTGCGGCGGATCCAGTTCACCCCAGATCTGCTCCCCAGCGACGTCACCGGGGTCAGCATCTACCGGCAGGAACGGCATGATTTCGAGTTCAAGCCGGGAGCGGTGTTCGCCAACATCGTGGTCGGTGACGAGATCAACCGGGCGAGCCCGAAGACGCAGTCGGCCTTGCTGGAGTGCATGGAGGAACGGCAGGTCACCGTCGACGGCACCACGCACTTGCTGGAATCGCCGTTCATCGTCGTCGCGACCCAGAATCCGGTGGAGATGGAGGGCACCTTTCCGTTGCCGGAGGCGCAGCGCGACCGATTCATGGCCCGGGTCTCAATGGGTTATCCCTCCGCCGCCGCCGAGATGGAGATGCTCGGCATCCACGGTGAGCACGATCCGCTCACCGGGCTGAAGCCCGCCTGCGACGCCGCCGTCGTCCGGTCGCTGATCGCTGTCACCCGTTCGGTCTATGCCGCGGACGCCGTCAAGGAGTACGTGGTGAACCTGGTCCGCGCCACCCGGACCAGTACCGAGCTGCGGCTGGGCGCGTCGCCTCGTGCCGCCCTGCACCTGCTTCGGGCGGCCAAAGCGCGAGCTGCGATGAGTGGTCGGGGGCACGTACTTCCGGACGACGTCCAGGCGCTGGCGGCGCTGGTCCTGGCACACCGCCTGCTGCCCAGCACCGATACGCAGCTCGCCCGGCGAAGTTCCGCCGACGTGGTCGGCTCGATCCTCAGCCAGGTACCGGTCCCCCAGCCGCGTGCGGTTTCCTGACCATGCCCGCAGTCCTCGCTCAGGTCCAGCCGGCCCTCAGCGGCCTCACCACCCGTGGTCGCTCCTTCATCTCCGCGGGGGCGGCCTCGATGATCTGCGCGGTGCTGCTCGGCCAGGAGGATCTGCTCCGGGTCGCCGTCCTGCTGGCCGCGCTGCCGCTCGGTTGCGCGGCGATGCTGACCAGGGCCCGATACCGGATCGGGCTGACCCGCACGGTCACCCCGTCCCGGGTGAGCGCCGGGTCCCCGCTCCGGGTCCGCCTCGAACTGCAGAACCTGGCCAGGCTGAGCACCCGGGTGCTGCTGGCCGAGGACCGAGTGCCGTACGCCTTGGGTGCGCCTCCCCGCTTCGTTCTCGACCGGATGCCCGGCGGGCAACAGGCGGCCGTGACCTACTCTCTGCGGGCCGAGGTGCGCGGTCGCTACCCGATCGGGCCGCTCCGGCTGCGGGTCGCCGACCCGTTCGGAATGTGCGAACTGTCCAGGTCCTTCACTGGCAACGACCACGTGATGGTGGTCCCCCAGCTGTGGCCGCTGGAGCCGATGACCGGCGGGGGCACCTGGGGTGGAGCGGGCGACTCGCTGGCCCGAGCGGCGGCGGTGAGCGGCGAGGACGACATCGCCACCCGGGAGTACCGGGAGGGTGACGATCTGCGCCGGGTGCACTGGCGCTCCACCGCCAAGCGCGGGGAGCTGATGGTCCGTCGGGAGGAACAGCCCCGCCAGATGCGCGCCACCGTGTTGCTCGACACCCGTGCCCGGGGCCATCGCGGCGACGGGCCGGCCTCCTCGTTCGAGTGGGCGGTCAGCGCAGCGGCCTCCGTCGCCGTGCATTTCACGCAGGTCAAGCACGGCGTCCGGTTGGTTCTGGACGGCAGGCCGTGCACCTGGTCCAACCCGCACTCCGGGGAGGCCGCGGGCGAGTTGCTCGACCGGATGGCCGTCGTCGGATTCGGTGAGGACAACGCCCTGGACGCGGGGATCGCGCTGATCCACCGCAGCGGCGGTGACGGCGTGATCGTCGCCGTGCTCGGCGACATCGACGAGGCAAAGGCCAAGCAGCTCGCCCACCTCGGCCACTCCGGCAAGCCCGGGGTCGCCATCCTGATCCGGACCGAGGACTGGTCCACCCGGGCGACGCGGACAGCGGATGGCCCGAACTCCGACCAGCAGCGGCGCATCACCCTGCTGCGGGACGCCGGCTGGGCAGTGGCTGAAGCCCGTGCCGGACAGACCGTCACCGACGTCTGGAATATGGCCACAGGTTTAACTGACACTATCCACGGCAGTGGTTTCGACGACGACGCCCGGTTCCCGAATCAAGCGGCCCTCTAACCGCCCACGGCAAGCGAATCGAGAAGTTATGAGGCACGGCTCAGACGAACGGATTGCTGTCACCTCGGCGCTGGCCAGCCTGCTGGCCGCACTGACCCTGTGCCCGCTGGTGTCCGGGGTGACCTGGGTCTTCGTCGCGGCCATCGTCGTGGTCACGATGATGGTGACCGGAATCATCGCCCGCCAACTGTTGCGCTGGTGGCCGGCGGTGGCAGCGGTGCAATTGCTCGTCCTGCTGCTCACCCTCCTCGTCCTGTTCGCCCGGTCTCGGATTGTGGAGGGCCCGGCGGCCTTCGACCTGCTTCGTCACCTCGTCGAGGCCGGTTTCCAGGTGACCCGGGAGCAGGCGCCACCGGTGGAGTCCACTCAGGGCATCGTGCTGCTGATGGCCGGGAGCACCGGACTGATCGCCCTGCTGGTCGACCTGCTGGCCGCCACCCTGCGGCAGCCGGCGTTGGCCGGGCTGCCGCTGCTCGCGGTGTACTGCGTCCCGGCCGCCCTGCTCGACGGCGGCCTGCCCTGGTACTACTTCCTGGTCGCAGCGTCAGGTTTCCTGGTGTTACTGACGGCGGACTCGAGTGACCGAGTGCGCGGTTGGGGCCGGGTACTGGCCTCCTCCGGTCAAACTGGTCGGCGTCCGGCCGACGGCGGGATGGCAGCCGGTGGACGCCGGGTGGGTGCGGCCGTGGTGCTGATGGCGGTGGCGATCCCGGCGGTAGTGCCGGGCCTGAGCAATCAGATCATCGGCGGCAACGGCGACGGGGACGGCAGCGGCCCGGGCGGCCGGACGATCACCCGGATCAACCCGATCCTTGATCTGCGCAAGGACCTGACCAGTCGCAGGGACACTCCGCTGCTCAACTACACCAGTTCGGTGGAAAACCCGGCCCCACTGCGGATCGTCACCTCAGACCTGTTCAACGGCAAGGTCTGGGCCCCGAGCATTGCCTCGATTCCGCGTTCCCAGAAGGCCAGAAATGCGCTGCCGGTACCCCCCGGTCTGGGTGAGGACGTGACGACGACCCAGGCCACGACAGAGATCAACATTGGCCCGCTGAACGAGACGTACCTGCCGCTGCCGTACCCGGCGCAGAGCGTCAACGTGCGTGGGGACTGGTTGTACGACGCCACCACCCTGAACGTGATCGGTGACGGGGTCACCACCGAGGGCCTGAATTACACCGTCACGCACCTCGACGTCCAACCGACCGCCAGGCAGTTGGAGGAAAGCTCAGCCGCTCCGGCGGCCTTGTCGAAGTACCTGTCCCTGCCGCCCAGCCTGCCGGTGGTGATCGGGGACACGGCTCGGAGGATCGCGAAGGATGGCTCCGACTACGCGAAGGCGGCCCGGCTGCAACGCTGGTTGCGCT
>JANNPJ010000193.1:0-3761 GCA_031400005.1 Kineosporiaceae bacterium | reverse complement strand
CGGATCGAAGTACTACCTGTTCGTCGACGAGTTCGGCGGCCGCGGCTACATCCCGCTGGGCACCAACGACCTGAACACCCCGGCCTGGAAGGTCCCGGCCAGCTACTCCCTACCCGCCAGCCCACGCCACGGCACCGTCCTACCGATCACCCAAGCCGAACTGGACAAGCTCACCGGGACCTCCGGTGCACACACCCCGCTGCCAGCCACCGCCGACGGCCTGGTCGCCCGCTACAAGCTGGACCAAACCACCGGGACCACGGTCACCGACTCCTCCGGCAACAACAACAACGCCACCCTGGCCGGGGGCACCACCTGGGCCGACGGAAGCCTGACCTTCGGCGGCAGCAACGGGCACGTGAAGCTGCCGGACAACGCGATGGCCGGGATGGAAGCCATCACCGTCTCCACTGACGTCTGGGTCGACGCCGACCAGCAGAACCCATACTTCCTCTGGGGGATGGGCAACACCGGCACGGACGGAGTCGGCAACGGGTACCTGTTCACCACCGGCAACAACAGCTACAAGGCGGGCATTGCCTCCGGTAACTGGAGCACCGAACAGATGACGACGACGAGCAGCGCGCTGGGCCGCGGTTCGTGGAAGACCATCACTTACACCGTGGGCGGCGGCAAGGCGACGCTCTACCTCGACCGCAAGCAGGTCGCCCAGAACACCGCCGTCACCCTCACCCCCGGCTCGATCGGCGGCGGGGTCACCAAGGCCAACTACATCGGCCGCTCGGTCTACACCGCCGACAAGTACTTCAAGGGCAAGATGCGCGACTTCCGGATCTACAACCGGGCGCTGTCCGGTGACGAGGTGGCCCAGCTGGGGCTCACCTACACCGGAACCCAGCCGAAGGCGTCGGTCTCCCAGGCCGGAACCGATGGCTGGTACGGCTTCGGAGCCACGCTCACGCTCGACGGCGGTAGCGGCAACACCAAGGTCGAGTACGCCCTCGGTGACGGCGCCTGGACGACCTACACTGCCCCGGTGCCACTGCCGGCCGGTTCGTACACCGTGCGACACCGCGCCCAGGGCGAGAACCTGGCCTTCAGCCCGGTCGGGTCGCTGGCCGTGAAGGTCGACACGGAAACCCCGGTCTCCACAGTGGAGGTGAAGACGGCCAAGAAGGTGTCGACCGTGACACTTTCCGCCAAGGACACCGCCTCCGGGGTGGCCAAGATCAACTACCGGGTGGATTCCGGTCCTCTGGAGGTCTACTCCGAGCCGTTCACGCTCACCGGCGTCCATGGGCTCACGTTCTTCGCCACTGATAAGGCGGGCAACAAGGAGACCGCCCAGCAGGCCACCGCGCCATTGCAGGCAGACGTCACCCTGCCGTCGGTCACCGCGACCACCGATCCGCAGGATCCGACCGGTCAGAACGGCTGGTTCACCCAGGCGGTGGATCTGATCGTCACGGCTTCCGACGCCTCCGGCATCGCCACTCGCGAGTACCGGATCGACGGCGGCCCGTGGCGGGGCTACACCAAGACCACCGCGCTGCCGGTGGGCTCGATCACGGTGGACTATCGGGCCACCGACACCGTGGGCAATGTGTCAAAGATCGACACGATCAAGGTTCGTAGCGACCCGTTCAAGCCGACTGTGGACGCCGAAACAGACGACGCCACGGCCACGGTCACGCTTACCGGGCAAGACAAGCACTCTGGTGTGGAGAAGATCTCCTACCAGGTGGACGACGGTGCGTGGCTCACCTACCAGGGGCCGATCGTGGTCACTGGCCAGGGCAAGCACAAGGTCTCGTACCGGGCGTTCGACACGGCCGGCAACGAGAGCGCGACCAGCAGCGTGAAGATCAAGGTTCCTTGATCTGATCTGGCCCGGCCCTGGAGAGGTGACTGCCTCTTCAGGGCCGGGCGCTGGCAGCGGGTTAGGGCGTGTCCGGCAGACCGACGGGACGGCCTAACGGTATTCGCGGATTCGGGGGGCCAGGCCGGACCAGCTGGTGCCGGCCGCTGCCAGTCCGATGACCAGGCTCAGCCAGCCGAGTAGACGCAATGACTGCCCGGCCTGTGCCCAGCCGTCATCCGTAGCCTGGACCTGGCGAGCGAGCAGCGCGCCACTAGTGGCATCGAAGTCCTCGAACGCGCCGGACGCGCCGCCCGCAGCCGCCGAGAAGACTCTGACCTCCGCGTCCTGACCGGCCCTGGCCAGGGCGATCAACTCGGCGTGAGCGGTCGCATAGGTGTTCAGCAGCCTGGTTGTGCTCGCCAGGTCATCGCGCACGATCGTGGTGCCGGCAGGCCTGGCCTCGGCCAGCGCGGTCCGCGCGATGGCGATCGCCGAACGCCACTCGGCGTCGGCAACCAGCACGTCGTCGCTGATCACGGACAACGACTCCCGGCCGCGCGCGTCGAAGGCAGCAACCCTTGCCTCGACCACCTTTTCGGCCACTGACTGCGGACCGTCCTGCACGTCATCGACGCGATGTCGGCTGACGTTGACCGTGATCAGCCCGGCCACGCCGACTGCCAGCAGCAGGACCAACCCGGTCACCAGCCCGACGTTCACGATCCGACGGGTTTGCAGGGTGAGCCGCCAGTGCACCCCGGCCAGGACCAGCAGGGCGAGAAGGGTACCGAACACGGCGATCAGCGTGGCTCTGGTGGCGGCACCCTGGTCGTCCGCCAATCGGGCCCGGCTCGCCTCCTGAGCAGCGCTCACGGGAGCCAGCACGTTGGCCCGGAGCAGGGACGATGCCTCCCGCAACGCGCTTGCGGCGTCCGCCTGCTCGCCGGCCCGGGCCAGCGTTCGGGCGTTTTCGACCCGCCGCACGTACCGTGTGAACCATCGGCTCGCTATCGCGAGCTGGGTGGCGTCACCCGTCTGCTGGGCCGCGACCACCAATTCGGTGACCGTAGGTTCCACGGCATAGCCGAATTCCCGGGCGGCGATCGGCTTTTGATCCTGACCGCGAAGGACGTCATCGGCGGCCGCGGTATCCGCGACGATCGACTTGGTCAGGATGATCTGCAGCCGGGCCTGGTGGTTGGTCTCGGCCCGGGCCCGATCCAGCGCATCCGCGCGCTCGCCAAACCCCAACAGGCCGAGCCCGCCGGCCGTCAACCCGGCGAGGATGACGGAAATCGTCGCCAGGAGCAGCCGCTCTGGTGTATTCCTCGCGGGTCGCAGCACTCTGCTCAGGCTCCAGCACGTCCGAATCGGGAATGCAACGCGAACACAACGAGGAAGCAAACGCGCGGTTACGGTCAGTTGCTCTCATCGTCGGTCATCTTGCCGCCGACAGCAGGCCCGGCGGTCGCGATACCTGCCCGTTGGGTAGAGCGTCGGCGACAGCTTGGACGGCATGGCGGCGCCAGGCCACGCTGAGTTCGCCATCGATGACAAGTGTTGGCTGCGTAACGAGAGGCCAATGCGCCGGCAGGGCGGAGCCGTTCATGACCGCCATGTCGTACTGGATCGTGTGGGCAAGTGCCTTGAGATCCTGCCAGCGAGGTGTGCTGCGCATCGGAGCCAGAACTTCCGTGGTCATCTGCACGACCACGGTCAGGAAGAGCTCGACCGCGTCACCCCGGCGTCCCGCGGCGATCAGTTCCTCCAGTTGCGCGGTGAGCTGCACGGGTATCTGTTCGCGGGTGCCGTCCAGAATGAACGGCGGCTCGATCAAGACGAGTCCGGCGAACTCCACGCCGTGAGCGGCGGCCTCGGCGGCCAGGACCGCACCGGTGGTGACGCCGAACGCGAAGACCGGGCGGCCTGCGTGCGCGAC
>JANNPJ010000189.1:0-38909 GCA_031400005.1 Kineosporiaceae bacterium | reverse complement strand
CCGCACTGACTCGGCCGCACTGACTCGGCCGCACTGACTCGGCCGCACTGACTCGGCCGCACTGACTCGGCCGCACTGACTCGGCCGCACTGACTCGGCCGCACTGACTCGGCCCGCGGTGGCTCGGCCCGCGGTGGCTCGGCCCGCGGTGGCTCGGCCCGCGGTGGCTCGGCCCGCGGTGGCTCGACCCGCGGTGACGTGGCCGCGGTGGGACGTTGAGTCGGTGGTCAGGTTGAGTAGGTGGCCAGGCCGAGTCGGTGGTCAGGCGTCGTTCGCATGATCGTCGACGGCGCTTGGCCGGGATCGGACCATGTCCCGGGTCTCCGCGTACTTTCGCTGGATGTAGTTCTCCAGTTCGGTGGCTTCCACCCGCCACTGGCCTCGGCCGCCCACCTGAATCGCAGGCAGTTCGCCAGTGTGGACCAGCGTGTAGGCCTGCCTCGCAGAAATGTTTAACATCTCTGCGACGTCCGCCAGTTGATAGAACCGGGGTTCCACGCGGTCCTCCCCTGAATCGGTCAATCACCGGGCGAACACCCGGATCCGGCAAGTGTGGCACGCGGGGTTGCACGCTGTGTCGAGTTATCCACAGGCCAGAAGACAGGCGGTTTGTCCACAGTGTTCGGGATGGCCATCCGGGGCGTCCGTCTTCTGTCAAGATGTCAATCGAGAGCCCGCGAGTTGGCTTGACAGATCAGAGCTTTCCAGTGCGGGGTCGACGGGTAGGAGTCGCGGGCAAGACAGGTCGCGGGCAGACAAGGGGCGCCGCAATGACGCTGACCGGCACCACACCTATTGGTGGGTTCACCGCATCTCGGCTGAGACGGCCGTCCTGGCGTGACCCGCGCTTACTGATCGGGCTCGTCCTGCTACTCACGTCGGTGGCGCTCGGTGCCAGAGTGGTCGCGCTGGCCGATCACACCGAGCCGGTCTACGCGGCGCGGAGCACGCTGGCGACTGGAACGCCGCTCACCCCCGACGTGTTGACGGTCGTCCGGCTCCGGCTCACCGGTTCGAAGGCCGCGTACCTCGACGCGAGACAGCCGCTCCCGCCGGGTCACGTCCTGGTCCGGCCGGTGGGTGCCGGTGAGATCGTCTCCCTCGCCTCGATCGCTTCGGCCGGCCAACTCCGGCTTCGGCCAGTGAGTATTCCGTTCGACGGTGACCTACCGCGAGGGCTAGGCGCGGGTGGTGTGGTGGACCTTTGGGCCTCCGCCAAGCGCCGGGACGACGCGGGCGGTGGCTATCACCAGCCTGAGGAGATCGCCCGCAAGGTGGAGATCTTTGATGTGCGAGCCCCTGGTACCGGGCTGTCGGCGAGCCGAACCGGGTCCGTGGAAGTGCTGCTGTCCTCCGAGGAACTCGCGCCGGTGCTTGACGCGCTGGCCAATCAGGCGCGGCTGGTGGTCCTGCCAATGCCTGGTTCCCCCAACGGAAACCAGGAGAAACAATGAGCCGTGCCGGCGCGACGCTCACTGTCCTGACTGCCGTCGTCGGTGATCGGGAGGCTCCGCTGGTATCCGGCCTGGAACGCTCCTCGGCCGGTGTTCAGGTCGTGCGTCGATGTGCTGATCTGGCGGAATTGTTGTCGGCGGCCGGAGCCGGGTTGGCTCGGGCAGTGGTCCTGTCCGCAGATCTGCAGCGCCTGGATCGGGATGCGGTAACGCAGTTGACTGCGGTCGGAGTCGCTGTGATCGGGTTGTTCGACCCGAGCGACCCGGCGGCCGCCCGAAGGTTGGCTGACCTCGGGGTGCACCAGGTACTGCCCGCTGACACTCCGACCGAGCAGATTGCCGCGTCGGTGACATCGGCCGTCGCGGAATTGTCCGACCAGCACGCGCGGGCCGCCCGAGCCCGGTTGGGGATAGCCGATCCCGGTCGGGCGGCGTCGACCCCGCCAACTGGACGGCGGGCGGGATCGACACGGGCGGCGTCGGCGGCCCGACCACCGGGGCGAGTGATCACCGTCTGGGGCCCGGTCGGCAGTCCGGGCAGGACCACCGTCGCGGTCACGCTCGCAGCCGAGCTGGCCGCGGCCGGACAGGAGACCTTGGTGGTGGACGCCGATACCTACGGTGCGAGCATTGCCCAGTCGCTGGGGCTGCTGGACGAGTCTGCCGGTCTGGCAGCGGCCGCCCGGGCAGCGAATCAGGGTGCCCTTGACGTTCCCAGACTCGCCGAGCTGGCGCCGTTCGTCGGAGCGCGGTTGCGTGTGCTGACCGGTCTTCCGCAATCGCGTCGTTGGCCGGAACTGCGATCCGCTGCGCTCGACACGGTCTGGCAGCACGCTCGGCGACTGTCGACCTGGACGGTCATCGACGCTGGATTCGGCTTGGAAGCGGACGAAGAGATGATGTTCGATACCGCTGCGCCGCGCCGGCATGGAGCAACACTCTCCGCGGTGACCACCGCAGATCTCGTCATTGCGGTCGGCGCCGCCGAGCCGCTGGGGCTGCAACGCCTGCTCACCGGCCTGCAGGACCTTGCCGAGGTCGTACCGGTCGGCTCACCAGTTCAGGTGGTAGTGACCAGGGTTCGCGATGGAGCCGTCGGAGCCAAGGCGGCGCCACGGGTTCGAGAGGCGTTAGAGCGTTATGCCGGAGTCCGGGACGCGGTGCTGATCCCTGATGATCGGGCGGCACTGGATGCGGCCATGCTGGCTGGCCGGTCCCTGACCGAGCACGCCCCGGCGTCGCCGGCCTGCCGACCCCTGAGGGAGCTCGCGAGGCAGTTGACTGCGGAGGCCGGGTTGTCTCCCGACCCGCAACGGTCGCCGCACGGACACCCCGGACACCCCGGACCCCGCGGACGATGGCGCAGAGTGCGCCGTCTGGCCTGAGCCAGGGTGTGGGGGCCTGGTCAGCGGCCCAACGACTTACGATGCCGGAGTGTCCACAGCCGAGAGTGTCCCTTCACAGCTGCGCGGTCTGATCGTGGACTGGGGTGGTGTGCTGACGGCTCCGATCGACGAGGCGATGGCGGCCTGGGCTCGGCACGAGGGGATCGAACTCGAGGTCTACCGGACAGTGATGCGCCATTGGATCGAGGTCTCGTCGTCCCCGGTTCATGGTCTTGAGCGTGGAGAGCTGAATCCGAGCGAATTCGAGCATCTGCTGGCCAAGAGATTTCGCGAGCACGGGGTGTCGGTGGATGCAGACGGGTTGTTGGCTCGGATGCTGGGTGGGCTGAGCGAGCTCTCCGACGACATGGTGAACCTGATCCGCAGGGCCCGACGTCACGGGTTGAAGACCGCGCTGCTGTCCAACTCGTGGGGCGAGCACTACCCGGAACACCTGTGGGTCGGAGCTTTCGACGCGGTGGTGATCTCGGGCCGGGTCGGCATGCGTAAGCCGGACGAGGAGATTTTCCGGCACACGGCCGACCTGTTGCAGCTGGCACCCGAGCAGTGCGTGATGGTGGACGATCTGCGACCAAACATCCACGGTGCCGTCGCTGCCGGGATGGTCGGCGTCCTTCATGTGAGTTACGCCCAGACCGTCGATGAGCTCGAGGTGCTCTTCGACCTGCCACTACGGTGACGAGCGGTCACCGGACCACGAGCTGGACCAGTAACAATTCGGGTGCATGTAACTCGACGGCGTAAACGCCGGGATCTTTGACAGTGAACTCCACCTTCAGAGGGACGCCAGGCTTCATCTCTTTCTCGACCTCAACGCCATGCACGTGCAGGGTGTTCGGGGTGTCGGTGGTGACGACGAGCAATACCCGGTCACCGACCGAAACTGTCCTCCGGCCAGGAGGCGGGCTGACGGTCCGACCCTGCACGGAGATCTTCAGCACAGCGTCGGGGGCGGGCTGGGCAGACGACGTGGCCGGCGGCGACCCGGCCGAAGCCGAAACCGAAGCCGAAGCGGACGGTGCGGAACTGGCTGACCCGGAGGCCGGTGGGGAGGTGATCGAGGCGGTAGGCGCCACCGTGGCTGCTCCAGACGTGCCTGTTGCGGAACTGGTTTCGTCCGATCCACCGGAACAGGCGGATAGCCCGCCCAGCAAACCGCCGAGGACCACGGCATGGATTGCCACCACACCCGGTCCACGGCTGGCTAGCCCGCCGAATCTGCCCAGATTCCTCGCTGACATCCGGTTATTCCTCCTGTTGAGCTGATCCTGGACGGACGCTGGGGTTCTGGTCGGGGGCTCCCGCTCTGGCAGGAGTCCGCGTGCGACGATAGCCCGGTCCCGCGATCGCGCCGTAGCCGGCGCCCAAGTGCTCGAAGGAGATGTCGGTGACCGATCGGCTGTCGTCGCTGGATGTCTCGTTCCTTTATCTCGAGCAGCCGACGACGGCGATGCACGTCGGCTCGTTAATGATCTTCCGGTCGCCCGCCGGTGGGCTCGACGTCGACCGGCTCACTCGGCACGTTGGTTCGCGGATTGCCTTCGTCCCGCGCTATCGACAGCGAATCCGCTGGGTCCCGGGGCGGATCGCCAACCCGGTCTGGGTGGACGACGAGGACTTCGATCTGAGTTACCACATTCGCCGGTCCGCACTGCCGCGTCCGGGCAGCGACGCACAACTGGCGGAACTGGTCGCCCGGTTGCAGTCCCGGCCGCTGGACCGCCGCCGTCCGCTTTGGGAGCTCTACCTGGTCGAAGGGCTGAGTGAAGGCAGATTCGCGCTGGTCAGCAAGGTCCATCAGGCTCTCGTCGACGGTGTCCAAACGGTCGATCTCGGCCAGGTGATCCTGGACGACACGGCCGAGGTCACAGAGCCGCCGGCCTTCAGTTGGAAGCCGGTTGCCGAGCCCACCGCGCTGGAGCTGCTTTTCGGCGCGGTTGTTGACTCGGTGCAACGACCCGGTCAACTGGTGGACGCCGTGCGCAACGGAATGGTCGACGTGCGAGACACCGCCGCGATCAGCGCTCGCTCCGCGGCCCGGGTGGCCAGCGCGGTTCGGCGGGCCGCCGGCGGCCCGCCGAAGAGCCCGTTGACCAGCGCGGTGACGCCACACCGCCGCTACGCCATGATCACCACTGATCTTGCCGACTACCGGGCGATCCGGACCCGGCTGGCCGCACCGACGCCCAAGGCGCCCGCTCGCAGGTCCAGGGCGGCGCAGCCGGCGAAGCCGGCCTCGGCGGCACAGCCGGTGAAGGCGGTCTCCCATCTGCCGCCTGCCCAGGTCACGGTCAACGACGTCGTCCTCGCGGTCCTCGCCGGGGCGCTGCGGTCCTGGTTGTTGGCCCGTGGCGAAGCCGTCCCGACCGGCAGCATCGTCCGGACCCTGGTTCCGATGAGTGTGCGGGTGGATGATCCCGAGGCTGCCGGGACGATCGGCAGCCGAGTGGACTCGATTCTGATCGACCTGCCCACCGGGGAGGCCAGCCCGCGGATGCGACTGCATCAGATCGCCTACCAGACCAAAGGCCATCGGGAGACCGGGCAGGCTGTGGATGCTCCGACCCTTGCCGGGATCGCCGGGTTCGCCCCGCCCACGCTGCACTCGCTCGGCGCTCGGGTGGCCAGCGGGCTGTCCCGGCGGATGTTCCACCTCGTGGTGACCAATGTGCCCGGACCGCAGCAACCGCTCTATGTGGACGGCGCGCAGATGCTCGCCACCTACCCGGTGGTGCCGCTCGCTGCCGGACAAGCCCTGAGCATCGGCCTGACCTCCTACGCCGGGAAGGTTTATTACGGTCTGAACGCTGATCGTGAAGCGATGCCGGACGTCGACGTCGTTGGCCAGTGCATCGTCGATGCGCTGGCTGAACTACGGGAGGCGGTCCGATGAATTATCGCCGGGTGCATCCCACCTTTGCGCAGCGGGCGGCCACCCGGGCAACCGGGTTCGCTGCCGTGGGCGAGGCCGCCTCCGTCGTCCGGCTCGCCGTCCCCGGCACCGCACGAGCCGGATCCGGTGGTCGGTGGGGGCTGGTCCTCGGTGGTGGTGGGGTCCTCGGTGCGGCCTGGCTGGTCGGTGCGCTGGAGGCGTTGGAGCGCTCGCGTGGCATTGACGCCCGGCAGGCCGAGATCATCCTCGGGACCTCAGCCGGATCGGTGGTCGGTGCGCTGCTGGCGACCGGTGTCTCAGTGGCCGACCAGCGATCCCAGCAGTTGGGCGAGCAGGATCCGACCGCCGAACTGACCGCTCGGTTGGCTGGAGTGGCCTTCGACCCGGAACAGCCGGCTGGTTCGGCCCTGCCGCCGCGTCCCCGGCTGCGGCCGGGTAGCACCGCGTTGCTGCGCAACAATCGCGGATCGTTGCGGGAGATCCCGCGCGCCACCCTGCTGGCCGGGCTCGCACCGGCCGGTCGCGGCAAGATGGTGGGCGTCGCCCGGCTGATCGAGGCGTTCGCGCCGGCCGGGCAGTGGGCCTCGCATCCCGGCTACCGGGCGGTGGCGCTGGACTATGAAACCGGCCGTCGGGTGGTCTTCGGTGCCCCGGAGGCGCCGACGGCGGGGCTTTCCGACGCGGTCCTGGCCTCCTGCGCCATTCCGGGCTGGTTCGAACCGGTGACCATCGGTGGCCGACGATACGTCGACGGCGGGATGTGGTCGGCGACCAACGTGGACCTGCTCGCCGACGCGGGCCTCGACGAGATCTTCGTTCTCGCTCCGATGGCGTCCGCGGCTTACGATGCGCCGGGGGACTGGCGGGCGCGAGTGGAGCGACGGCTTCGGGTGGCCAGTACTCGCCGTTGTCTGGCGGAGGCTCGAATGGTGCAGCTGAAGGGCACCGCAGTCACCGTTCTCGGGCCCGGTCCAGAGGATCTGCAGTTGATGGGGTACAACTTGATGGCGCCAGAACGTCGGCGGGTGGTGCTGGAGAGCGCCGTCCGGACCGGAATGGTGGCTTTCGCCGATCCGCCGGTCGTTGAGCCGTCGGCCAACGGCCCCGACCAATCATCGATCGCCCTCGATTTCGACGTGAACCGGAGTGAACACGGATGACCCGGGTCTACGTCCCCACCACCCTGATGGGACTGGCACGAGCACAGAAGCTGGGCACCCTGGACGATGTCCAGAACCTTGATGGCGCTGGGGCGTCTCGACTGCCGGCGCATGCCGTTACCGGAGCCGTTCGAGAGTGGTACGTCGAGGGCAACCTCGAAGAGCTGGAGTTTTCGGCCTTGATCGACGCGGCCGAGTCGTCCCTGCGCCTGCTTGCCCTCGAACCGCTCGCACCGCGGCGGCGGGTGGTGGTGGCGGTCGACGTCCCAGACGCTCTTGTCTCACCCCGCGGTGAGCACCGCTCGTCCGTCCGCGTCGCCGGCCCGATCGAGCTGTCTCGGGTGGTGAGCGTGCATGTCGACGAGGTGGAGTCGGAAGGCACGATCGGCGCTGCGGTGGACGCCCTGGCCGCGGCTGCCGACGGTGACGAGGACGCGCGCTTCCAACTCGATGAGGCCGAGGCCTGCGATCTGCTCTGGTACGACATCAGCGAGATCGACGATCTGATCGGGTGATTACCGGACATTGAGCCCGGGCGGATCACCCACAGGTGGCCTCAAGCGGCTAGATTTCCGCTGTGAGTTTCGATCAGCTACAGGATGACTGGACCCGCCTAGGCAAGGAAGATCCGCTGTGGGCGGTCTACGTCGCCCCCGGGACCCGGGGTGGCAAGTGGGACGTCGAGGCGTTCTTCGACCTCGGCCGGCGTGAGGTGGACCGTGCCCTTGCCGTCCTGCCCGGGCTCGGGCTGACGCCCGGTCGTCGCCACGCCCTCGACTTCGGCTGCGGGGTGGGTCGGCTGTCGCAGGCCCTGGCCGCGCACGTGGACGAGGTGACCGGCCTCGATATCGCCCCGAGCATGCTGGAGAAGGCCCGGGAGCTCGATCGCTCCGGTGGTCGAGTGCGGTTCGTGCTGAACCCGGAGCCCAACCTGGCGCTGATTCCGACGGCGAGCGTGGACATCGTCTACAGCAGCCTGGTGCTGCAGCACATGCCCCCCGAGCTGGCCCGCGGATACCTCCGTGAGTTCGTTCGGGTGCTGGCCCCGGGCGGGGTAGCGATCTTCCAGGTCGCGAGCCGGCCGACGCGGTCGGTGAAGGGCCTGATCTTCCGCCTGGCGCCGTGGCCGGTGCTGCGCTGGGCGCAGCGCACCCTCCTCGGTTACCCGGCGCCGATGCGAATGAGCCGGATGACTCCGGACGACGTGCGGACGGGCATCGCTGGCACCTCTGCCCGGCTGGCCGCCGCGATCGACGACGACTCCTACGGCGGGCACTGGCACTACACCCGCTACTACGTCACCGTCCAGCCGTAGCTCAGTCCAGTCGTAACCAGCCCTCTTGTCCAAGACCGGCGAGGACAGGCGGACAGGCAGGACAGCGGACAGGCCTCACCAGGTGCGCAGGACGTGCTTGACGGCTGCAGTGACTGCTTCGGGCGCTTCCCGGCGCGGCGAGTGCCCGGCGTCCAGAGCGAGCACCTGAGCTCCGCCAGGGCAGGCCGCCGCGCACCGGCGCGCACCGGTCCGGGAGACGATCCCGCCGCGGGCCGGCTCACCCCGGATGATCAGCACCGGGCACCGCACCTCGGACAGCAGGACCGGTAGCGGCTCACCCCAGTCCGCCGGCCGATCGAGATGCTCCAGGTCGACGGCCGCTTTGCTGCGCGCCCAGGGCTCCAGTTCGGCGTCCGGCCAGTCCGGATGGTTGGCCCGCACCCAGGCCACCCGGGCGGCGTGGTCACCGGAACGCAGGCCCCGCATCCAGGTGCGCATCCCCTCGCTGGAACCGGTCCGCCGCATCGTGGTCCGGGCCGGGTCCTCCAGGATCAGGCCGCGGATCAGCTCGGGCCGGGCCGCGGCCACCCGGGCTGCGGTGAGCGCGCCCATCGAGTGTCCGTACGCGACTGCGGTGCGGTGGTCACGGCCGGCTAGCGCGGACAGCCCGACAGCGTCCAGGACGGCGATCGCGGACGTGGCATGGTCGGCGATCACGTAGTTCCCGCTCCGTAGCGGGGTCCCGCCGTGCGCCGGCGCATCCGGTGCCACCACCGTCCAGCGCCGCCCCAGTGCCGCCACCAGCGGGGCGAAGACCTCCGACGAATCGGTCCAGCCATGGAAGGCGAGCAATGCGGGAGAACCGGGCTGATCGACGTCTGCCGGCCAGACCCGGATCTGGACGGGCCCGTCCGGGGCGGCGATCCGGACCGTTCTGGATCCGGCTACCGTTCCGCCAGCCACGCCTGACCGATCCGTTCCTCCGCAGTGATCGCGGCACGCACGGCAGGCTCGGCATTGCGCTCGATCTTGCCGCCGATCAACGGCACCCGAGCTTTCAGTTCGCCGTCCACATGTTCGACCGTACCTGCGCCGGAGGCGGACAGCGAGAGAGTCGCGTTCATTCGAATCGGTGCCCCACTCATTTCCACCACCAGGGTGCCGGTGCGGGCACCGCCCGGTCCGCCGGGTCCCCAGGTCTCGGTCTGTGAGATGGCGATTTTCGCGCCAACCAGGGCGCGGAAGGCCTCCGGAACCTGATCGGTGGGCAACTCCCGCCGGCTGGTGATGACCACACCACCGTTGTCGGTGCGGATCTCGACGTCCCAGGAAAGCGCCCCAGTCTGGCCGAGTTTGCGGTCTTGGAAGGCTTTATCGGTAAGCATCGCGAAGACGACATCCGGTCCGGCGGCGTAGTGGATCTCTGCGGTCATGCGCACGCGTGACTCCTCACGGAAAGTGAACACAGGTCGTTCAGTTGCGAGTTACGGTCGGGAGATGGTCGGCAGAGGGGGCTACCGGCTGGTTTCTCCCGCTGGCAAGAGTAGGGTCGCCAGCCAGGTGCGCAGTCCCCGCGCGCCGTGGTCCCGGAGTTTTGATGGGTGTGACTGTGGTGTCCGGTAGGGCTTTAATGCTGCCGACGACCGAGAGTGATCGACAGGCGCTGTTGAGTCGGACGGCGGCGATCGCGCAGCGAAATGCCAATCCGCCACCGGACCCGATCGGGTTTCTGGAGCGGTACTTCCAAAACGTGGCGATGGACGACCTGGCCGATCGCCGTCCCGAGGATCTGGCCGGGCTCGCGCTCTCGCATCGGACGGCGGCGGCGCACCGGCCGCAAGGCACAGCCGTGGTCCGGGTATTCACCCCGACCGAGGAAAGCGTGGGCTGGTCGACCGGTCACACCGTGATCGAGATCGTCGCCGCCGACGTTCCGTTCCTGGTGGACTCGGTGAATGGCGAACTGGCCAGGCTCGATTGCCAGATCCATCTGGTGATCCACCCGCAGTTCGTGATCCGCCGGGACGTGTCCGGCGCGATGGTCGAGATCCTCGACCTGCCACCCCGAGCCGGCAGTCACCCGGCGTTGCCCCGGGACGCCGCCCTGGAGTCCTGGATTCACGTCGAGATCGATCGCGAGAGCGACCCCGATCGGCTCACCACCTTGGAGCATTCACTTCGCCAGGTGCTGGAGGACGTCCGGGTCACGGTCGAGGACTGGCCGAAGATGCAGGCCGCCGCCGAGCGGATCGCCCTCGAAATGCGTCAGAAGCCTCCCCATGGGCTGGACCCCGAGGAGGTCACCGAGGGCGCTGAGCTGCTGGAATGGCTGGCAGACGGCCACTTCACCTTCCTCGGGATGCGCGAGTACGCGCTGATCGAGCGGGACGGTGACGAGATGCTGGTCGGGCTCAACGGCACTGGGCTGGGCATCCTGCGACACGACCAGCGGGCCGAATCGGGCAGTTTCGGCCGACTGGCGGTGCAGGCTCGGGCCAAGGCTCGCGAGCACCGGTTGCTGGTGCTGACCAAAGCCAATTCCCGAGCGACCGTCCACCGCACCGGCTATCTGGACTACATCGGGGTGAAGACCTTCGATGCCAGCGGCGAGGTGATCGGCGAACGCAGGTTCCTCGGACTGTTCGCATCGTCCGCCTACACCGGTAGCGTGCTCGACATCCCGGTGGTCCGTCGGAAGGTTGCCGCCGTCCTCGATCGTGGCGGGTTCTCCCCGGACAGTCATTCCGGCAAGGATCTGCTGCAGATCCTGCAGACCTACCCGCGTGACGAACTGTTCGAGATCGACATCGACGATCTCTACGCGATCGCGATCGCGGTGATGCAGCTGCAGGAACGCCGCCGTACCCGGCTGTTCCTGCGGGTCGACGACTACGGCCGCTACGTCTCCTGCCTGGTGTTCCTGCCCCGGGAACGGTTGGTCACGAAGGTTAGACTCGCGATCGAGAAGATCCTGCGCGAGGGGGTCGGCGGGACGACCGTTGACTACACCGCCCGAGTTTCCGAATCGGTGCTGGCCAGACTGCATTTCGTGATCCGGGTGCCGGCCGGTTCCGGCGTTCCGGACCTGGACGCGGCGGCCCTGGAGGCCCAACTGGTTGCGGCCACCCGCAACTGGGACGACGACTTCGCAGCGGCGGCGACCGAGGTGCTGGGGGAGGGCCCGGCCAGCAAGCTCGTGCGGGAGTGGGGTTCGGGCTTCCCGGAGTCCTATCGCGAGGACGTCGAGCCGCAGTCCGCGGTCGACGACCTCTGCCGGCTGACGGCGATGCAGCGAAGCACCGGCCGTTCCGGTGAATTGGCGATGAAGCTCTACGAGGTGGAGGGCTCCCCGCCGGATGAGAGTCGTTTCATCCTGTATCGGCGCGAGCCGCTTTCGCTCTCCGCGGTCCTGCCTTTCCTGGCCAACCTTGGGGTCGAGGTGGTGGACGAGCGTCCTTACCTGCTGAATTCAGCCAGCGGGACAACGGCGTACGTCTACGACTTCGGGCTGCGCCGGGCCGGTGGAGGGTCCGGGGACGCCATGGAGCACGCGGAAACCGTGCACCGGCTGTTCACTGCGGCCTTCGAGGCGGCTTGGTGGGGCGACGCGGAGAGCGACGGCTTTGACCGATTGGTGCTCGGTGCCGGGCTGGACTGGCGGCAGGTCTCGGTATTGCGTGGCTACGCCCGCTACCTACGCCAGGCCGGTTCCACGTTTGGCCAGGACTACCTGGAAAACTGCCTGGTCACCTACGCGGAGATCGCGGCGCTGCTGGTGCAGCTGTTCGAGACCCGGTTCGATCCAGACCGATTCAGTAGCCCGGGAGAAGCGGCACTGAGTTCGGTTGCGCCGACGGCGGACGGTCGGGGCCAGGCTCGACCGGACGGCCGCGCGGACGCGGCCGAGGTGCTGGTCACCAAGATGAGGTCGGCGCTGGACGGCGTGGTCAGCCTTGACCATGACCGGATCCTGCGGTCCTTCCTCGGCTTGATCCTGGCCACCATGCGGACCAACTTCTACGTCGATACCCGCCCGGGCGACGGTCCGAAGGATGACCGGGTGGCGCTGGCTCTGAAACTCGACCCGCATGCGCTGCCCGACCTGCCTGCACCGCGCCCAGCGCACGAGGTTTTCGTCTATTCGCCCTGGATGGAAGGGGTACACCTGCGATTTGGTGCGGTCGCCCGCGGCGGCCTGCGCTGGAGCGATCGGCGCGAAGACTTCCGCACCGAGGTACTCGGCCTGGTCAAAGCGCAGATGACGAAGAACGCGGTGATCGTGCCGACCGGCGCGAAGGGCGGTTTCGTCGCCAAGCGACTGCCCGATCCTGCCCTCGACCGGGACGCCTGGTTGGCCGAGGGAGTGGCCTGCTACCGCAGCTTCATCGGTGCGCTGCTTGACGTCACCGACAACCGGGTGACAACGACGGACGGCGACCAGGTTGTGGTGCCACCGGCACGCGTCGTCCGCCACGACGCGGACGACAGCTACCTGGTGGTGGCCGCGGACAAGGGCACTGCGGCGTTCTCCGACCTGGCCAACGAGGTGGCCATCGGTTACGGGTTCTGGCTCGGGGATGCCTTCGCCTCCGGCGGATCGGTGGGATACGACCACAAGGCGATGGGGATCACGGCCCGCGGCGCCTGGGAGAGCGTGGATCGGCACTTCCGCGAGTTGGGCCAAGACGTGCAAACGACACCGACCTCGGTGGTCGGCGTCGGCGACATGAGTGGTGATGTCTTCGGCAACGGGATGCTGCTGTCGACCTCCCTGCTCCTGGTCGGGGCCTTCGACCATCGGCACATCTTCCTCGACCCGAACCCGGATCCCGCGATCTCGCATGCCGAGCGAGCCCGGTTGTTCGCTCTGCCGCGCTCCAGTTGGGCCGACTACGATCGAGCGCTGATCAGCGCGGGCGGCGGCGTGCACTCCAGGTCGGCGAAGTCTGTGCCGGTCTCTGCGCAGGTCCGGGACCGGCTCGGGCTACCGTCGTCGATCACCGTGCTGACTCCTGCGGAACTGATCCGAGCAATCCTCGCGGCTCCGGTCGACCTGCTCTGGAACGGCGGCATCGGCACCTACGTCAAGGCCTCCAGCCAGTCGCATGCCGAGGTGGGGGACAAGGCCAACGACGCGATTCGGCTGGATGGCCGGCAACTGCGGGCCCGGGTCATCGGTGAAGGTGGCAACCTCGGTCTGACCCAGCCGGGCCGGGTGGAGGCCGCGCTGTGCGGAATCCGGGTGAATACCGACGCGATCGACAACTCGGCCGGGGTGGACTGCTCCGACCACGAAGTCAATATCAAGATCATGCTGGATCGAATCGTCGCGGCCGGTGGCCTGGCGGTTGACCAGCGCAATGAGCTGCTCGCCTCGATGACCGACGACGTGGCCCGGCTGGTCTTGCGGGACAACTACGAGCAGAACGTGCTGCTCGGCAACGCCCGGGTGCAGTCCCGGACGATGCTGAAGGTGCACCAGCGGTTTATCCAGGCGCTGGAGGCCCGCGGTGCGCTGGATCGTGACCTGGAGTATCTGCCGGACGACACGGCGCTGGCGGGCAGGGCAGAAGCCGGGCTGGGGCTCACCTCGCCGGAGTTCTCGGTGCTCGTCGCCTACGCCAAGATCACCCTGACCGACGACATCGGAACGACATCGCTGCCGGACGACCCATGGCTCGATCGGGTGCTGCAGGGGTACTTCCCGCCACAGCTGGCCAGCTACGCCGACCAACTGGCGGCCCATCCGCTGCGCCGCCAGATCATCACCACCTGCCTGGTGAACGACATGGTCAACCGGGGCGGGATTACCTTCGCCTTCCGAGCCCAGGAAGAGACCTCCGCCGCCTCCGAGCAGGTGGCTCGGGCCTACATCGTCTGCCGGGAGATCTTCGACTTCAACGGCTACAGCGAGGCGATCGAGGCACTCGACGGGGTGGTGACGACCCAAGAGCAGTCCGCGCTGTATCTGGGCTTCCGTCGGCTGCTCGATCGCGCCGTCCGGTGGTTCCTGCAGGCCCGACCGGGGACGATCGACATCGCGGCCGAAATCGAGCGATTCAGCCCGGTGATCGCCGAGTTGGCTCCGCAACTGCCCGAGTTGGTCGTCGGCGAGCAACGAGCGGTGGTGGCCAACGAGATCACCCGGCTGCAGTCGCTTGGCGTGCCGGAGTCGCTGGCCCGCCAAGCTGCCGGGCTGCTCACCCGCTACATGCTGCTGGACATCGCGGACATCGCCCGCAATACCAATACCGCGCCCGGTCCGGTGGCTCGGGTGTATCTGTATCTGGCCGAGCGCTACGGGGTGGTGGAGCTGCTGCGGCGGATCTCGGCGTTGCCCCGGACCGACCAATGGAAGTCCCTGGCTCGTGCCTCGCTGCGCTACGACCTGTATGCGGCCCTGGAGGCGCTGACCGTCGCGGTGCTGGAAAGTACGGCCGACGCCGAGGCGCCGACCCGGGTCGAGGAGTTCGAGCAGGCGAACGTCGAACGGGTGGCCAGAGCCCGAGCCACGATGGAGGAGGTTTGTCGGCTGCCGCAAGCTGACATCGCGGCTCTCTCGGTGGTGTTGCGTTCGCTGCGAAGCATCGTGCGATCGACAACCTGAGGGCGAGCACTGGTAGATCAACCCCCGGACGGAGGACCTCCAGATCCCGCCTAAGGTGAACCCATGCCCACCATGAAAGACCTGGTCGCCCGCCACAGCGAGTTAGGTCAGGCCGATCTGGAGTGGCTGCACCTGCTGGTCGGTGACTGGCAGATGCTGTCCGATCTCTCGTTCGCGGACCTGGTGCTGTGGGTGCCGCGCGCGGACCGAGGCGGCTGGGTGGCGGCCGCGCATTGCCGGCCGAGCACCGGCGTGACGGTCTACTACGACGACATCGTTGGCACGCTCGTGGACCGAGGTCGGCGTCCGTTGTTGGACCGTGCCTTCGAACTGGTGCGGATCTGCCGGGAACGCGACCCGGAATGGCATGACGACGTCCCGGTCCGTGAAGAGACGGTGCCGGTAGTGCGGGCCGGGCAGCCGATCGCCGTCCTCGCCCGGCACACGAACCTGTCGGCTGCCCGGACGCCGAGCCGCCTGGAGCTCACCTACGTCCAGTGCGCCGACGAGCTGACCCGAATGATCTGCACCGGTGATTTCCCGCTGATCGGGGCGCCGAGTGGCCCGCGCCGGGGCGCTCCCCGAGTAGGCGACGGCCTGATCCGGATGGATCGCGAGGGCACGGTCAGCTACGCGAGCCCGAACGCCGTTTCCGCCCTGCACCGACTCGGTCACTTCGGTGACATCGTCGACCACACGCTGTCGGAGATCATTACCCCACTACTGGACCAGCCCGGCACGGTCGACGAGTCGCTCCCGCTGGTGCTCACCGGCCGAGCGCCATGGCGCAGTCACATCGAGAGTCACGCCGCCGCGCTGTCGCTTCGGGCGATACCGATCAAGGTCGGCGGAGAGCGGACCGGGGCATTGCTGCTGCTGCGAGAGATCTCGGAACTACGCCGGCGCGAGCGCGAACTGCTCACCAAGGACGCGACGATTCGCGAGGTCCACCACAGGGTCAAAAACAATCTGCAAACCGTGGCCGCATTGCTGCGGTTACAGGCCCGCCGGATCGGATCGGACGAAGGCAGGGCGGCGCTACAAGAGGCGATGCGCCGGGTGGCAACGATCGCCCTGGTGCACGAAACGCTGTCCGAAGGGCTGGGCGAGACGGTCGACTTCGACGACGTGGTCGGCCGGACGCTGTCGCTCGCCGTCGAACTAGCGGTTCCGTCGGCCTCGGTGAAGATCCGCCGGGAGGGCCGGTTCGGTGAGCTGCGAGCGGAGAATGCCACCCCGCTGGCATTGGTTCTCACCGAGTTGGTGACGAATGCCGTCGAGCATGGCCTGCGTGACCGCGGTGGCACGGTGACGGTGACCGCACAGCGGCGCGGTGCGGGCTTGCGGATTTCGATCCACGACGACGGCGCTGGGCTGCCGGAAGGGTTCAACGCAAGTGCGGCCGGGCTGGGGACACAGATCGTCCAGGCGCTGGTCAGTGGAGAGATGCGAGGGCGAATTACCTGGGAGCAAGGCGCCGAAGGGGGGACCGAGGTGGTGGTGGAGGTCACGCTTCAAACGGCGCCGCTGGAATTACTGGACGACGCGATCTAGTGCACGGATGACGAACGATGCCCGACGGGTCGGAGGTGACACGCCGGGCATCGTTGCTACGTCAGGGTTAACGCTCTGGTCGCTCTTACCTGCTCTGGTGATCGCGGGCTAGTGATCACGTGCGCTGGAGATCAGGCAGGTCAACGGAGTCAGGTGCCGCCTGCTGATCGGTCAAGCTCCGGCTGGGGTTTGCGGCGGCTCATGCCGGATCGCGTTGCTGTCGCTGAGGCCGGATCGGTTTGGTCCCGCAGGTAGCGCTGATGCGACGGGACCTGCTTGTGCTGCGGTGTGGTTAACCGGGATTGCGGTGTTCGTACCGAGTTGTGCTGGTAGTGCGGATCGTCGAGTACTCCGAGCGGCCGACCCCGATTAGGGGTCGGCCAGCTGAAGCGCTACGGTCAGCTAGCGCGGCGAGCGCGAGCGTTCCGGCGCTTCAGTGCACGTCGTTCGTCCTCGGAAAGGCCGCCCCAGACTCCGGCGTCCTGACCGGTGTCGAGCGCCCAACGCAAGCACGTCTCAACGACCTCGCATCGACGGCAAACGGCCTTAGCTTCCTCGATCTGTAGGATGGCCGGCCCTGTGTTCCCGATCGGGAAAAACAGTTCCGGGTCCTCCTCGAGGCAGGCTGCTTCATGGCGCCAGTCCATGGGATGGTCCACTCCTCACGCCCTCAGGGCGGTAGATATCACTTGGGACATGACAGTTCTGCGTCAAATCCCCTTGGGGGTTTGGCCTCCCCGTTACGGGGTGTGGCCGGGTCAAGCGGGTGTTTCGCTCATCGGGGAGTCCGTCCTAAGACGCTCGATGAATTCAACGACTAGCCTCACACTCTTGTGCCCGCTTTCACAAGGCTTTTCCCGTAGTGACTTGGGACATGTCTGGTTGCCCACTGTCACGATGCAGGACTGTAGTCCTCCGGGCACGCTCCGTATATACATTGCTGGTCATTGCTTTCATGCGTGCTTCTTTCCAGGGCCGCGCCAGGCGTCCGGTGTGTCCGCTCTGTGACGCCCGCCACTGATGGCGCTGCGTTGGGTGATGGCTCCTCAACAAATCGTTGATTCCTGAGTGCAAGCCGTGAACCAGGTTGTAGTTGTCCATTAATTCCTCGCATCCAATCAACAGAGAGTGACGTCCAGTCCTTGCTGCACAAAGCGGCGAACCAATGACCGTTTCCTGGATGTCGGGTAGCCGACTTGACAACGGACCTCGGTGACGTGCCGTACCCCCAGACACGGGCCAGGCGCTCACTTGGTTCAAGAGTGACCGGTGATCTCTTTGTGGCAACTCAGCCAGGCCCCGACGGTGCCCCCTGCTGTGGTCTTCCGGGTGCGATGTGTCACCTTGACTACGGGATGCGGCAGGCGGATCCAGCGGGTAGCGGACTCATCCGGCGGTATCCCTGGCCGAACCAGTGACATCCCCTTTGCCGAGCGGCATCCTGTTTGCCCGCGCGGGCAGGGACAGACCGCTCAGACATACCGACGAGTGAGGATCAGGACCGATGAGTGCGGCGTCCGACAAAACCCATCCCGTGCGCTCCGACAACCGATTGCCGCTTCTGGTTGCCGCCTTGGTCGGCGTCGAAGGGGTAATCCTTTTGGTCGCGGCGATATTCCTGCTCGTCGAGTCGGTGCGCTCGGACCAGGGCAACCTAGCGCCCGGGATGTCGATGGCCGCGATCGCGATCGTGGTCGGAGTCGGGCTGCTGATCTGCGCCCACGGCGTTGCCCATCGTCGGCGGTGGACTCGCGGCCCGGTACTGACGTGGCAATTTCTCCAGGCCGGCGTCGGTATGCCGGTGTCGACGAGTCAGGCGTGGTGGGTCGGCGTGATCTTGCTCGCGCTCTCGATTGTCGTCGGCGTCCTGATCGTCGGCCGGCAGGTGATCACCGAGACGTCGGGTCGCCCTGAGGTCTGAGCCCTGCTGGGTGCGGATCAGAGTTCTTCAGTCAGTCCCGACCGGAGCCTTGCCAGGCTCTTGGCCAGCAGGCGGGAGACGTGCATCTGGGAGACGCCGACCTCGCTGGCGATCTGTGACTGGGACATCCCGCGAGCGAAACGCAGTTCCAGGATTCGCTGCTCACGGACGGGCAGTTGGGCCAGAAGCGGGCGTAACGTCGCGCGCTGTTCCACCAGTTCCAGCCCGGCGTCATCGAAAGCCTTTGCCATCCGGTCTGATTCGTCCGCGGACGTCGGTAGCGGGACGGTGATGTACGCGGTAGCGGTTTCCAGCGCTTCCAGCACGAGATCGGCGTCCACCTCGAGGTAAGCGGCGATCTCTTGCACGGTGGGGGAGCGGTCCAGATTGTGGGTGAGCGTCTCACGAGCCTCGGAGACCCGTCGTCCCAGATCTTGGACCCGCCGCGGGATTCGCATCGCCCAGCCACGGTCGCGGAAATGCCGACGGATCTCACCCAGGATGGTAGGGACGGCGAAGGCAGCGAAAGAGCCGCGTCCGGGGTCGTAGCGGTCGACCGAGTGCAGCAGGCCGATGGTTCCGACCTGAACCAGGTCGTCGTACGGCTCTCCGCGGCCGCGGAAGCGCTGCGCGAGGTGATGGACGAGCGGGAGGTGCGCCTCGATGATCGTCCGGCGCAGAGGTCCGTAGTGCGGGTCCGTGGAGACCATCGCGGCCAGCGTGACCAGTCGCTGGTCCACCCGTGGATCGGGCACCTGCGGGCCGGAGAGGTCGTCGGCCTCGACCGTGGGTCTCCCGATCCCGGCCGCAGTGTCTGACGACGCGGTGGTCGCGGCTCTGCTCGTGGTCTGAGGGGGCGTCGTGGTGCTGGCCGCCTCGGAATTAGGTGCCTTGCCGGGTGCCTGGGTGGTCGCTGCCTGGGTGGTGGCTCGGTCCGGTGCGATCGGTGGGAAATCGGCTGGGGTGACTGTGCCGCACGGCAGGTGCTCGCTCAGATTTCGCTGAGTCGGTGGCCGATGCAAGAGGCTCAGCCGGGAATCGGTCGTATCTGGGCGGATCACGCTGTTCCCCGTCCAACGTGGGTCAATTTGATCCAGGAGCCACTGTCGTTGGTGCCGACGATGACCTCTCCGGCAAGGGCGCGAAGGACGGTCCAGGAGAAACTTGCTCCCGCCGGCAGATCCTCGACCGGCCCGGCGATGAGCACCGAGATCGTGCCGTTCCCCACGCTGAAGGCGGCGTTGAGTGAGCGCCCGGGATGCGCTCGCCCGGCGAGGAGCAGGGAGCAGGCCTCGTCCACCGCGATCCGCAGATCTTCGATCTCGTCTAAAGTAAGCCTCAAGCGAGTGGCCAAGCCGGCCGTGGCCGTACGCACCACGGATAGGTAAGCGGGGTCCGCAGGAACCCGAAGATCCACCGCGTCCGTCGCTACCGCCGCTTGCTTTTGATCGCCACGCGTAATGATGCTCACATCCCCCCGTGACAGCGGTAAGCCCGCCGAACAGTTGCGGTGCGCGGTTCGTTCGTTACGGAACGAGACCAATGTCACCATCGGGCAAGAATAGAACACGTTGCGTGGTGAATGTCGACGCTATTGGAAGTTCAATCTCACTCAGTTAGAGACGCCTGTTGCTCTATGTCACAACGTCCAGGAAGCCATGCGCGGTCCGTCACATTGGGCGATCATCGGTGCATTAGGTGATCCATCCGTGACTGTTCGAAGGATTCATCGCTCCGGCGAGGTTGTGAGCCACGCGATTGAGGATGTCCAGAGTCGTTCTAGTCCAACCCAATTGTGCGATATGCGCATTTAGCGATGAAATCTCGTTCATCGGCGGCTGCCGCTGTGCCGTCACCTCGGAGGGGCGCCCAGCGCCTTCAGTGGTTCATCGGTGATCCGCCACACCGTCCAGTCGTCCTGCGGCTCGGCCCCCACGCCGCGGTAGAAGCGGTGCGCCGGTTCGTTCCAGTCCAAGACGTTCCATTCCATACGCGGATAACCTCGGGCGGTACAAATCGCCGCAAGTTCCGCTAACAGAGCACGGCCGACGCCGTGTCGCCGGTAGGCCGGCTGAACGTAGAGATCCTCGAGCCAGAGGCCATGGCGGCCTCGCCAGGTGGAGAACGTCACGAACCAGATCGCCAGCCCGACGACGGTCGGTCCCGTCGAGTCGTCCACCTCCACGACGTGGCAGTGCACCCGTGGATACGGGTTGAAAAAGGCCGCACCGAAGTCCTCCGGGGTGGCCTTGACGGCGTCCGGTTCGCGCTCGTAGTCGGCGAGTTCTCGAACCAGCGCGTCGATCCTCGTCACATCCCCCGGGCGGGCCGGGCGTACCCGCCAAGCCACAGCAGACCCAGTAGACCCAGTAGACCCGGACCGGCCAGGCGCTGACGTCGGGTCAGGTGAACCGGGTACTGATGTGGATTCCGACGAACCGGGTGCTGACATGGGTTCGGGGCGGCTCGCTGCTGACGGTGCGGGCGAAGTGGTCGACACGGTGGGCATCGCCGGGGCACTGGTCGCGAGCGTGCCGTCGGGTCGTTCCATGGCATCCGAGGTCATCTGTCCAGCATCTCACCGGATCACCTCGTGGCCTTCCGATCACACCTTGTGGCCGCATCGGATCACCTCATGGCCGCACCGAGTCACCCCGGTCGCCGAACCGGGTCACCCCCTGGGGTCGATGGGATCAGCTCGTGGCGCTATCGGATTCACAGCCACCCGTCCGGGTGGAGGCCGTTCCAGCGGTGGCGGAAGCGCGAGTTGCACGCTGACCGCGTGGGTGCCCTGGATCAGCAGCGCCCGGCCTGGGGGAGCAGGCGGTCGGCGCTCGGGTCGGAGGCCGAAAACCTCGGCCTCACCCGGACCGACCGGACCCAGCAGTAGCCCGGATCGAGCCATCCTGGTGACCGCGAGCAAGCCTCGATATGCGCCAAGTAGCTCTGAGGGCGAACTGGCAACCACCAAGGGGGCAACCCCGATGCGGGTGGTCAACAGGTCATCCAAGCCGTCCTGGGCTGAGCCTGGCGTCCCCGTCTGCTGGGTGTCGTCCACCAGGACGGTCGATGCAGGACGGGCAGCGAGAGCAGCGCGCAGGGTGGTGACAGCGCCCGGCTTGCTGCCATCGACGACCTGGAAACCATGAGCATCTCGTCCCCAGGCGGTGAGATGACGGGCGCTGGTGCCGGCACAGCCGGTGAGGGAGACCCACAGCACCGGTTCACCCAGCCGGGACAGCCCATCAGCGATACAGCGCAGCGCTCCGGTCCGACCGCTCCCGGCCGGTCCGGCCACCAGGGTGACCGGGGCAGCGTCCAGATCCAGACCCAGCGGAAGCGCTTCGTCCCCACCGATACCGATCGGCACGCGTCGGCCCGGATCGGGCAAGGCTCCACTCGCTGATTCCTCCGCGCACCAGGCGGCGATCAGTCGACTGTGCTCCAGGCGCCGCGGGAGTTCGGGGATTCGCCAGTTTCGATTGCCAGCTGGTGGCCTGGTGATCTGGCTGGGTCGGCTGACCGCAGCCGGGGCGGAGCCGCCGAAAGCGTCCTCGGCCTCGGCCAGAGCCGGGTCGATCGGCTCGGCCACGGCAACCTGAATCTCGACCGGCTCGGCGAACCGCGGGCCGAGCACCAGGCCTCGGCCCGTCGGTTGAGTCCCACGAATCCGCGACGACGGCACGCCGGCCATGATCGCGTCGGCTGGGTCGGCGAATCTCAGCACCACTCGCTCGGTCAGGAGGGTGGAGATCGCCCCGGTCAACAGCGTGCGTCCGCCGCTGATCACTGCATGTATCCCGACGGCCGGCCCATCACGCAGAACGGTGGTCAACTGGTCGATCAGCCGCCCGTGGTCGACAACGCCCCAGGTGCTGGTCAAGGCCTCCCAGCCGTCGATCAGCAGCAGGATGCCCGGTCCGGCGGCCTCGTCACCTTGCCGGACATCGATCTCGGACGACAGCAGGCGCAGCAGCCGTTCAGCGCGTTCAAGGTCGTGGACCGGAATCACCGCCTCCACCGGTGGCAGGAAGCGCAACGAAACCAGGCCACCAGCTCCGTCGACGACGTAGACGTGTGCCTCACCGGGCTCTGTCACGGCGCTGAGTGCCCGCGCGATGGAGTGCACCGTTGTGGTCCTCCCTGAGCGGGGACCGCCACTGACCGCCAGGTGCGAACCGTCCAACTGCCAGAGCAGCACCTCCTGGCACTGCTGCGCGGGTAAGTCCATCAGGGCGAAAGGCACCTGTAGCCGTTTTCGGGGGCCTCCAGCCACGGGTGGAGCGGACGAGGGTGTCGAGGCAAGGAGTAGGTCGAGCCCGATCCGCTGCGGTAGCGGTGCCACCCACGGTGGTTGCACCGGGGCGAGATCGAGTCGCTCGGCGGCGACCCTCGCCGCCTGGGCGATCATGGTCAGATCGGACGGCGCATTCGGACCCGGAACTGGTTCCGGAACAGCGCGGCCCGTCCGGCGATCGGAATCGCTCTCGGTGTCGTCCCTGGTGTCGCCCCCGACGTCGTCCTCGGTGTCGCTGCCGGGATCGCCCTCGAGAACGAGAGCGAGATCCAGCCTGCGCACCACCGGAGACCGCTCGACGACAGTCGGGCTCAGGCCGGACACGACGGCGGTCTGGAAACCGATGAGCGGACCACCGGCGATGCGCGCCAGAGCCCGTCCCGGCCGCTCGACGGGCAGGCCCGCAGCAGCCTGGTCGTCGATCAGGTCACGCGAGTCACCGCTGTCGTTCACCCGGAGTGCGATCCGCAGATTGACGTTCGCAGTGATCTCGGTTGAGACGATCCCGGATGGGCGCTGGGTGGCCAGCACCAGGTGCACACCCAATGACCGGCCGACGGTCGCCGTCCGTACCAGGCCGCTGACGAACTCCGGTAGGTCTTCGGCGAGAACCCGGAACTCGTCGACGATCACCACCAGTCGGGGCAACACCGGCAGATCGGCTCGGGTGGAGCGGGCCGCGCGGTAGCTGTCGATATCCGAGGCGGGGACCGAGCGTAATAACCGTTCCCGGCGGCGCAGTTCAGCCGTAAGGGATGCGAGCGCCCGCTGAGCCAGGGCCGGGTCAAGATCAGTGATCAGGCCACCGACATGGGGCAACTCAGCGCACTCTCGGAAGGCGGAGCCACCTTTGTAATCCACGAGCAGGAACGACAGCGTGTCTGGGCCGCTCTCGATGGCCAGCGCCGCCACCAGGGTCTGGAGTAGTTCCGACTTGCCTGAACCGGTGGTGCCGCCGATCAGAAGGTGCGGTCCGTCGCGTTGCAAATCGATCCGGAAGGGTCCGGAAGCGGTCACTCCGATGGTGGCGGACGGCCCGAGGTTCGCGCACCGTCGCCAGTGCCGGGCCAGGTCGTCCGGATCCGTGGGCCGAACTCGCTCCGAGCCGGTCAGCAGGTCGAACAACCGGACCGCAGCGGGTAGCTCCTGCCCCGGCTCTGGAGTGCCGTCTCGCAGCGGAGCCAGGTCACGGGCCAGCCGTTCGGCCCATCGTTCGCTCGCCAGGTCTGGGACGAACGGTGCGGCGGCCGCTCCCGCTCGGCGCAGGACAGCCCGGGTTTCGGCCACGGCGGCGAGCGCGCCACATTCCACCGGCAAATCCCGCTCAGTCTGGTCCAGGCAGAGGATCAGCGGCGCGAAGGTCCGGTCGCTGCTGTGGTCGGGTGGCTTGGCCGCACGGTTGAGGACCGCAGCCAACTCTGGTCGCCGACGCAGGACGTGCGCGCCGTCCAGGACCAGGATTCGGCGCGGGGATCGGTCGCCCGGTCCGACCCCGCTGGTGGGGGACGATCGGCTGGCGTCGTGGTGCGGGAGCCACGTCGTCCACAGCCAGTCTCGCCGTTGACTCGGATCGGCGGTCACGACCTGAATCCGTACCTCCTGAGGTGAATGCAGCACCGAGATCTGCCCGATCAGCGACCGGGCGAGTCCGAGCACCGATCGGCGCGGGCCGCAGATCCCAAGGATTCCGGTCGCCGCCAGATCTACTGCGATCGGGACCTCTGGGTGCATGAACGGCGTGGTTTCGAGGCCCAGACCGCCACCGAGATCCTCCGAAGTCGGCCTGCGGACCATGATTGGTGACAGTTCAGGCCCTCGCCCGAGCCGTAGGACGAGGAAATCCGGATCGTTGATCGATCGCCGCCAGATTTCGTCCGTGGGCAGATCTGCCGTGACGGTGAGCCGGGCCAGGTCCGGCCGAGTCGCTTCGAGATGGCGGACATCGGCGGCGATGGCCCGCTCCAGATCATGCTGCCGGCGGGTGCAGAGAGCCTGGTGTCGAGCCAGCCGGGCGGCTTTGTCGTGGCGTCTGTTTCGCCGGTCGGCAAGGTACTGCCCGGCCATCAGCACCGGCGTCATCAACGCGAAGAGCAGAAAGGTCGGCTGTTTCCAGAACAGTGCCAGCGGAACGGCGATCAGCAACGGAAGCAGCATCGCAAGCCACGGCAGCCGAGCTGGTGACGGGTCGCTCGGCTCCGCCGGAAAGATGATCTCCAGTTGGGCGCGAGGCGGTCGCAAGTTCGGTGCCCGGTTGATCTGGAGATGGCCGGCACCGTCCATGGTGCCTGCGGCGGGGGGTCGGTCGGGTCTGCGGATGCAGATCACGCCAGTGCCGATCCGTACCTGGTCCTCCGGTTGCAGGGTTTCGGGTGCCGACCCGAGACGTCGCTCAGCGAGCCGGGTGCCGTTCGTCGAACCGACATCGCGAAGTTCGATCTGAGTGGCGTCCACTGCCAGTTCGGCATGCGTTCGGGAGGCTTCCGGATCTGTCAACCGAACCAATTGCCCAGGCCCCCGTCCGATCCGGTGCCGACCGAGAGTCAGCGGGACCACGATGCCCGCGTCGGGTCCGGCGATCACATGCACCTCCAGCAGTGGGCGGGGCGGGGCGGACAGGGTTCGGACCTGGTCGGTGGCCAGGGTCAGAACCGACCCCTGGAGCAACGGTGGAAGGCCGAGCGGCTGTGATCCGTGGACGGGTTCTTGGGCGCAGTGAAAATGCCGGTTCGGCACCGCTGGGCTGGCCTCTAGCGCGGCCATCAGTTGGTCGCTGACGGTGGAGAACAGCGCTCCGACGGGGGCATCGATCACCACGTCGACGCGGGCACCGAGGCGCTGCAGGTCCAGCAGAGTCAGTCGAATCTCCATGCCGAGATTCTGCGTGGCAGGTCCGACAACCTTCCGGAAGCTTGTGGATAACCGGGTCACGAGTTCCGGCTGTGGATAACTCATCTGCTGTCCACAATCTGTGGATAGCTTCTACGCGAGGTGCCGCGAGTTCGTAGACTTTCAAGTCGGTCAACTGATGTGGATCGAAGGCGGGGTGGTTGTGGACGCCGTGGCGATCGTGTCCGACGAGGTCCGAGATCTGATTCGGCGCGAAGGCATTGACCCTGGCCGAGACGTCGGGCAGTTGCGCCGTCTGGTCGAAGCGGTCGTCGCAGACTATGACGAACGTTCCTTGACCAGAGCGTTGCCACCACTCATAGATACTGCGACAGCGGTGAAACGAGTGCTGGACGACGTCGCGGGCTTCGGTTCGCTGCAGCCATTCCTCGATGATCCCAGCATCGAAGAAATCTGGATCAACGAGCCCGGAAAGGTTTTCATCGCCCGCTCTGGAGTCAGCGAGCTCACGACCGTCATCTTCACCGCTCAAGAGGTCCGGGACCTGGTCGAGCGCATGCTCAAGAGCAGCGGACGTCGGGTGGACCTGTCCAGCCCATTCGTCGATGCGATGCTGCCGGACGGATCCCGCCTGCATGTCGTCATTCCCGATATCACCAGAAGCGCTTGGGCGGTGAACATTCGAAAGTTCGTGGTCCGGGCGACGACGCTTGACGACCTGGTCACGTTGGGAACACTGAGTCCGCAGATGGCCGATTTCCTGGTGGCTTCGGTGGCCGCCGGGCTGAACATCTTGGTATCCGGTGGTACTCAGGCAGGAAAGACGACATTGCTTAATTGTCTGCTGGGTGCGGTTCCCGCCCGTGAGCGGGTGATCACCTGCGAGGAGGTGTTCGAGCTGCGGGTCCCGATCCGAGACTGGGTGGGAATGCAATGCCGCCAGCCAAGCCTCGAAGGGACCGGCGAGATCCCGCTACGTCGGCTGATCAAGGAAGCCCTTCGGATGCGACCCGACCGGCTGATCGTCGGTGAGGTCAGGCAGGCCGAAAGTCTTGATCTGCTGCTGGCTTTGAATAGCGGACTGCCTGGGATGGGAACGATCCATGCGAACTCCGGGCGGTCCGCGATCGTCAAGATGTGCACACTTCCGCTGCTCGCGGGGGAGAACGTGAGCGCTCGCTTCGTCGTTCCCACGGTGGCGAGTTCGATCGATCTGGTGGTGCAGATCCATCTCGACGGTGACGGTCGCCGCCGGATTCACGAAATCATCGCCGTTCCAGGTCGAATCGAGGGCGACGTGATCGAGACCGCCGAGATATTCGTTCGACGCGGCGACCGAGTGGTGCGCGCCGACGGATATCCGCCGCACCCAGACCGATACCACCGCGTCGGGATCGACCTTACGGCGCTCCTTCAGGGCGGCTGGAGGTAATCGGGTGGGTGTCCTCGTCGGGTTGCTCTCGGGTGCCGGTCTGTTCTGCATCTGGTGGTCGTTTTGGATTCCTGCCGGTACTCCCGGTTCCGGCCGTTCCGGGCCGGTGCGGCAGCTGCACGAATTGCTGATTCAGGCGGACCTACCCTCGGTGAGCCCGCGGGCATTGGCATTGACCAGTATCGGCTTCGGACTCACCGGTTTTCTCGGGGTGTTCGCGCTCAGCACGGTGATAGCGATTGCGGTGTGTTTCGGGCTGATGGCGAGCTGGCTACCGATCTCCCTGGTGATCGCCCGGGCCAGAGGGCGCCGGGAACGATGGCGTGAGTTGTGGCCCGAGGTGGTAGACAACCTAGGTTCCGGGGTACGAGCGGGACTGTCGCTGCCCGAGGCGCTCGGGCAGATCGGGCAGCGCGGTCCGGAACCACTTCGAGCTTCGTTCCTGGCCTTCGCCCACGACTATCGCGTGACCGGGAACTTCGACGAGGCACTGGATGCGCTCAAGGAACGGCTCGCGGACCCGGTCGCAGACCGGTTGTGCGAGGCCTTGCGGATCACCAGGGAGGTCGGCGGGTCGGACCTCGGTCGACTGCTGCGCGGGCTGTCTGCCTTCCTCCGGGAGGATGCCCGCACCCGGTCCGAACTCGAGGCCCGGCAGAGCTGGACGGTCTACGCGGCCAGGCTGGCTGTGGCGGCACCGTGGATCGTCCTGGCCCTGCTGGCGAGCAGACCGGAATCGGTGGCCGCGTACGACCGCCCGGCCGGGACCGTGGTGCTGATTATCGGTGCCGTCGTCTCGGTGGTGGCCTACCGCCTGATGGTGCTGATCGGCAGATTGCCCGAGGAACGGCGGGTACTGAGATGACGAGCGAACTGTCGGCATCGGGAGCGCTGGTGGGTCTGGTGGCCGGGCTCGGCAGCTGGCTGATGGTCAGCCGAGTGCCCTGGCGTCGGATGCCGACGCTTGATCAACGGCTCGCGCCGTATGTGCGGGGAATCCAGCCTGACCGGCAACCGCCGGCCGCCTCGCCTACGCACGGCACTCCGCTGGACATTGTCGAGCGGATACTCGGGCCGTTCATGGTGGACGCCGTACGCTGGGTGGAGCGAATCAGCGGCGGTACCGGGACGGTACGTCGTCGTCTCGACCAGCTCGGTGGCCGAACCACTCTCGATCAGTTCCGCGCCGAACAGGTGCTCTGGGGTGTCCTCGGAGCCGCAGCAGGGACCGCGATCGGTGCTCTGACGGTGATCGGACGGGGCTTCAGTGTGGTTCCGGTGGTCGGACTGGTCGTGATCGGAACGCTGCTCGGCGTCCTCGGTCGAGACCAATGGCTGAGCTTCCAGGTCCGCCGCCGCGAGCACCGCATCCTGGCCGAATTCCCCGCCGTTGCCGAGCTTCTGGCGCTCGCCGTCGGAGCCGGCGAAGGTCCGGTCGGAGCACTGGAGCGAGTCGCTCGCACCTGCCGGGGTGAGCTTTCCGCCGAGCTGCGGCGCGCAGTCGCCGATGTGCGGACCGGGATGCCGCTGATCGACGCCCTGGCCGGCCTCGCGAACCGGACCACGCTGCCCAGCCTGGCCCGCTTCGTGGATGGGATCGCTGTTGCGTACGACCGAGGTACCCCGTTGGCGGAGGTGCTCCGCGCCCAAGCTCAGGACGTTCGAGAGCTGACCCGTCGACACCTGATGGAAGCAGGTGGACGCCGTGAGATCGCGATGATGGTCCCCGTCGTCTTCCTGGTGCTTCCGGTCACCGTCCTGTTCGCCGTCTATCCAGGGCTTGCCGTTCTGGACCTCAACCAGTGATCCAAGGAGAGCATCGATGAAGCTGCATCCGAGTGACTACCTTGCCCGACCGAGGATGGGTATCGCAAACCGCGTCGGCGTCGACGTTCTTGTGAAATGGGCTTTCGCATGGGCTCTTTCGATCAGGCATCGACTCCTTGAACGTCAGTCGACGGCCAACCGTGAACAAGGTGACGTCTCGGGCTGGGTCATGGTCACTCTGATGACCGCCGGTCTGGTTGTGGCGCTCTGGGCGGTGGCGGGCCCGCGTCTGGAGGAGGTGTTCAACGACGCGATGGACCGGGTGGTGGGTGGGCCGTGAGCGACCTGCAAGCCGAGCCGCACCCAGTCGACCGGGGTGCGGCCATGGTGGACTTCGCCTTGGTCGGCGGGCTGCTGACGTTGTTCTTCGTCGCTGTCCTGCAGCTTAGCCTGGTCTTGCACGTACGTAACGTGTTGGTGGACTGCGCCTTCCAGGGTGCCCACCTTGGCGCGCTGGTGGACCGCGATGCCCAGGCCGGTGCGAGCCGCACGCGTGAACTGATTCGAAGCGAACTGTCCGACCGGTATGCGGGTCGGGTCTCGGCCGGGCTCGCCCGAGTCGATGGGCTGGAGACGGTGGAGGTCCGGGTCGAGGCACCACTGCCGGTGATCGGTTTGCTCGGCGTCGGCCGGACCTTGACCGTGTCTGGTCACGCGCTCGCCGAGCGGTCCGTCCTCCAGCCGTGAGAGCCGTGAGAGCCGTGAGAGTGACCAGGGCGTCCACCTCTGGCGACAGCGAACCCGCAAACTCAGACCGCGGGTCCGCGGCCATCGAGTTCGTCGCGATCGGCATCTTGCTGCTCGTGCCGTTGGTCTACGTCGTGATTGCTCTGAGCCGAGTCCAGGCGGCGGCCTTCGCCGCCGACAGTTCCGCCCGAGAAGCGGCCCGAGCCTTCGTCACCGCGACGGACGAGAACGACGGACGGCGCCGGGCAGCGATCGCTGTCCGGCTCGGCCTGCGCGACCAGGGCTTCACCAACCCCGAGGACGGCGATCTCGGGTTTGACTGCGAAACGCCGTCCGCGTGTCTGACCCCGGGAAACCAGGTCCGGGCCCTGGTCGAGGTCCGCGTGCTGCTGCCCGGCGTCCCAGGCGTCTTTGATCGCGCACGTTCACCAGGTATCACCGTCCGAGCTGAGCAGGTGGCCGTGGTCGACCAGTTCCGCGCCCAGGGTGACCATCCATGATCCGGCGACTCGGCACCCGGCTACCCGCGGACGACGAGGGCCAGATCCTGCCCTTGGCGATTGCCTACGCGCTGATCGCGTTTGCTCTGGTGGTGGTCGTCGTGGACATCAGCGCCGTCCATCTGCAACGACAGCGGCTGTTCGCGCTGGCCGATGCGGCCGCCCTCGACGCGGCCGATGCCCTGGACCAGTCCCGCTTCTATCGTGAGGGTGCGCAGACAGCACCCGGCAATGCGACGGTTCCGGTCCCGCTGACGGATCAGACCGTGCGCTCCAGCGTCGAGCGCTATCTGGTGGCGGCGTCGCCATTGGCGCGGGTTGAGGGCGTCGCCGTCAACGAGCCCACCGGGTCGCCCGACGGGGTGACGGCGGAGGTCACCCTGGTCGGTCGGGCGACCCTGCCGCTGTTCAGTTTTGCCGCCGCCCGATGGTCAGACGGCGTTCCGCTTCGGGCAACCGCACGGGCCCGGGCCCGTGCAGGGCCCTGATCTGCTGCCGTCGGCGCTGCGGATCCGGCTTCGGTTGGGTTCCATTGATCGGCGCCTTCCGACCACCTGGCTCGGCACCGAAGACGTACATGATCGTCGACGTGTGACCAGAGAACGAGACGCTGATGACCCAGGGCAGTTTGAGGACGCATCGGCGTGCCAACTCGTATTGATGAAGACTTGCTTCGAGGAAGACCACCACGGCTTGCCGGCCATCGGAGGTGGATGGCATTCGGGCGGCGTGGTGGACGACCACGCCACATCGCCGTAGGTGCATCTGCACGTGACGCGCCTCCATCGGCGTGTCCCTTCTGCCGGCTCGTCGAGTCTGAGGTCTGGCTCTGGGTGTGGCGCGAGGTTCGAACCCGCCGCTGTCGAGGCGGCGTGGTCGAGTTCGTGAAGTGGTCGAGCTGATGGATGGCCCCGGCTCACCAGGACGTGGAGGGCGTCGACCAATGAGCCGGGACCGGCCTCGGGTGATTCGGATATTAGCCGATCGCTTCGTGCAATTACCTTAGCGTTTGGGATATACCCGAATCAACCCGGACGGCGGTGTGTTCTTGGGGGTAGTTCTCTCTACGGTCAGGTCATGCCCGACTTGGCTGCCATCGTGGCGCGGAACGTGCGTGCCGAACGCGCCCGCCGCTCCTGGCGGCAGGCCGACCTAGCTGAACGGATGGGCTGGTCGATCGGCATGGTCAGTGAAACCGAGAACGGTAAGCGTCGGATCGGGATCTCCGACATGCCGCTGCTCTGCAGGGCGCTCGAGGTGCCCCTGGCAGACTTGGTGCAGGGTGCTGAACGCGAAGACCTCGACGCCCTCAGGCTGTAGCCGTGATGGAGCCCAGCCGCGCGTCCCGAGGCTGAAGTCGGGACGCGCGGCCGGGGGTAGGTGGGCCTGTCGAATGCGGCAGGACCAGCCGCCGACCGTTCGACTACTAGAGAGTAATGTCTCGCCGCGCTTCCGCCATGTGTCATGTGACACACGTGGCCACGGTGTCTCATCTGTTCGGAGGGGTCAGAGTCGACCGTTCGGTACCGAGGCGGTCGAGATCGTTCAGAACGCGTACGCTCGGGGACCGTGGCCGCTGTCGACTTTCCCGAAGAGATCCGTAAACTCCGTATCACCCTGGAGTCGATTCTCAACGTCAGTGATCTTGACGGCATGCAGAAGCAGATCGAGGAGCTGTCCGAGAGTGCCTCCGCACCGGACCTGTGGGACGACCCGGACAAGGCCCAGGTCGTCACCAGCAAGCTTTCTCACCTGCAGGCCGAACTAGACCGTCTGACCCGGATGAGCAGCCGAGTCGATGACCTGGAGGTGCTGGTTGAGCTCGCGCAGGGGGAGGACGACGCCGACACCTTGGCGGAGGCCGAGAACGAGCTGATCGCCCTGCGCAAGGCGCTCGGTGAACTGGAGGTCCGCACCCTGCTGTCCGGCGAGTACGACGCTCGGGAGGCAGTGGTCACGATCCGGGCCGAGGCCGGCGGTATCGACGCCGCAGACTTCGCCGAGATGCTGCTGCGGATGTACTTGCGCTGGTCGGAGCGGCACGGCTACAGCTCCGAGGTCTACGACACGTCCTACTCGGAGGAGGCCGGGATCAAATCCGCCACCTTCAAGGTCTCAGCGCCGTATGCCTACGGCACGCTGTCGGTCGAGCAGGGCACTCACCGGTTGGTTCGAATCAGCCCGTTCGACAACCAAGGACGTCGGCAGACCTCCTTCGCGGGCGTCGAGGTGCTTCCCGTGGTCGAGGAGACCGACCACATCGACATTCCGGAGAACGAACTGCGCGTCGACGTCTACCGTTCCTCCGGCCCTGGCGGGCAGAGCGTCAACACCACCGACTCCGCCGTCCGGCTCACCCACATCCCCACCGGGGTCGTCGTCACCTGCCAGAACGAGAAGTCCCAGCTGCAGAACAAGGCGTCAGCGATGCGGGTTCTGCAGGCGAAGCTGCTGGATCGGGCTCGACGTGAACGACAGGCCGAGCTGGACGCGCTGAAGGGTGACGGCGGGTCGAGCTGGGGTAACCAGATGCGTTCCTATGTGCTGCACCCGTACCAGATGGTCAAAGACCTCCGGACCGAGTACGAGACCGGCAACACCTCCGGGGTGTTCGACGGCGAGATCGACGAGTTCCTCGAGTCGGGGATCCGCTGGCGGCGTACCTCGGACAAATCCCAGGCCTAGAGCGCCCGGCGGAGGCCGCCGCGCGGGCCGTCGCTGCGCTACTTCTGCCGCAGGTGACGGACACGTTGTCGGAGGTATCCAGGTTGAGTGTCTAGACTCGCCACGGCCGTGAACCTGCCTCCAGTCCCCGATAGCGGCCGAGGTATCAACCCGTGATCCGATTCGACGAAGTCACTAAGGTCTATGCCGGGACCCAGCGTCCCGCCTTGAACCAGGTCAGTCTTGAGGTGACGAAGGGGGAGTTCGTCTTCCTCGTCGGTGCCTCGGGCTCCGGGAAGTCCACGTTCCTCCGGCTCGTGCTCAAGGAGGAGAAGGCCACCAAGGGCATCGTCCGGGTGTCCGGTAAGGACGTCGCCAAGCTGTCCAGCTGGAAGGTGCCGCATCTACGCCGGACCATCGGCGTGGTGTTCCAGGACTTCCGGTTGCTGCCGAACAAGACCGTTTTCGAGAATGTCGCGTTTGCCCTCCAGGTGATCGGCAAACCGCGACACGCGATTTCGCATACCGTTCCAGAGGTGCTCGAGCTGGTCGGTTTGGAGGGCAAGGAAGCCCGCTTCCCGCACGAACTCTCCGGTGGCGAGCAGCAGCGAGTCGCGATCGCCCGAGCCTTCGTCAACCGGCCGGCGATCCTGCTGGCCGACGAGCCGACCGGAAACCTTGACCCGACCACCAGCGGCGGCATCATGCGCCTGCTGGATCGGATCAACAAGACCGGAACGACGATCGTCATGGCCACGCACGACTCCGAGCTCGTCGACTCGATGCGCAAGCGGGTCATCGAGCTTCAGGACGGCAAGAAGATCCGCGACCAGGACCGCGGCGTCTACGGGTACACCCGCTGACCGACCGCGGCGCGAGCTGATCCGATACCTACCTGCATTCCCAGAACATCGCATTTCCCAGAACGCTGAGCTGCTCAACTTGCTGAGAAGGGTCCATGCGCCTCCAGTTCATCTTCGACGAGATCGTCGTCGGTCTTCGCCGTAACGTGGCGATGGCCGTCTCCGTCGTGCTCGTCACCGTCGTGTCCTTGTTTCTGCTCGGCCTCGGGTTCCTCGCCCAGAGACAGGTCGATACGATGAAGGACTATTGGTACGACCGCGTGCAGGTCTCGATCTTCCTTTGTGGTGCGGAATCCGATTCCGTCAGTTGCACCGACGGCGCGGTCACCCAGATTCAGAAAGATCAGATCCAGGCCACCCTGAAGTCTCCGCAATTGGCCGGATACGTGAAGCAGGTCTATTACGAATCCAAGCAGGAAGCTTTCACCCGGTTCAAGTCACAGTTCAAGGACAGCGTGCTGTCCAACAATGTGACGGTCGACCAGATGCCGGAGTCCTACCGGGTTCAGCTGAAGAATCCGAGCCAGTACGAGGTGGTCGCACAGATCCTCGCCGACAAGCCCGGGGTGGAGTCCGTCGAGGACCAGAACCAGGTCTTGGACCGGCTCTTCGCCCTGCTCAACCGGCTGAAGTACTACTCCTGGATGTTGGCCGGGGTGACTCTGGTCTGTTCTGTGCTGCTGGTCGCGACGACGATTCGGCTCACTGCGTTCACTCGGCGCCGAGAGACCGGAATCATGCGCCTGGTCGGAGCGTCCAATTTCTTCATTCAATTGCCATTCATCCTGGAGAGCATGATAGCGGCTGCTATCGGTGCTGTTCTGGCATCGCTGGCACTGGTTTCGCTGACGCATTTTGAAATTCAAGGGCGACTTGCGAAATCGCTTAAATTTGTCAATTACGTGACAACTCAGGATGCATTGCTGATCACGCCTTGGCTGTTCTTCATCGGCCTGACCATTGCTGGCGTGTCGTCATTCCTTGCGTTGCTGCGATACCTCAAGGTGTAGTCATCTCCTCGTCCTGCTGAGCCGATTGGCCGCACGGTCGGCATCGCGTGGGCTGTTCCCAGCTCACGTGACCTGTGGTCGGAGGTGACAGCCGACAGGAGCACAGATGAACGTCACGCCGGGGAAGCGAGTGCTGCCTGCAGCGCTGGCGATCGGTCTCGGTCTGTTCCTCGGCGGCGGCGTTCTCACACCCCTGACCCCGGCGTCGGGGGTGACCGACGGTGCATCGGACCGCAAGCAGGCTCTCGACCGTCAGCTCGACGAACTTCGCGAGACGCTGGAAGGCACGTCCAAGAGCCTGGTTGACGCGGCGGTCAACCTCAAGCGGGCGCAGAGCGATCTGGTTGACGCGAACGCGACGTTGAGTTCCGCTCGCACGGCGATGGCCGAGACGGCAGCCCGGGACCGGGTGCTGGCAGATCAGCTGGCCGTCGCGGAGGCGGCCGCCGCGAAGGCCGGCCGCGAGCTGGCGTCCCGTCGACAGCTTGAGGCGGACACCCGGGGTCGACTCGGCAGCCTCGCCCGCGAGGCGTACGTCAGTTCCGGGCTTTCCGGTCTCGCCATCGCTCTGAATGCGGAGGACCCAGCGCAGTTCGCTGACCGGGTGAACGTTGCCGGGACCGCGCTTCGACATCAGAACAGTGCTATCTCCCGGATTGAGGTGCAGCAGGCGGAGACTCGGGCCAGGCAGTCCCGGCTCGCCGCCGCACAGCGCGAGGTGGCCGAGCTGAAACGGCAGTCCGAGGTGCTGCTCGGGCAGCGCAGGAAAGCCGAAGCGGACGCCGGAGCCGCCGCCACCCAGGTGCGGACCTTGGTCGCGATCCAGGCCCGGTCGGTGCAGACCATCGCGGCCCGAAAATCAGCTGAAAAGGCGCGGATCGCTGCGCTGCAGGTTCAGCAAAACCGGTTGGCGAAGCTGCTCCGGGCGCGGGCCAAAGCCAGATCGGCGGCCGATCGGCGGTTGGCTGCTCGAGCTGGCGGACGGTCCACCCCGAGCAATGGCTCCGGTCGGCTGTCCTACCCGGTGCACGCCCCGATTACCTCGGGGTTCGGGTACCGGTACCACCCGATCCTGCGTTACTCCCGGCTGCATGCCGGTACCGACTTCGGTGCAGTCTGTGGGACGCCGATCCGGGCCGCCGCACCCGGATCAATCGTGCGGGCCGGGGGAGCGGGCGGGTACGGCAATCAGATCGTCATTGATCACGGTTCGATGCGGGGCAGACAGGTCGCGACGTCGTACAACCACCTGAGCCGGTTCGTCGTGCGATCCGGTTCGGTGCGACGCGGTGAGCTGATCGGCTATTCCGGAACCACCGGCCTGTCTACCGGCTGCCATCTGCACTTCGAGGTCTATGTCAACGGTGGCCACGTCGACCCGATGAGCTGGCTCTGACGCCTGTTCCAGGCTCTGAGCCTGTTCCAGGCAGGAGACGCCTGTTCAGGCAGGAAGCGGTTAACTCGTTGGGTGGTCAGTCCCCGGGTCCCTAGACTGATCCTCCAGCCGAGGCTGATCCATTTGTCGATGAAGGGGTGGAGCCGTGCCCAGGGAGACCGGTCGCAAGGTTGTCGCGACCAACCGCAAGGCCCGGCACGATTATCTCATCGAGGATGTGTACGAGGCAGGCCTGGTGCTGACCGGTACCGAGGTGAAAGCCCTCCGGGCCGGTCGGGCATCGTTGGCCGACGGGTACGCCACGATCTCCAACGGTGAGGCCTGGCTCGAGGCCGTCCACATCCCCGAGTACAGCCAAGGCACCTGGAACAACCACGCCCCCCGGCGCCGGCGCAAGCTGTTGCTGCACCGCGACGAGATCCAGCGCATTCTGCTCGAGACCCGGGAGAGCGGGCTCACCCTGGTCCCGCTCCAGCTCTACTTCCTGAACGGCCGAGCCAAGATCGAGATCGCCGTCGCCAAGGGCAAGAAGAACTATGACAAGCGCCAAACCCTGCGCGAACGCCAGGACAAGCGCGAGTCGGACCGCGCGATGTCCGCCCGCCTGAACCGGTGAACACTCGGTGATCTTGGACGAAGCAACACGCCCGGTTCGAGCTTTTTGCGGTCGTGGCCGAGGTGTCATTTCGCACAAGATCACGAGCTGGTTTGCGTATTCTGGCGTCGTGCCCGGATCTCGCACGCCGCTGCGCGTGGTCAGGTTCTTCCCGGTAGCACTGCTGGGATTCTTCTCGGTTGTCCTGCTGGTGATCTGCTGGACGGTCATCACCGCAGTGGGTGGTGTGGCCACGGGCACGGCGGCTCCGGCGGCTGGGCCCGTGGCCGGCATCACCGAACGGATCACCAAGTACGACGTCGATCTGGTACTGCAGTCGGACAGCTCGATGCACGTCAAGGAGACGATCGGCTACGACTTCGGCGCCCTGCAGCGGCACGGGATCACCCGGGACATCCCTGTGGAGTTCGATTACGCCAAGGACCAGATTCGCGAGTACCCGATCAGCAACATCAAGGTCTCCAGCCCCACCGGGGCACCGGTCGATCTTGCTCAGGACATTGGTTCCACCGCCTCGCTGCGGATCGGTGACCCGGACGAGACAGTCACCGGCGCCCAGACCTACGTGATCGATTACGACCTCGAAGGTGTCGTCAACTCGTTCGACGATCACCAGGAGCTGTACTGGAACGCGATCGGCTCCGAATGGGACGTGCCGATCCTGGCCGCGACCGTGAAGATCGAGGGTCCGGCGGGGGTGCAGAAGGTCGCCTGTTACAAGGGTGTCCGGGGCAGTACCGACACCTGCACCGGGACCATTGGCGCTGACGGAGCAGGGTCCTTCACCGCGGCCAACCTGAGCGAGAACCAGGGGATGACCGTCGTCGCTTCCTTTCCGCCGGGGACCTTCCCGAACGCTGCCCCGATCGTGAAGGTGAAGCAGACCCTGGGCCGGGCGTTCTCGCTCACGCCCGCGACCGGGATCGGCTCGATCGCGATTCTTGGCCTGCTGGGCGGTGGCGCCTTCGCAATGGTGGCCCGCAGAGGCCGGGACGAGCGCTATCTCGGTGTCACCCCCGGCCTGGAGCCGGGCTTCGCCCAGGAGCACAGCGTCTCCCGGGTGTCGTGGATGCGCCGAGACCCGGTTGCGGTCCAGTTCACTCCACCGGCCGGAATGCGGCCCGGCCAATTGGGCACACTGATCGATGAGCACGCCAACGTCGTCGACGTCACCGCGACGATCGTCGACCTCGCCGTCCGCGGATACCTCACAATCGAGGAGGTTCAGGAGCCGGGGATGTTCCGTGCTGGTGACTGGCGGCTGATCGAGGTCACCGACTTCGCTGCCGACCATCCTCGGGAGAAGCTGCACGATTACGAGACGAAGTTGTTCAACGCGATCTTCCAGGGTCGCAGCGAGGTGCTGCTCTCGGACCTCAAGACAACCTTCAAGAGCGACCTGGAGAAGGTCCAGGAAATGCTTTATGACGACGTCTCGCGGCAGGGCTGGTTCCGTGGCAATCCGTCGTCCGTTCGGATCCGCTGGGCGGTGTACGGCATTGTGCTGACGCTGGTCGGCGGCGGTCTGACCTGGCTGCTGGCCTCCCTCACGGCGTATGGGTTGCTGGGTGTCGCGGTCCTGGCCTCTGGGGTGGTGATGCTGGCCTTAGCGCCCCGGATGCCGGCCAGGACGGCAAAGGGGACGGCGTTGCTGGCACAGGCCAAGGGCTTCCGGCTCTACCTGGAGAAGGCCGAGGCGAACCAGATTCGCTTCGAGGAGGGCGAGGACATCTTCAGCCGGTATCTGCCCTTCGCGATCGTGTTCGGGGTGGCCGAGCGCTGGGCCAAGATCTTCGCTGCGCTGGCCGCCAGTGGTGCCGCCGTCGCCGTTCCGACCTGGTACGTCGGGTCCGGCTATGGGCACGGTCTGTTCAACTACACGGCGTTCGGCAGTTCGATGGACGGCTTCTCCACCACCGCGGCAGGGTCCCTTGCCGCAGCCACCCCGTCGTCCTCCGGTTCGTCCGGGTTCGGCGGTGGCGGGTTCTCCGGGGGCGGTGGGGGCGGCGGCGGTGGTGGTTCCTGGTGAGCCGACCGGCTGTTCGAGGAAACTGGCTTGCCCTCGGGCGGCGGGTACGGAATCATCAAGCCGCACGGTACGTTGTGAGCTGTGGTACCGACAGAACGCGGTACCGGCAGAACACTGACAACTGAAGAGCACGGTAAGACTGGATCCGATCAAGATCCTTACCCAGATCCTCCTCGGGGGTGACAGGTTTCGACGTTGGTCGTTTTTCCAGGGGAAGCGGGCCGAGTACGCGATGTGATCTCGTTAATCCTCGTCGCAAACCAATAGGTGCCAATACAAACAGCACCGAGTCCTACGCTCTCGCTGCCTAAGCAGAGCTGACTCCGTCAGTCCGGGCCCGCCTTCGGCCCGGGTCCTGGCGTCGACTAGAAGGCCACTGCCCAAGGGACCGGTCACGGGGCCCGCGGGAACACTAACCGTGACTGAGCCCGGCTCGGCGCCCTGCCTGTGGGAGCGCCGGGGCTAAGAAA
>JANNPJ010000179.1:0-11400 GCA_031400005.1 Kineosporiaceae bacterium | reverse complement strand
GTCACGGTGTCCGGCGCGGACCGGAAGGGGGCGGATTGCGTCGGTTTGCGCGTCTCCTGTTGAGGCGGGGTGGTCTTGGCCGCTGCCTCGGTCGGCGCCGGGACGGACGTCGGCTCGGTTTGTGGGGATGACGGGACAACCGTCGGGGTCGAGGTCGTCCCGTCCGCCGGGCCAGCCACCGAGTTGGTCGGGTCGGGGTCGGTTCCCACTGTCGTAAACACGTAGGTACCTCCGATGAGCAACGCGGTCACCGCGGTCGCAGCGATCACCCGCCAACGCCGCCCCGGCACGGTGCGCCATCCGCCACCGGCCCACCAGCGCCGCTCCCGCATCCGTGGCATCCGGTGGCCACCGTCCCGTCGCGGCAATGGCTGCGCCGTCACGTCGACCGTGGGGCCGCTGGCTGCCGAGAGAGGAAGGTCTCCCGGCAAGGCAATTCCGCCGGGAAAGGCGCTGCCGCCGGAGAAGGCGCTCCCACCGGGAAAGGGGCTGCCGCCGGGAAAGGCCAGCATCGCCTCGGATCGGGACGTCGAGACCGGTGCCGGCAATGGCCGTGGGGAGACCAGCGGCACGGGAGTTGTGCCAAAGGGAGCGACGAAGGGAGCGACGACGGCATTGACGGCGGCCTCGTCCGATTCGCTCGCCGGCTTCCCAGTCGATTTATTCTTGCCCTGCTTAACCGCGAACGCTTGCATGCTGCCGAAAGCGGACTTGCCTTGGGGTCGTTGCTTGCTTCCGGAGCTCTGCTTGTTTCCGGAGCTCGTGTCCTCAGCGGCCTTTGTCGCGGTTTTGTTCTCGACCGACTTCACCGCTGCCGCCATCTTGGTGGCCGCAGCGAACGACGGAATGCTGTCCGTGATTGGCGGTGCGCCAGGAGTGATCTTGCGTACGCCGTCGGCGATCGTCGAGGTTCCGTCGGCGATCGCGGCAGCGCCCAGCGCCACGCAATACTGCGGATGCTCATCCGTCAACACCGGCCGACCCACGCTGTCGTTCAGCAGCCGGGACACCAGTGGGATCCGTGAGGAGCCGCCGACCAGCACGACCGCCCTGAGCTCCGAGGCCTGCACTCCTGCCGAGTCAAGCACCCGACTCAGTCCGGCCAGCGTCGACGTCAACGGTTCCCGGATCAGCGCCTCGAACTCCGTCCTGGTCAGCCGGATCGGCTGAACTTCCTCGATCCGCCCGATCATCTCGGCAAGCCCGATCACCCGCACGGATACCTTCCCCGTCCGGGAGAGCGCCTCCTTGGCGCGGACACACTCGGCCCGGACCCCAGTGAGCACCCCGACCGCAACCGGATCGGACAGGTCCAGCTCCGACAACGCCCCGCCCAAGACGCGGTCGACGTGTGCGAGCAACAGGTCATCGAAGTCGGCGCCACCGGCTCCATCGGCGCCCTCGGGCAGGCCCAGGATCTCCGTCCCTGAATCGGTGACCCGCACAACCGTCATGTCGACGGTGACGCCACCGATGTCGTACACCACGACAACGTCGTCTTCGACCAGTTTCCGACCGTCGACCAGGCTGGTCACGGCCGCCTCCGGTTCGCTGACCACGGTGACGGAGGTCAACCCGACCCGCCGGGACACCTCGCCGAACTGTTGACGACGGGCCGGGCCCCAGACCGCCGGACAGGTCAGGACCACTTGTTCCGGCACCTCGCCCTCGGACATCGTCACTGAGGCCAGCACCGACCGCAGAACCTCGGCCAAAACGGCCACCGGCGGATATGGTCTCCCGCCGAGGACGACCGGGACGGTGTTATCGATTTCCCGAACCAGCAGACTCCCGGGCGGACGGACCGTAACAAGCGATGACCCGGAGATCGGATCATCACCTAGAGGCACGATCCGCGTCCGACCGTGACAACTGATCGCGACACCGGTGAACGACGTCCCGAGATCGACACCCAAGCCGTACCCCACGAGTCCTCCATCCGCAGTCGTCGAAACAGCATTGCCATAGCTCGGTCGGCGTACGGTAACCCGCACCTCGTGGTTAGGACGACTCCGTCGCGTTTCCGCCCCCGCAGATCACTTCAAACCGGACTCCACTGCGGCGAGAAGTATCTAAGATAAAAAGCCTTAAGGTCCCGCTTAAGTAATGCGATCCATGACAGAACGTTGGCGGGATGCATAATGTGAGGGGAGATGCACCCCGCCAACGCCCATCGCCAGCACCTGGGGGCGTGGTCACCCGGGCTGACTTTCGGAGCACACCGAGCGCCGCATGACGGGGGCCGGGCAAATGCGTCACTCCTTGTGCTCCAACTAGATCATCGTACAAGCCCCAGCGATAAATGAATAGTTTTCCAGGGCTAAAAAGCAGGCAAAGGGAATTACATCGATGGGTGTAATTGATCATCGTGCCCACTGCCTCGGCCAATGTCAGACGGACGGCGAGACGCGCAGCAGAGCGACACCCCGACTGTTGACCAACTGGAGTTCCTTGATCTGCGCGGTGGTCAGGTTGGTGCTGCCGGTGAGCTTGACGGTCTTGCCCGGCAGCGCGGTCCAGTGTGACACCTGCTGAGCGGCGCCACCGTTCTTCGGGACGACCACGAGGGTGTACGTCCGGGCATCCCATTTGCCCGCAGGCTCGGGACTTTCGTCCCGGTAAGTGCACTCCAGCCGCACCTCGGTTCCCCAGTCAGCCGGGTCCAACCGAACCGTCGCCGTGACCGGAACCGATGCCAGGGCCGTCATCGGCAGCGCGACAGCAGTACTTTGTGGCTCCCGCGCGGACCATGGACTCGTGACCAGGACGATGCCGGTGACCAAGCAGGCTGCGGCGGCAGCGACCACGCCGGTCCACACCCGCCGACGGAGGCGCTGCTTCCGGATCGCCGCCGCCAGTCGAGGCAGCAACGTGTCCGGCACTGGTTCGGGTGTGGCCCGCGGGGCCAGTACCTGCTGAGCCGGCACCTGGGCGAGCAGACCGGGCATCCCCGCCAGTTCCGATACCGCCGCCGTGCAGCGCGCGCACGTGCCGAGGTGCTCTTCGAACGCGCGGCGATCATTCGGGTCGAGAGCGCCCATCACGTAGGCAGCGTCGTAGTCGAGGAAGAAATCCTGCTGCTCGATCACTGTGTCACCCCCATCTCCTGCAAAGAAAGTCGTAGTGCACGCAACGCGTAGTGGGCCCGGGACTTGACCGTCCCGTCCGGAATACCGAGAACTCGCGCGGCCTCGGAGGTGGACCGACCGCGGTAGTAACACTCCACGATCACGGACCGATGTTCCGGGCTCAAAGTGTCCAGCGCATCAGCGATCATCCAAACATTCAGCATGGCGTCGGTGCGGTCGGGCTGGATGACCTCCGGCGTGACGTCGGTGAGCACCTCGCGTCCGGATCGTCCACGCCGCCACTCGTCGATGACGATCCGGTGCGCGACGGTGAACAGCCATGACCGGGCCGAGCGCTGGGATTGAGCCAGGACGTCCGGGTGCCGCCAGGCGCGCAGCATCGTCTCCTGGACGACGTCCTGCGCCTGCATCCGGTCACCGCCAGTGAGCGGTATGACGAAAGACCACAGAACGGCCGCGTGCTGGTCGTACAACGCGCGCAACAGCGCGTCCCCCTGATCAGCCACCAATACCTCCACAACCGTCCTTACGCAGGACTCCGGCAACCGGTTCACCTGCGCGGGTGGTCACCCGTTATGGGTGACTCGACCGCAATGGTGGCAGGTCCCTGCCGTGCCAGGGTCAGTCCATCGGCGGAGAGGGAGGTGACTTTGCTTCCTGAGCGTCAAGAAACCGCTCGACCAGTGTGCGGACGATCACTGCCATCGAGAAGTCGTGGCTCTTGGACCAATCCCGCAAGCGCTCGTAGTCGGCCGCCGGCAGCCGGACCGGAAGTACCTTGAGCTCGGTTTCCGACAACGTCGCCTGGGTGGATCGCCGGACCGAGCCGTCGATCTGGCCGCCCAAGCCGACATCGATCAGCGGATTCGTCCAGGGCACCGGGGTGGACCGGCCGAGGAGTTGCACCAGCAGGTCGCCCTGCTCCTCGCGAGGTAACCCGCTCAACGCCTTCAGTAGTAGCTGTCCCAAATCCTGCGACATCGCGATACCGCCCTCCGATATCGACTCAGTTTGCGCTGTCTCGCCGCCGAGAGCAACCACCGGAGTCATCGATCGGAAGTCGTCGGCGAGGAGTCATCGACAGGGGACAAGATCCTTGCGCAGCGGAGAGACGCACAGCCAGCGACGAACCTGAAGCTCAAATTCGCCGTCGCACGCCGCCAGCCGATCGTGTTCGGCGTGATTCCAACACCAGGTCAGTGCGCTCTCCAGGGACAGATCCTCAAGGTTCGAAAGTTTCTCCTGCCAGGCCGCGGGCAGATCAAGGCAGGCCGGAACGACCGCCGATCCGGGACGACGCCGCGATCCGTCCACCAGGTTCCGCAGCAAGCCCATGGTCTGCGTGCGCCCGAAGCGCCGCTTGGCCACGTCCGCGATGTCCTCTCGAGTCGGCCCTCGAGGTGCGGTCAGCACGTCGTAGACGGCACGCAGCAGCGCGGCCTCGTCGGCGTGGGGCACGCCGTCCACCGCGTCCATCGTCGGATCGACGATCGTTCCGCCTGGCTGCGCGAGGACCTCCTCAAAACCGTCATAGCGCGGCGCCACGCTGGGACAGCCACAGATGAGAGCCTCCGCTGGAGCCCGCCCGAAGGTTTCGAACCGGCTGGTGGAGGCGGTCAGGAAGACATCCGAGATGTTGTAGAGATCGGCCCGCTGCCGGGTCGAGGGATCGGTAACGACGTGCACCCCCGAGGGGTCGTCAAAGTCCTTAAGTGCGGCGGCGAGGTCTTCGTCGGCCTCAGCCTGACTTGCCACCACCACGCCGAGGTCGGGAAAGAGCAGCCGCGCTTTCAGCCCAATTTGGAGGAAGGAGCACAAATCCTTATCGTGCTTGACCCGCCCGGCATACAGCAGCAGTCGACCCTGCGGAAGATCCAGCTCAGAGCGAACTCGTTCCGCCTCGGGCCGGAGCCGAAAGTGTCGCTCATCGACGCCGTAGGGCTCACCGACGTCACACTCCACGCCAAACGCCGAGTAGAGGGCGGCAGACGGGCGGGAACCGACAAACACCCGGTCTCGCCGATCCGCGCAGCGTCGGTACACGGCCGTGGCAAGGACATCCCGCCAGCCACGCGGATTGAGGCCGGGCAGGATGGTGACCGCACCGGTGAACCCGCGGGACCGGAGCAGGGCAGTCCACAGGAAGGCGCCTGGCCCCTCGAGGACGACGGCGGACAGCGGCAGTAACGGCTGCAGCGCCTTCACCAGTCGGTCGATCGGCGGTAACCGCCGGGCAGGCGAAGGATTCCAGGCCGGCGCGACATTCACCTCGCGGACCACGACGTCGAGGTATTCACGAATCCACTCCGCCTCCAGGCTGCGGTGTGCATCCTCGAACGGCACATACCCGATGATTGCCATGAACGGACCCCCGTGTCCGGTTGGCTGGTCTTGATTACGACAAACTATGCCATCTCGCCCGAGTAACCGATAGGAATCCATCCGCGCTCTCTTGGCCCGGCTGTGACAGAATTTGCTCGGCTCGGAAGGAGCTCCCATGATGTTCGTGCTGCGCGGACTGCCTGTCCTGCTTGAAATCGGTTTACTCATCTACTGTCTGATCGACGCGATCCAGACACCCTCCGATGAGGTCCGTGGGCTGGACAAGATCTGGTGGATTCTGTTGATCGTCTTCCTCCCGCTGATCGGCGGCATCGCCTGGCTGGTCGCTGGTCGGCCGGTTCGCCCCCGCAATCGGGACGGCTGGGTGATGGGTGGCGGGTTTCCGGAGCACGAGCGCAACCGACGCGGTGCTCCGCGAGGTCCGGATGACGACGACGAATTCTTGAGCGAGATCCGTCAGGTCAACGACGAGCAAGAAGAGACGCTCAAGAAGTGGGAAGCCGACCTCAAACGGCGCGAAGCCGAGCAGCGCCGCCGAGAGACCGGCGCCGAGGAATAGCGGATATCACCGTTTAACTACAGCTGTCCGTCCTTTATCCCCCCAGTTGGGCAGGATCGACGGCCAATTCGAGCGCCCACAAAGCCTTGACGATCCTCGCAGCAGTAGAGAACATGGGTGTTCACGCTATGAACAGATGTTCGCATAGCGAACACGACACAGAGCACGCGGGACACTCAACCACCTGGAGTCACCACGTCTGCCTTCGTCTATCAAGCGATTCGCACCCCGTTCGGTAGATACGGCGGTGCGCTTGCCCGTGTGCGGCCCGACGACCTGGGCGCTCATGCCCTCAGCGGGCTCCTGGCCAGGTTGCCCGACCTGGACCCGGCTGCGATCGAGGACGTCGTGTTTGGCAACGCCAATGGGGCGGGCGAGGACAACCGCAACGTCGGCCGGATGGCATCGCTGCTGGCCGGATTGCCGGTGACAGTGCCCGGCACAACGATCAACCGGCTCTGCGGATCGAGCCTGGACGCCGTGATGGTCGCCTCTCGGACGGTGGAAACCGGTGACGCAGACATCGTCGTTGCCGGTGGGGTGGAATCGATGAGCCGCGCGCCGTGGGTGCTGCCGAAGCCGGATCGCGAGTTCCCGGTCGGTGACGTCACCGCCGTTTCCACGACGCTGGGCTGGCGGTTCGTGAACCCACGGATGCCGAAGGACTGGACGGTGTCGCTCGGCGAGGCCAATGAGCAACTGCAGGAAAAGTACGGCATTTCCCGGGAACGCCAGGATGCCTTTGCCCTGCGCTCGCATCAGCTTGCCGATCAGGCCTGGACGTCGGGCTTCTACGCCGACCACGTCATCGGTGTGCCGGGTGTCGATCTCGATCGGGACGAGGGGATCCGGCCCGGGACCACCGCTGAGAAGCTGAGCACGCTGAAACCGGTGTTCCGACCGAACGGGACGATCACCGCCGGCAATGCTTCTCCGCTGAACGACGGCGCTTCGGCGCTACTGATCGGCTCGGAGCGAGCGGCGCAACGGATCGGTCGTGGGCCACTGGCCCGGATCGCCGGCCGCGGCGTCAGTGCGATCGAGCCTCAGTCGTTCGGCTACGCGCCGGTGGAGGCGGCCGAACGGGCGCTTCGTTCAGCGGGTCTGACGTGGTCGGACATCGGGGCTATCGAGTTGAACGAGGCCTTCGCCGTGCAGAGCCTGGCCTGTCTGGATGCCTGGAAGGTCGACCCGGAGATCGTTAACCAGCGGGGTGGCGCGATCGCGATCGGACATCCGCTGGGGGCCTCCGGCGGCCGGGTGGTAGCTACTCTCGCGCACCAGTTGCGGTTCAGCGGGCAACGCTATGGCCTGGCGGCGATCTGCATTGGTGTCGGCCAAGGGCTGGCGCTCGTCCTCGAAAACAGCGAGCCGCGCTGATGGTGATATTCAGTCCGGACGCGGATGCCGCAGTTGACGGGGTCAAGGACGGCGCCACCGTGCTGATCGGTGGCTTTGGCGCGGCCGGGCAGCCGATCGAACTGGTCGACGCACTGCGCCGCACGGGCGTCGGCGACCTGACCGTGGTCAGCAACAACGCAGGCAACGGGACCACCGGAATCGCCGCTCTGCTGGCAGCGGGGAGCGTCCGCAAGGTGATTTGCTCGTTCCCGCGCCAGGTCGATTCCTTCATCTTCGATGAGCTGTACCGCGCGGGACGCATCGAACTGGAGGTTGTTCCGCAGGGAAACCTTGCCGAGCGGCTACGTGCGGCAGGTGCCGGAATCGGCGGCTTCTACACCCCCACCGGGGTTGGCACATTGCTGGCCGAGGGCAAGGAGACCCGGACTATCGACGGCCGGGAGTATCTGCTGGAGTTTCCGATCAGTGGGGATGTCGCACTGATCCGAGCGCATGCCTCGGATCGAGCTGGGAATTTGGTCTATCGCAAGACTGCTCGAAATTTCGGACCGCTGATGGCCAGCGCGGCAACGCTTTCCGTCGTGGAGGTTTCGCAGGTGGTCGAGACCGGTGAGCTCGACCCGGAAGCCGTTGTCACACCTGGCATTTACGTCGATAGAGTGGTGCTTACCTGATGAGCGAATGGCTGAGCGAAGGCAGCACTGGAGACACCGTCGAGCATCTCGATCGGGGACCGCTGGAGCGAGACGAGTTAGCCAGGCTGGTGGCCCGTGGGATCGCCCCGGGTTCGTACGTCAACCTGGGGATCGGCCAGCCGACGGCGGTCGCGGACCACCTCACGCCGGACAGCGGAATTGTCCTGCATACCGAGAACGGGATGCTCGGGATGGGGCCGGTCGCCCACGGCGCCGAGATTGATCCTGATCTGATCAATGCCGGCAAGATCCCGGTCACCGAGTTACCCGGGGCTTCCTACTTCCACCAAGCCGACTCGTTCGCGATGATGCGCGGCGGGCACATCGACGTCTGCGTGCTAGGCGCCTTCCAGGTGTCACAGGACGGCGACCTGGCAAACTGGCATACCGGAAAGCCGGATGCGATCCCCGCGGTCGGCGGTGCGATGGACCTCGCCACCGGCGCCAAACAGGTGTACGCCCTGATGACGCTGTTCGCCCGGGACGGCAGCCCAAAGCTGGTGCCCACGTGCAGCTATCCGTTGACCGGCCGGGGCTGCGTCAGCCGGGTCTACACCGACCGGGCGGTGTTCCATCTGGACGGCGGCCGGATCGTGGTGAGCGACACGTTCGGGGTCAGCTTCGACGAACTGGCCGCCTCGTTGGACGTCGAACTCGTCAGGGCCAAACTCGATTGAGCCGCCCAGAACTGCCCTAAGCACCGGTGTGCAGTTTTGCGGCAAGATCCTCTTCCAGCGCCCTCGCCACGGTCTGCAATGGCGGTAACAGTCGCTGCCGGGACTGTTCTATCGAGTCGCCACCAGCGCTGACCGACACGTTCATCGCGGCGACCACACTGCCGCTGGAGTCGCGGACCGGAACCGCAATCGATCGCAGGCCGACCTCCAGTTCCTGGTCGACCAGCGCCCAACCCTGCTGCCGAACCCGGTCGAGCTCCGAAAGGAGCATCTCGGTACTGGTTATCGTGTTTCGGGTGAGCGATTTCAGTTCGCTGGCCGCGATCAGGTCGAGCGCGGTGGAAACGGGGAGTGCGGCAAGCAGCACCCGACCCATGGACGTCGCGAAGGCGGGAAAACGGGTGCCGACGCTGATCGAGACCGCCATGATCCGGCGGATCGGTACCCGGGCGACATAGACGATGTCGGTGCCATCGAGCACCGAGACCGACGCCGACTCGTTCACCTCATCGGCGAGCGACCTCAGGTGCGTGGCCGCGACGTCCGGGAGCGAGAGGCTGGATAGGTAGGCGTACCCGAGCTCGAGGACCTTCGGCCGCAGCCAGAACTCACGGCCGTCGGTCTCCGTGTAGCCGAGCGCAACCAGGGTGTGCAGGAATCGCCGCGCGGTGGCGCGGGTCAGATCCGTCTGTCGAGCCACCTCGGAGAGCGTCATCCGGGGCCTGGCACCGTTGAACGCCTTGATCACCGCCAGGCCGCGGGCCATCGACTGCACGGAGTCCACCGGCTTGGCCAGAACTGGGACGTCTGGGACGTCGTCCTGCATGGGGCTCCCTCAGGTCTGCGCTGCAGCCACTTTACCGAGCGTTCGCCCAGCGAACGACCAAGCTCCACTCCTGGGAGACCTGAGACGAGGGCAGCGCTAAGATCTGCTGAGCCGATCGGCACACAAGCAACCGAGCGTCAGCTGGTCAACAGGTATTCATCCGCCGGTGGGTGAATAGTCCTGGGGCGACGCGCTAGCGTTCGAGGAACAACTCGTTCCCTGCTTTCAGGAGTTCTTAGATGAGCGCATCACCGCACCGCCTGCTGTCCCTTCTGCCGCACAGTGGTGGCCGCAGCGCGACGGTCTGCCACTACCGGTGTGGCGATGCCTGTGCTCAGCCGGTGCCGAACACCAGCGACAACGAGTACCTCGGCGACGTGATCGCCGCTTCGCTCTCCCGGCGGTCGCTGCTGACCGGCGCGGCTGGAGTGATCGGTCTGGGCGCAGCCTGGACCCTGCTGGAGCCAGCCGGCCACGCGGTGGCCGCGCCTACGACCGCATCGGTCATCGCGGAAAAAGCTAACGGCCTGGGGTTCACCCCGATCTCACCCGTTCGGGCCACCGTGGACGAGGTCACGGTTCCCGCCGGATTTGAATGGTCGACGCTGATCCGCTGGGGCGACCCGATCCTGCCGGGTGCGCCGAAGTTCGATTTCGAGAACCAGACCGCCAAGGCGCAGGCCATGCAATTCGGGTACAACAACGACTTCACCGCGCTGATCGCCGACTCGGTCCGGGACGCAATTCTGGTCTGCAACCACGAGTACACCAACGAGGCCCTGATGTTCCGGGGGTGGACGAACGATGCCGCCGCCAGCCTCGAGCAGCTGCGGATCTCGATGGCCGCGCATGGAATGTCCGTCGTCGAGGTGTCCCGCCGCAAGGTCACACAGCCGTGGACCTATAAACCCAAGGCCTCGAAGAACCGACGGATCACCGCGCACACCCCGTTCGATGTGAGCGGGCCAGCCGCCGGGTCAAAGTATCTGAAGACATCGGCCGACCCGAGTGGTACCAAAGTGCTCGGCACCTTGAACAACTGCGCCGGAAGCGTCACCCCATGGGGGACCATCCTGTCCGGCGAGGAAAACTTCAACCAGTACTTCCGGGTGGCCGCAGCCCCGACCGACCCGGAGACTGCTGCCGGGTACAAGCGGTACGGCATCGCCACCGGCACTGGCCGGAACTGGTACCGGGCCGACAGCCGCTTCGACACGGCGGTTGAACCCAACGAGCCGCACCGGTTCGGCTGGGTCGTCGAGATCGACCCCGAAGACCCCGAGTCCACCCCGGTCAAGCACACCGCCCTGGGCCGGTTCAAGCATGAGGCCGCGACGATCCGGATCGCCGAGGACGGCCGGGCGGTGGCCTATAGCGGGGACGACGAGCGGTTCGACTACCTCTACAAGTTCATCTCGAAGGACAAGTACACGAAGTCCAGAAACCGCTCGGGCAAGCGCCACAACATGTCGCTACTGACCCAGGGCGACCTGTACGTCGCGCGGTTCGACGGCACGCCCTCTCCCGAGTACGACGGCACCGGGGTATGGATTCCGCTGGTCGAGAACGGTGTCTCGAAGGTGCCCGGGATGAGCGTCGAGCAGGTCCTGGTCTTCACCCGCCTGGCCGCCGACAAGGTCGCACCGACCAAGATGGACCGCCCCGAGGACGTCCAGCCCAGCCCGGTGACCGGCAAGGTCTACATGGCGTGCACCAACAACAGCAACCGCACAGCCGCCCAGATCGACGCCGCCAACCCCCGGGCCTCGAACAAGTCCGGGCACGTCATCGAGATCACCGAAAAGGGCAACGATGCGGCGGCACTGACCTTCGACTGGGCCATCGTGCT
>JANNPJ010000143.1:0-11580 GCA_031400005.1 Kineosporiaceae bacterium | reverse complement strand
TGGACCCCACCGGATCGGTCGCCCCGGGCAGGGAACTGGACCCCACCGGATCGGTAGCAACCGGCCAGGTCATCCGCGCTACCAGGACCGCCAACAATTCCAGAGCCGCCCGATCGGTCGGATCGAACTCGCCTGGGGCGGGGACCCGGGGACCGCGAGCCAGAATGTCGGCCAGGCGTAAGACACTGTGCCCGGTGGCCCGGACACTGCGCTGGCCGGTCGTCGACTCGTTCATATGTTCGAGTATGTCAGCGACTATGTCATGATCACAACGGTTTGAGCAAACTAGAGTGAACTAAATACGCTGTGCTGCAGCACATTTGAAATATGCTGCAGTGTAATGAATGTTGCCTGACGCTAGCGCAATCCTGGGGGTGGAGGGGGTGTGGGCGAGGGCCGCTCTTGATGGCCATTGTCCCGGAGATTGATTCGGATTTAACGTGCTGCAGCACAACATGTTTAAATGTGTTGCAGTGCAAGGATTATCTGACATGACAGCGGGCTGGCGAGGTGCAGAGTAAGTAAGGGTGCGGTAGGTCGGCCGACGGACGGACGGACTGCAGGCGGACGGATAGCTCTGACGGGGTCGGTAGGTGAGGCGGACATGCGGGTCGGCGCAGGGTAGGGCGGCGGCACGCGGGCAAAGTCAAGGTAAGGAAAGGCAACTGAGGCGAGGCAAGGCGAAGCAAGGTAAGCAAGACCCTGCTGGTCAATTCGCTCAGGCTTAAGATGGAGGCGATTCCCCGACCCTTTGGGCGGGAGGCGCCCCCTGCACGTTTGCTGGGTCCGTCGAGGGGTTCACCGCGGGCACGCCGGCGCTGACGCGCTCCCGAGCATGATCACGGCGACGGGGCGATCCCATCGGTCACCCAGGGCATCGATTGGTTGCGCAGAGCGTCGGTGGTCCGGGCATTTCGCTCCCGCTATGCTGGTGAAACCGCCTAGTGGATCACGTTTTCACCGGCATAAGGGGAGCGAGGTGCCCGGCCGAAGGGGGAGCGGAGTCCCCGGCCTTGCTCTCGACCAACCCGAACTACCCACCTGGCCCGCCTTCACCCTCACAGCCTAACTCCACTGAATTGGCCATCAGGGTCAAGCAAGGGAGGCAAGGCAAGACAAGGAAACGCAAGGGATTTCGGGCTGGTGCAGGTGACGAGGGCCATGATCGATGGCGGGCCAGCGTGCCTTGCCCACGAATTTACTTGGTAGCTGTGACCTTTGGTCGGAGCAAGGTGGATAGCTCGCGGGCGGCGAACCGTCCGGCGCGATTCGCACCGATCGTGCTCGCGGACGGTCCGTAGCCGACCAGATGGATGCGTGGGTCGGCCAGAACCTTGGTTCCCTGCATCCGGATCCCGCCGCCTGCTTCACGCAGGCGCATTGGCTTGAGGTGATCCAATGCCGCTCGAAAGCCGGTGCACCAGAGAATCACATCCGCCTGAACAAAACTGTCGTCCGCCCATTTCACCCCGGTCGGGGTGATTCGCTCGAACATCGGCAGACGGACCATCACCCCACGATCGGCCGCAGCCGCGATGGCCGGTGTGACACCCAGCCCGGTCACGCTCACCACACTCTCCGGAGGTAGGCCCGCGAGTACTCGCTGCTCCACTCGGGCAATCGCCTCCCGACCTGCGGACTCGTCGAAAGGGCCGACATTCCAGACCGGTTCGCGGCGGGACACCCACGTCGTCGTCGTCCATGTGGAGATCTCCGCAAGCAGTTGGACCGCGGAGTTCCCACCGCCCACAACCACGACGTGTCTCCCGGCAAACTCCTGTGGCCGCTGGTACTCGACGGTGTGCAACTGTCGCCCTCGAAACGACGCACCGCCCGGATAGGCGGGCCAGAAGGGTTTGCTCCACGTCCCACTGGCATTAACCACGGCCCGGGTCGACCAGGTTCCGGACGTCGTCATCACACTGAGCCGGTCGTGCTCGCCTGGCCGCACAGCGGTGACCCGGACCGGACGCTGAATCGGGAGGTCGTAGTAGCGCTCGAAGTCGCCGTAGTACTCAGCGACCACCGCTGAGGCCGGCAGGTCGCCGTCCACCGGTCCGAGCGGGAAACCAGGCAACGGGTACAAGCGGTGCGCGGCCCCGAACCTGAGTGTCGGCCAGCGGTGTTGCCAGGCGCCGCCGGGCCCGGAGTCACCGTCCAGAACCACGAAGCCGGTGCCCGGCTCAAACCCTGCCCGACGAAGGAAATAGGCACTCGACAAACCGGCCTGACCTGCGCCGATCACCACGACGTCGACTTCGGTGTCGGCTTGGATGCTAATTCGTGCGCTGGTCTGCGGGCTGGGATGGACGCTGCTTTGCGCGGCCGGTTCATTGGTTGGGTCGGGGCCCGCCGGGTGGTTCGCGCTGACAGCGGACGGTGCAGAGGACCCGTTCATCCCTGCGACAAGCCGCGAACCGGCGTCGGTGTTCCCGCCGACCAGCACTAGTTCTGACCCACATTCCGTGATCCACAGACCTGCAGACCGGTCATCGAGGGCCACTCCAGCACGCACGACGGGCCTGGTGCCCGCATCATCCTGCAGGTATTCCGGTGATCTAAGTGCCTGAGTGGCCCCACCACTCGTCCACGTCCGTCCTTTTGTCGAGGGCATCTCGGAATGTGGGCCAGCACCCAGCACTGGCCCCGGTTTGGCCCTAGCGCTGGTTGGCGTCGCAGGGTTGGTTGGCGTCGCAGGGTTGGGTGACGAGGCAGGGTTGGGTGGCGTCGCAGGGTTGGGTGGCGAGGCAGACTGGGTCGACGTCATCGTGACCGGGCTTTAGTGCACTAGCCGACGAGCCAGCCGAGTCAGCTCGGTGGCCGGGTCAGTGGTGACGCCGGAGTGCACCGGCCCGGTCTGGACGACGGTGCTGCGAGGCGAGGTCAGCCAGCCAAACCGGGCCCGGGGTGAGCCCGCCCCGGACGCTCCTGCCGAGGACCGTCCCTCGCAGACGGCACAGATGCCATCCAAAGCGGCGCTGACGGCGTCCACATCGGTATTCGGATCAAGGGCGAGGAGGCGGTGCGGTTCCAGCCCGCAGGCACAACCGAGGAAGTCTCGTGCCTGGCAGTACAGAACGACGGCGATGTTGACGAACTCTCCACGATCGACCCTAGGGACGGCGCGCACCAGCGCGTACTCGAAGGGGACGGCGGTCATCGGGTCACCTCGCCCCGCCACGACTGCCGATCCTCCAACCGGGCAAGCAAATACTCGCGATAGCGATCGCGCCAAGCCTGGGCATCGCGGGCATCACCGGCTGCCGCGTTCATCCCGATCAGCCAGCCGTCCGGAACCAGAGCCAGCACCTCGGTCAGCAGGTCGGGGGTCAGCCGGTCGGCCAGGTCCGCGTCAATCTTGTCGAGGGCCGCAGCGTCCAATTCGGCGACCACCGAACCGAGGACATGATCGGAGAGGTTGTAGCGACGCCGGGCCCAGGTCTCGACCGGTGGCCAGGAATGCTGGAAGATCAGCGCGGCGCCGTGGTCGATCGCCCACAGCTGGCGGTGCCAGATCAGCAGGTTGGGATTGCGCCAGGTGCGGTCGATGTTCGCGCTGAACGCGTCCAGCCAATGGATCACCGCCGCCTCCGTGGCGGGCGGCGGCCAGTGGATCCCGTCATACCCAAACGACCCAGGCAGGAAGTCCATCCCCAAATTCAGCCCGGCGCTGGCGGACAGCAGGTCCTGCACCTCCTCGTCCGGTTCCAAGCGGGCGACCTGCGGGTCCAGCTCCACGGTGACCAGTTCGGGTACCCGGATGCCGAGCCGACGCCCGATCTCACCGACCACCACCTCGGCCACCAGGGCGGCCGTCCCCTGACCGGCGCCGCGGAACTTGACCACGTACATGCCGTCGTCGTCCGCCTCGACCAGACCGGGCAGTGAACCGCCCTCGCGCAGAGGAGTGACGTAATGGGTGGCAGCTACGGTACGCAACACGGGTAGACCTTATTGCCGGACGCTCTTCAGCTGCTGATCGAGATCCCTGGCACCAGCGAGCCGGCAAGAGCCAGCAAGGTTCAGCTGAGCCTAAACAGTTGTGGCCTTGGTGACGTGCTTGGTTTCTTCCTCGGCGGCATCGGCCGCGGTTTTCTCCCGGGCCAACGCCATCCGGGCGAACACCTGCTGCGCGGTGGCCACCCGCTCGGACCGTCCCCGACCGATGAACGTCACCGCCCAGTGCATCAGCGTCGTCACCCGGTTCTTGAAACCGATCAAGTAAACGATGTGCACCACCAGCCACATCAGCCAGGCAATAAACCCAGCCAGCCGGATGCGTGACCCCACACTGGCGACGGCATGGAACCGCGAGACCGTGGCCATGCTGCCCTTGTCCCGGTAGTGGAAGGGCGGCAGGTCGCCGTCGCCCTTGAGTCGGCGGGAGATCGTTTTGGCCGCGTACGCGCCCTGCTGCATCGCCACCTGGGCCACCCCGGGCAGCCCGTCCAGCGCCATCATGTCGCCGATCACGAAGATCTCCGGATGGCCGGGCAGGGTGGTGTCCGGCAGGACCTTCACCCGGCCGGCCCGGTCCAGTTCGGCACCGGTCTGCTCGGCCAGGGTTTGACCCAGGGGAGAGGCGGACACCCCGGCCGCCCAGACCTTGGTCCGGGACGCGATCCGCCGGGGCTTGCCGTCCGGATCGATGACGTCGACGCCCGAGGCGTCCATTCCGACCACCTTGACGTTCAGCTGGACGTCGACCCCAATGTGCTCCAACTGCTTCTTCGCCTTGGCCGACAACCGGTCACCGAATGAGCCGAGCACGGCGGGGGCGGCGTCCAGCAGCAGAATCCGGGCCCGGGTCGGGTCGATGTGACGGAAGTCGCGGCGCAGCGTGCTGTGCGACAGCTCGGCGATCTGACCGGCCATCTCGACGCCGGTCGGACCGGCGCCGATGACGACGAAGGTCAGCCACTCCTCGACCTCGGTCGGGTCGGTGATCAGTTCGGCCATCTCGAACGCGCCGAAGATCCGGCCACGCAGCTCCAAGGCGTCGTCAATACTTTTCATCCCGGGCGCGAACTCAGCGAAATGGTCGTTGCCGAAGTACGACTGACCGGCGCCGGCAGCCACGATCAAGCTGTCGTACGGCGTCACGGTTTCGCCGATCGGGATCTTCGAGGTGACCGTCCGGGCCTGCACATCGATCCCAGTGACGTCGCCCAAGAGCACCCTGGCGTTGCCCTGCCGGCGGAGGATCTCGCGGGTGGCGGGGGCGATCTCACCCTGGGAAAGCACGCCGGTGGCCACCTGGTAGAGCAGCGGCTGGAAAAGGTGATGGGTGGTGTTGCCGATCACGGTGAGGTCTACCTGGGCCTTGCGTAGTTTCCGGGTTGCGAACAGGCCACCGAATCCGGTTCCGATGACGACGACGCGGTGGGCTGCATCCTGGTTATCGGGTCTCGCCGTGTTCTGAGTCATCTGTCGCTCCCGTAGCTTTTCGCATTGATCCTCATCGTCCCATTACCTGGTAACCAGCTCGATTCCAGGTGTCATCCAGTTGCCCTGGTCACGTGGGTCACGTCTGGCGGTCCGGGTCTGCGGTGTGGCGTCGGGCGGTGCGGCGGCTGCGGTGTGGCGTCGGGCGGTGTTGAGCTGCGGTGTTGAGTTGGGCGGATGCGGCGTCAAGGCTGGATTTACCGATCGAAATGCTGGTAATCGGGGTTGGAGAAGTCGCCGCCCCAGCGGTAGCCCGCATCGAGGAACGCCCGATGGATCGGGTCCCGGCGACGGATCATCCCCCGCCGAGCGCTGCTGCGATCAGTGAACTTCTTGCCCGCCGGGGGAAGCACCCGGTTCCCGAAGAGGTAGGGATTCTCTACCGGGTTGACGTCGATTGCCCGGCCGTAGGCGTGCCGCGACCAGGTCGGTGGTCCGGTGGCGACGGCCCTGCGGCAGTTGAAGGCCGAGGTGTTGTCGGCGGCCATTGAGGCATCGTCGCTGGCACCGAACGCGCTGACCGGCCGGACACTGCGCAGCGGGAACTTCCGATCGAACATTGTGGCGAACACCCCACGGGTCCGCTTGACGACGTCGCGATGCAGGATCAGGACGCCGGTGTGCGGTCTGCGGTCGAAACCCCAGAACCGGACGGACACCGACCGCAGGGCGGACGCCGGAACCGGGCAGCCGCGACGCCACGACGCGCCGAGTCGCTTGACCGAGACCTTGTGGACCGTCCAGGCGAACACCGGCTCCGGAGTGGCCCGGGGGATGGGGCTGCGCTGCGGATGAGGTGGCGGCGTCAATAGCGGGGATGGGGCGGTTGTGGATGAGGTGGCTGCGGTCGGGGTGGATGTGGAGGGGGTGGATGTGGCCGAGGTGGATGCAGATGGGATGGATGTAGTTGGGGTGGCTGTGGAACTGGTCGCAGTGCCGAGGTCCTGGGTGGCTGTGGTGGTGGCGGCGATTGCTGGGCGGGTACTCACCGCGGCTGGCGAGCCGCAACCGAGTGGCAGAAGGACGGCCAGAACCAGCACGCACAAAGCCCGGACGGCGTTGAGTGGGCTGACGGCGTCGAGGGGGCTGACGGCGTCGAGCGGGCTGATGATCATGAGATCGCGATGACGGCGTCCGTTCGTTCCCATCGCATCACCGCCTGCAGGTGATCGACGCGGAGCGAGACGCAACCGGCGGTCGGTCGGCCGGTACCGACATGCAGGAAGATGGCGCTTCCCCGGCCAGCAATGCGGGCTTCGTTGTAGCCAATCACCTGGGCAGCTCGGTACGGCTTGATCTGGAGTTTCTCGGCGCTGCGCCACCGTCCGTTGGCCGGGCGGACCTGGTGGGTGTTGTAAAACCTGGACGTCGGGTCATCGACCCAGACGTCGGTGCGACCGACCGTGAACCACCCGAACGAATCGGCCAGCCCCGGGTTCTTCCTCGTCCCGAACCCCGAACCTAGGGCGAAGACTCCGGACGGGGTCCGGCCGTCTCCCTCGCGCTTCAGGCCACGGCCGGCCACGCCGTTTCGGCCGACCCGGGCAGCGAACGGGCCGAGAACCTGGACGTATCCGTCGTCCACCCGTTCGCAGCCGACGACGCGCGCCCGGGTGCCGGTGGCGGAGACCAGCAGCACCTGGTCGGGGCGATCGATCACCCTGGTCAGGGCTCGACTGGTCAGGGTCTTGGGTGGGATCTTGCTGGTCGGGGTGCTCCTGATTTGGGACGCTGAGATCGGACAGCGCGGTCCTCGGGGGCGGATCAGTGGACGGCGGGTACGGACGCCGATCTCTGAGGTGGGGCGCAACCACGGTGCTGGCTGCTGTTGGGCTGGCTGCCTTTTGGCTGACTGCTGCTGGGCTGGTTGGTACTGGGCAGGCCATTGCTGCTGCGCTGGCTGTTGTTGGCTGGTTTGTTGCTGCCCGATCGGCTGCCCGGGTTGCTGGGGTGAGTTTTGGGAGCTTTGCAGTGAACAGCCGGTCGAAAGCACCAGCACCACCATCGCAACCGTCCTGAGACCCACTTAGGCAGGCTTGCAGCCGGTGTGCCGACCGTCGCAGCGCAACGCCGTCCGCCCGCCAGTTTTCCTAGCTCACAGTAATGTGATCAGTACATTAAGCGACGCTATCCGGAGCCGGTGGCCATTGGGTCGTTAGCCGGGCGGGGTCGGAACGCTTGGCGCCGGCGGGGCCGAAATCGGGATCTTCTGCGTGCCGTCCAAGGACATCATCTTGTGGATCACGCTTCCCGGGCTCCAGCCGACCACCTTCTTCAGCGTCGACAAGGTGCTCGGGGTGAACATCCGGTGTGCCCGGATCGTCCAGCGCATCCGGCGGTCGGAGTCGGTGACGACCTTGGCCAGCTCGGCCCGCAGTTCCACGTCGAGATCGGCGTTCTGGACGAACCGGCCATGGGCCTGGAGGGTGGCATCCGCGTGACTCTCGGTCATCGTGTGTCGGTCGTTGGTGACGTCGACCAGAGCGAAGCCGGAGCTGGCCGAAGCGGCGTGCACCAGGTAACCGGACAACGGTGCGATCAGGAAGCCGATGTCTGAGCGACTGGCCACCCGCAGCCAGAGGGCGATGTCCGCGTAGGGCCCGTCGGCGGCGTCGAACTTCTCCTGCGCCACCAACTCGCTGCGGAGCATGACCGAAGAGACGCAGACGATCCCGCCGAGGGCCAAAGACCGCCGGATGAAGGACTCGCCAGGCTCCAGAGTGTCCTCGGACAGCCGGGACCAGTGCTGGGTCGGGCCCACCGGTTTGGCGTTCGAATCCAGATAGCGGAACGCGGAATGCACCATGCCAGCGCTCGGGTTCTCGTCCAGGAAGCGAACCTTGGCCTCCAGGTTGCCCGGAAGCATCAGGTCGTCGTCCGGAAGCATCACCCGGTATCGCCCGCTGCCCAGGTGCAAGCAGCGACTGAGGTTGCCGAATAGGCCGATGTTCTCGTCCAGCCGGTCATATCGCACTCTGGGGTCGTTCAATGACCTGACGTAGTCGCCGGTGTCGTCGGTGGAGGCATTGTCCGAGACGATGATCTCGACATTCTCCAGCGACTGGTCCCGCACACTCTGCAGGCTGGCAGCCAGCAGTTCGCGACGGTTGAACGTCGGAATGCAGACCGTCACGGCTGGCTTCTCGGTCATCTCAAGCGCCCTTCGATCTGGATCCAGACACGGACGATAGTCGCCTTGGTGCCTCAAGGATAGGATTTGAGATTTTCTTAACTCGCAGGTAATCGATGCCTAAGGTTAGACACCCGGTTTGAAGGCAGCGGAACCGGCCCGTCTCGGGTGTCGATCTCGGAGGATCCCCAGGGATTTGTCGGCGCGTCCGTGGTCCTCCAGGCTCGGCAGTGACCACGTCGGTGACCCTGAGGTCTACCCGGCGGCCGTACCGCCGTTAAGGTCGTCGGGTGCGCTGCCTCCTGGTCACCAAAGAATTTTCCGCGACACCTACCTCTGGTGGGACGCTTCGGACGCTGGCGATGCTGGATCAGCTCGCCACTCACTACGACACTACCGTCGTCAGTCCGGGCGCTGTTCTCACCAAGCGACCGGGTGAACCACTGATCGAAGCGTTCCGGGCCGCCGACTCTGGCGACGCGGTTCGGGACGTGCGAACGCTGTCCCGGTATCGCTCGATCAGCGGGGCGCGAACGGCGGGGGCCCGGCTGCTGGACAACCTGAAGCGGGGTGCGTTCGGGCGCTATGACGTGGCGATCATCGATCACACCTGTCTGGCCGGTCTCGCGGACGACGTCGCAGTTGGGTGTGACCAACTGGTGGTCAGCATGCACAACATCGAGTCGGATCTGATGGCGCAGCGGACCGTGGCCGCCACCTCGGCCAAGGCCAAGGCAGCGATGAAGGCCGAGACCGCCCTGCTGCGTCGGCTGGAAGCCCACGTCGCCGAGCGCTACCCGGTGATGGTCTGCACCGAGGCAGACGCTCAGAACCTGGCCGTGAAGCACGGCGCGATCGTCTGCCGCAACGGCGTCTTCTCCGGCCCGGTAGCGCCCACCGGCCACCGGCCGCCATATTCCATGGTCTTCTCCGGCGCCTTGGACTGGGAGCCGAACATCGACGGCCTGCTCTGGTTCATCGAGCAGTCCTGGCCCATGGTCCGGGCCCAGATCCCCACGGCCAACGTGACCATCGCCGGCCGTAATCCTGGGCCGGCCGTGATCGAGGCCTGCGCTACTTCCGGGATCACCCTTCTGGCCAACCCGCCGGTGATGGCCACCGTGCTGGATGCGCACGTGCTCGGGATCGTTCCGCTGCTCAGCGGCGGCGGATCGCGGATCAAGATCCTGGAATACCTGGCAGCCGGGATCGACATCGTCTCCACGGACGTCGGTGCGTCCGGGCTGGAGGACATCCCGGACGAACTGCTGGATCGGACGCCGATCGATCCGCGGGTGTTCGCCGACAGCCTGGTGCGCCGGCTGCAGTCCCCTCGGGACACCTCGGTACTGGCTCAGGACTGGGTCCGGAAGAACTACTCCTGGGACGTCACCCTGCGTCCGCTGCTGGACTTCCTCCAGCGCTGAGGGAATCGCCGTTGCGTCCCGCCGCTCAGGAGCGGTTCGATGACCTTCTCCTGAGCGTCACGCGCCGTCTACGGCGCGACTTTTCCAGCACTGATCGGGTGATCTGGCTCGGATTTGGCTAGCTGGGGTTTATCTAGCTGGGGTTTGTCTGGTTCCGGCGGCGTTCTCGGGCCGGTCGGCGGCTGCTGCTCCGGGCGCCACTTGCGGTGCCCGACATGCCAGCCCAGCGTCCACAGCAAGGAGCCGAGGCTTCGCTGGCTGAAGATCAGCTTGACCAGCGCGGCGACCTGGCTGGCGACGGACCTGCGCGCTGTCGCCCTCGGAGCGGCCGCAGCGCCGGCGTGGTCGGCTGGTGCGGGAGCCGTCGGGTAGCGATGCTCCAGCAGGGCGGAGGCGCTGCCGTAGGCCGCACCTTGGCCCCACATCGAGCGCAGCGAGGACCGCAGCCGGACGTGCATCAGGGCGTCGGGGCAGAACACCAACGGGACGCCGGTGAGCTGGATCCGCCAGCACAAATCGGTGTCTTCCAAGCAGCCAACCGTGGGGTCGAAACCATCGACGCTGAAGAACACCTCGCGGGTAACCCCAAGGTTTCCGGCCCCAGCGTGCGGCAGGCCCGGACCGAAGGGCGATTCCTGCAAGCTGGTGCTCTGCTGCAGGCTGCGCGAGCGCAGCGTTCCGGCGTTGTTCAGTTTGGCGGCATCGAACCGGCCTGCGACGAAGCGGTCCTGCTCCAGGGCGGCGACCATTGCGGCCAGCCAGCCGGGCGCCACTTCGTCGTCCGCATCACAGAAGACCAAAAGCCGGGATTGAGTCATGCGGGAGCCGATGTTTCGCGCATAACCGGCTCCCGGGCGCGCCGAGGAATCGACGATGGTCAGCCCCGGAAGCCGATCGGCGTATCCTCGCGCGATGGCCACCGTTTGGTCAGTGGAACCGTTGTCGCTGATCACGACATTCCAGGGGACAGGGCATTCCTGCTGACTGAGAGCAGACAGCTGGACGCCCAGAGTGGCTGCCGCATTACGGCAAGCGATGACGACGCTTACCTCTGGGGTAGTCACCCGATGTCACCTCCTCTGACTAGTTGGCTGCGTAGTCTGAACCCCGAGGGTAGCGGTGTCCGCTGATCTAACTGTTGGGCCCGTTATTTAGATCGATGATCATGCAAAGGTCATCCGAACGGCTGACTCACGCTCGTAGGGGTGAGCTTTTCGTTGCTGGGCGCTGGCAGAAGGGGGCATTCGGTCATATTTGTCACTCTGACGTGGCGCGAGGGTACTCTTTCCTGGCCCCAGATCGGGCTCAGCTCCCACCGCTCAGGCGGCACTCGAAAAAGGTGACTCATCATGTGTTCTGATCTCGATCCGGCCGAGACGCAGGTCCTGGAACGGTGACCGACCTGAACAGTGAAGCCGGCCTCACCGAGTCAGCTGAGGAGGCCGTCAACTACACCAGCCGAAGCCGGATGTTCTGGACCTTCGCCGATCAGGCGATCTCCAGCCTGACCAACGTCGGCTTGTCGCTCCTGATAGCCCGTAGCGTAAGCGAGGACGACTTCGGCGCCTTCGCGCTGGC
>JANNPJ010000141.1:0-5403 GCA_031400005.1 Kineosporiaceae bacterium | reverse complement strand
GCTCACCCGCTGCAGCTTTCCGACGACGTTCAGGGTGTCGCCCTCGACGGCCGGCTCGGGACCGATGCTGAACGTGTCGCCGAAGGTGGCCTCGCGAACCACCGAGAAGAGCACCTTCTTCTTCGTTATCAGGTTGTCCGTGCTCTTCACAGTGATCAGGGCCCGGTAGTAGCCGGCCAGGGAGTTGTCTAGTTCCGAGGGCGAGAACGGGAACACCGGCTTGGCCTTCGTCACCAGGGTCTCCGTGGTGTCGCCGACGAGATCGATCCGCCAGTTCTTCTGCCTGCAGCCACTGGTCTGGACCCGGAACTGCCGGTCGATGTCGGTCCCGCCAACGACGACCCGGCGCGGTGTGAAGCCCTTGATCGTGCACTTCTCCGGTGCGGCGGGAACTGCCTGGGCGCCGCCTGCTGTCACGGTCGAAAGCGCAATCGCCCCGGCGGTCACGAGCATCGCCACCCGACTGCGGCGGATCAAGGAACCTGACATGGAATGGATCTCCGCTTCGTCCGTGACGTCTGTTGCGTCCGCAGACTCTGGCATAACGGTCGATCCACTGCACCCTCCTCGTCGGTCAGCTACTCCATTCGAGTTGACAATTCGGGAGGTATCGGGCTTTGGTCACGGTTTGCGTTGCTCTCCGCGATAGGAACCGAACGGCCAGTAATTGCCTTCTGGATCACGGACACGAACATTCGCCCGCATAACTTCACCGTGAATCGTCGACGACGCCGTGGGCTTGGACGTTTCGAAGCTCCTCGGCAATCCAGGCACTCGGCGAGCAGCCCGCGAGCAAGCGAAAGTCCCGGGCCAGGTGTGCCTGGTCGAAGTAGCCGCAGCGAGCCGAGACATCGGCCAGCTCCGGCGACTGGCCGGCCGCTACCCGCCGCTGCACCAGCCAGCGGGCACGGTTGAACCGCACTATCCGGCCGGCGGTCTTCGGGCTCAGCCCGAACTCGACACCGAACTGCTGGCCAAGATGCCGGGCGCTCCAGCCGACCTCCGACGCGAGCCGGGCGATCGACACCGAACCGCCGGTGGCCAGCAGTAACTGCCAGGCGCGGGTGGCTTCCGGGGTAGGCCTGGCGGCGCGATCGGACTCACCGACCAGCAATCGACCCAGCAGCAGCCGATCGAGGACGGCGAATCGCTGCGGCCAGCCGGCAGCTTCTTGCAGCCGAGCCTGGGTCTCGGCGGCCAGCGGTCCGAGCACCTCTTCGGCCGGGAGGTTGAGCCGCCGGAGGACACCAGCCGGCTGACCGAGGAGCCACCGGGCACCGAGCGGGCTGATGGCCAACTGGACACCAGACTGGCTGCCGTCGTTAGAGATCATGGCCGGGCTGGTGTGCAAACCCCCGATCAAGGTGTCGAATCGGCCGGCCGGCTGGGCCGGATCGGGATGGGCGCTGACGACAAGCGGCTCATCCAGCGTGAAGATCAGGGTCAGGTAGGGCGACGGCAGCCCGCGGTGCACAGCCGCAGGGATGCCGCGCTGCCGGTAGCCGACGTATCGCCCCACCAGCGATCGCAGCGCGGGCGCGGGCCGCGCCCAGACCATCTCCTCGACGACGTCCGCTACCTGCACCTGACCATCCTGACCGGGCAGGCATCCGACGTCGATCCGAGCCAGCACACTGGGAGCACATCGCCGTCCGGCCGACCCTCCCTCGTTTGGTCACGCTTAGCGTCGATATGACTACAGTTTGCTAAACACCCCTCGCCAATCGGTGATTGGTTGTACCGTCCGTTCACGGACATCCAGGATCGGTCTTAGCATTGGGGTCGGCCGTGTGATAGGGCAGTATTACGTCCTACCGCCATCACTCGGACATCAACACAGGTCGGGGCATATGCCATCGACAGACGAGGGCGAGTCATGCGTTACGTCGGAAGGCACCGGGAACCACGCCCGCTCCTCCTACGCCGACCGGTGGTCGGTGGGGTGGCAGCGGCCGTGATCCTTGCTGTGCCCCTTCTGTATGTGACCGGAAACTTCGGCGAGGGCATCCAGGGCAGCACGCCGTTGAGCATTATCGCCGATGGGCTGAAGAAGGGATCAAAGCCGGCCGGGACCAAGACCGGCTCGGCCGCGGTCGTGATCCCGACCGATGGCTCAGCCATCCCCAAGCGCGGTTCCCAGGGCCAGGCGAACCCCGGCCAGGGTGCAGCCGGCATCGGAGTTGGCAACGGCGTGGGTGTCGGAGTGGAAGTCGGCGATAGCAACGAAGCCGTCGTCAGCCCGACGGCGGGGCCGACCAGGATTCCGGGCGCTACCCCCACCAAGCCACCGGTGAGCCCGACCAAACCACCGGCGACTTCGGCCAAGCCACCGGCGAGCCCGACCAACCCACCGACGACCCCGCCGAAGCCCCCGGCTGACCCGACCAAGCCCCCGGCTGACCCAACGAAACCCCCGGCCGACCCGACCAAGCCCCCGGCCGACCCAACGAAACCCCCGGCCGACCCACCCAAGACTCCGGAAACGCCCAAGTCTCCAGAATCGACTGGGACGCCCAAACCACGGCAGTAGACAGCCACGTCACCGAAGCCAGGTAGTGCCCTAGGGCGCTACCTGGCTTCTTGTGGCCTGACTTTGGCGCCTGACTTCGTCGCGGACACGACAAATGGCGACCCCCGGCACCCGACCTTGATGGTCACGGGGCAAGGAGTCGCCAGTCGACACTCGGCCGTACCGGCCGAACGTTGAAGAACCCTCTAAGTGAGGAATCGCCCGTCGTGAGGACGAGTGATCCCGATGACAGGTGACGCCACCGAAACGCTGCGCCTGGGATCGGCTAGGCGACAGCTAGTGGTGTCCGACGACTGCCGGAGACGATCTGCGTCCCGATCAGTCGCCGCGGCGCTCAATCCTCATCCAGCCTTTGCTGCGGGATGCCTGCGAGCAGAGCTCGCACCTCCGACTCGCGATAGCGGCGATGGCCGCCAAGCGTTCGGATCGAGGAAAGTTTGCCGGCCTTAGCCCACCGGGTCACGGTCTTCGGATCGACACGGAATAGCGCGGCGACTTCAGCCGGTGTGAGCAACGGCTCAGCGTCGGGCGATCGGGTGGTCATGTCAGCCTCCATGAACGGGGCGGATACCCCGGCTTCCGACATCGTGCCTTGCGAAGACACGTCGCGGGAACAATCCAGACGGATGATCCCCCATCAGGAGGAAGCATGACGTCGCTTGTGTACGTACGGTCACGACGTGGAACGTTACAGTAATCGAACCACGAATGCGGTTCACCCGACACGGCACGCGCATCGGTTCTATCCTTCGCTCTCGTGAGCACTCCGGAGATAGCGCGACGTCGTCATCGAACACCGGAAACATGCCTCTCAATCGGGCCGAGCACGTCGGCTCACACCACCTAGAACACGGCGAGGATGGCGTGTACTCCATGAAATCAGGCATCGAAGGGAACAGCATCCCCGAAACACCCGAGATTATCCTCTCAGATCCCGACTGGACCGATCTGCCCTGGTCTGCGAGTCACGAGCAAGTCGTGTTCTGTCACGACCGGGGCAGCGGACTGCGAGCGATCATCGCGATCTACACCACGGCGCTTGGCCCGGCCTTGGGCGGTACCCGATTTCACCCTTATCCCAGCACTGCTGCCGCGCTCACGGACGTGCTCGCCTTGGCCAAGGCGATGGCCTACAAAAACGCCCTCGCCGGCCTGGATCACGGCGGCGGCAAGGCAGTGATCATTGGTGACCCACGCCGGGACAAGAGCGAGGGCCTGCTGCGCGCGTACGGCCGATTCGTCGCCTCGCTGGGTGGGCGCTACGTCACCGCCTGTGATGTCGGGACGTACGTTGCGGACATGGATGTCGTCAGCCGAGAGACATCGTTCGTCACCGGCCGCAGTCCGGTGGACGGCGGGGCCGGCGATTCAAGCCTGCTAACGGCACTGGGCGTCCATCAGGGGATGCGGGCGGCAGCCCAGGCGCTCTGGGGCACCCCGAGCCTTACGGGGCGCCTGGTGGGCGTTAGCGGGGTTGGCAAGGTGGGGCGCAATCTCGTCCCACTCCTTCTCACGGACGGCGCTCGGGTAGTAGTAACCGATCCTGATGCCCGGGCGGTCTCCGCAATCCTCGCGGCATATCCCGAGGTCCGTGCGGTTTCCGACACGGAGACCCTGCTCACCGAGCCGCTCGACATCTATTCGCCGTGTGCCCTTGGCGGGGCGTTGACCCATCGGGTGGCGGTGACCTTGACCGCCGCGATCGTCTGCGGCGGAGCGAACAACCAGTTGGCCTCCGCCGACGTGGCGGACCGCCTGGCCGAACGCGGCGTCCTGTACTGCCCGGACTTCTGCGTCAACGCCGGCGGCGTCGTTCAGGTCGCCGACGAGTTGCATGGCTTCTCGTTCGAGCGCGCTCGGGCCCAGACCATGAGAATCTTCGACACGACCCTGGCAGTTCTCCACGAAGCGGGTGAAACCGGTGTGACTCCCACCACTTCCGCAGAGCGTCGCGCCGAACGGCGGATGACCGAGGTGAGCGCAGTGCGTAGAATCCACGTAGGATGATGTCTTAAGGCGGGCAGCCGTCGCTCGACTCGGAACTGTCCACCAAGGGGCAGTCTCGAGCAGAGATGCCGGAACAACGCCGGACGATGTACCGTTTGGCGTCACGAGAGACCGATGACCACTCCGGAGCCGCGCCATGAGCGCCTGGCTCGGGTCGACATAAAAGGGGGTCGACGCCATGGGGCGCGGCCGTCAGAAGGCCAAGCAGACGAAGGTCGCTAGGGAGCTGAAGTACTACAGCCCCAATACCGACTACAGCGCACTGCAGAGGGAGCTCGGGCACGGCGAGACCCGATCTGAGCCTCTTCCAGCAGATGACAGTGATGCTGGCCCGGACGAGCAGGATGAGTATGCCGACTGGGCTCCAGACGGTCGGTATTGACGGCTGATTCGATCCCCGGTGCCCTTTGGGTACCGGGGATCGACCGTTTTCCTTAGCTGCGCAGGGGGGATTCCAGCCAGGCTGGCAGTGCCGATTGGTGATGGCGCATGCCCACCCGGGCATTGGCAAGGTCCATCACCGGGCGGTTTCGACGAGCGTCCAGGCCCAGAGAATCAGGGGAATCCGGATCCGGTGAACCGGGCGGCACTCCCCTGAGGATGGCCTTGAGACTCGGAGTAGGCGCCCGGTTTGGCCCCGGAGCAGGTGCCGGATTGGCCCCGGCTAGTGACCTGCTGGCCAATTCCCCATCCGCGGCGAAGGGCCAATCTTGTCGGCGATCATGCCCGGTTGCTCTCCCTGCTCACCCCCAGCAGCCCAATGTCCTTCGCGATCACGCACGGTTGCTCGGGTGCCGCGCCGACTTGGTCGCGCGTTTTGACCCAGCTCGAGGGTCAAACGCGCGACCAAGTCGAGGAAAACGGGC
>JANNPJ010000123.1:0-17121 GCA_031400005.1 Kineosporiaceae bacterium | reverse complement strand
ACCGCCTGGGCCGGCAATGAAGCCGTCCAGCGACATGGTGACCGAGTACAGCAGCTTCGCCATGATCTGCCCTTCATCGACGCAAGAGATGTTCCATCAGACTGCTGATCGCGCCGGAACTCATCGGCGGATATCGACGCTATCTGGCCCTCAGCGCCAGGACAGCACGCAGACCTGCGATCATCGACATGGGTTCGTGTCCAGTTGTCATCGGAGGTTCTCATGGTCAATCCGCAGGTCCGGCTCGATTCCACGTCGTTGGGAGCGGCAGAGAAGTTGCGCGGTCCCCTCGAGGATCAGCTGACCTCGGCCCTGAACGTGGCGGTGGACAAGGTGGACGATCAGTACGACGGTGAGGACGCCGGACAGGTCGCCGACGACATCCTTGAGCACACGAAGGCCGGGTTGCACTCCGACATCGCGGCGGCGGTCGTGCCCGACGAGGACCAGTTACGTTCTGTAGCCGAAACGATCGTCCGGGACAATACCTGAGATGCTCTCGGAATCTTACGTTGCATTAGATTGACCACCCCCGCCCGACCAGAGCCCGCCGTTGATGTTTGGATTGTCCCTTGGAAGATCAGACCATCCCGATCCCGATGCACCCCACTAAAGGCGACCCTGGGAGCACCCCTCCCGGCCGGCGGCGCTGGCTTCGGATGGGCCTACCGGTCGGGCTGATCCTTGTCCTCGTCCTTGCCGCAACCGCGGTGATGCAACTGCTTGGCCAGAAGGACAGCGGCGACGCTTCTACCGCTGCCACTCCCACCGCCGCCGCTCCCACCGCCGCCGCTCCTACCGCTACGGCGCCTGCCGATGCCCGGCCCCCGGTGGACACCCAAATGGGGATCTTCGTCGGTGCCGATCCGAATCTCGTACGCGAGTTCACTGACTGGCTCGGTCGCGACGTCCCCTACGTCGTGGATTTCTCCAGCCGCCAGAACTGGGCCCAGATCGCCGAACCGCAGCACCAGATCGACACCTGGAAAGACCAGCCCTACCGGAAAGTGTTCTCTCTGGCCATGCTGCCAGACGATCCGGCCGACACCATCGAGCGCGGAGCGACCGGCGAATACAACCACTATTTCGCCGATCTCGCCCGACGCTTCATCGCCGCCAACCAAGAGGACACCATTTTCCGGATCGGCTGGGAATTCAATATCGGCGAGTCCCGCTGGTCCACCGACAACCCGGAAGCATTCATCGCCTACTGGCGACACATCGTCACCACCATGAAAGCCCAACCCGGCCAGCAGTTCCAATTCGACTGGAACCCCAACAACGCCGACAACAAGTACGACGCCGCCAAGTACTACCCCGGCTCCGACGTCGTCGACTACATCGGGATCGACGCCTACGACGTCTCCTGGGCCGCAGGCGCCTACCCCTACCCGGAGAACTGCGACGCGACCTGCCGGACAGCCGCACAGAAAATCGCCTGGGATCAGTCAATCTACGGTGGCGCACGCGGCCTGCGCTTCTGGTCCGAATTCGCAAGACAACAAGGCAAACCCATGTCTCTGCCCGAATGGGGGCTCTGGAACCGCCTGGACAACCACGGCGGCGGAGCCAACCTCGACTACCTCCGCCGCATGCACGAATTCATCACCGACCCAGCCAACCGCGTCGCCTACCAGGCCTACTTCGAGTACAACGGCCCCGACGGACCACACAAACTCATGACGACGTTCCCGCGAGCCGGCGAGCTCTTCCGCACCCTCTTCGCAAAGTGACGTAGCCGGACCGGCAATCCGACAATAGGGACTGCCGTCCGCTAAGCCGGGTCCGCGGGCTTCGCCTTCTGCGGGTAGATCGTCTCGTGGCGGGCCAGCATCGCGACGTACTCGCCGATCTTGCGCTCGCGGGTCTCGGCCCGTTTGACCGCGCCGAGGCGGTGGATCAGGGCGTAGCGATTGGTCTTGGTGAGCACGTCGAACATCGCCTGGGCTGCGGGGTTGGCGGCGATCGCGACCGCCAGCGCGGCCGGCACCTCGGCCTCTGACGGCGGAGCGTAGGCAGCCTCCCAGCGCCCGTCGGCCTTCGCCGCCTGCACTGCGGCGCGGCCGGCAGGCAGCATCCGACCCTCCGCCTCCAGCCGGGCGACGTGGCCGACATTGCGCTCTGACCACGAACTGCGCGGTCCACGCGGCGTCAATCGGATCCAGGAGGTCTCGTCATCGCGCTTGCGGGCCTGCCCGTCGATCCAACCGACGCACAGCGCCTCGTCCACCGTCTGCTGCCAGGTGAGCGTGGTGACCGTGCCGCCCTTCCTGGTGAGTGCGAGCCATACTCCCGGCGACGTGGCGTGGTGGTTCAGCAGCCACACCCGCAGCGCTTCCGCATCCGCCACCACCAGCTCTTCCAACTCTGCCTTCCCCATGGCGGCACGTTATCGCGGGCCGCCAATACCGATCATCAGCTTTCCGAGCGCACACAGGCCAGCCGCATCGACGTCGGCGCAGATCAACGGGTGAAGCTGGGCGACCTCGAAAGGCCGGTCAGGTTGGGCATGGCTGACGATCATTACGGCGAGTCACCAGTCCGACCTGACTCGTTCCTCATCCATCCGGATGTGCTCGTTGGCGCTCACTAGTCCGTACTGGTGCCAGGCATGGTTCAGCGAGGAGGACAGGCGATCCATGGACCTCACCGCCAGTCGCGCCGTGGCGAGGATGAAGAAACTCCCGGCGAAAACCATGATTGCGGTCCCGAGTGGGCTGCCGAACAGGCCGCGGCGCTCGCCTTCCACGCGTAGCCAACCGATGACCGGCATCACGATCGTGACCCAGGGAAGCAGTCGCCTCGACAGCAGAGCTCCGGGCGCCGGGCGCCGGAACAGACGCGCGAGTACGCCGTCCGGAATCGTGGCGAGCAAGCCCACAGACATCGTGGTGAGACCGAGGGCGGTGTTCAACGCCATCCCGATCTGAGCGTCGGGGGCGTAGAGGCGGCGCTCGCCGTAGGCGAGCAGGCGACTGTCGCACGGCCATCCGATCAGGGCGAGCACACCCAGTGCCGCCGTACCAATGCCTGTCGTCCACGCTGCGGCAGGCAAGACCAGGGGTGAGTCGTCAGCAGAATCCCTGACCTGTATGCCCATTACTGTCCGATGGAGATGTGGAGTGCGCCGAATGGTGATTCCGACACATCACACAGAGTGCCTGCGTAGTCGCAGTTCGTGAGAATCGGGCCGAGCATCAGACCCACCCCCCGGTCCGCCAACGGATACCCCCTTCGGGTATCCGCATGTAGCGAGAAATACCATAGGGGGGTATGGTGTTGGACAGTGAGCAGGCAGCAGAAGGAGCGGTGAATGGACAGCCACAGCGGTGCGCACGGCTACATCTCGAGCAAGGACGACTACCTCAAGCGGCTTCGGCGCATCGAGGGGCAGGCCCGGGGGTTGCAGCGGATGGTCGAGGAGGAGCAGTACTGCATCGACATCCTCACCCAGGTCTCGGCAATGACCAAGGCGCTGCAGTCGGTCGCGCTCGGCTTGCTGGAAGACCACCTGGGCCACTGCGTGGTGCAGGCCGCAGCGGCCGGCGGCCCGGAAGCCGAGGCCAAGGTCCGCGAGGCTTCCGAGGCCATCGCCCGGCTGGTCCGCTCCTGACCACCATCGCCCGGCCGCTGCAGCACCACCCACTGATGATCAACAAGGACGGACAGCCATGAGTACCAGCACGTACACCGTCACCGGCATGACCTGTGGGCACTGCGTCACCAGCGTCACCGAGGAACTGACCAACGTCGATGGCATCAGTGATGTCGCGGTCGATCTGGCCACCGGCACGGTCACCATCACCAGCGACGGCCCGGTCGAGGAGGCCGCTGTTCGCGCGGCCGTCGATGAAGCCGGGTACGAGGTCGCGTCCGCCTGATCCCAGTGGACGCGAGGTAGTCAGGTGGACGCGCGGTACCAGACGGACGCGCGGTAGCTAAGAAACCCATCGCCTGTCGCAGCAGCATCCGCCAGTAAGGAATCCACGATGAACGCTCCCGCCAAGCTCGGCACGTTCGCCGTCGCCCTGGCCGCCGTGCTCGGTGCCGCCACCGCGGTCGGCGCTGCCACCGGCCCGATCGGCTACACCGCCGACGACCGAAACGCCGTCAGTCATTCCACCGAGGACCGCGCCGCCGGAGCCCACGCAGCCGAAGGCACAGCAACTCCCCCGTCCGCGAACACCGACGCCCACGCGTCCGCGGACACCGGAACTCACACATCCGCAGACACAGAAACCCCTGCACCTGGGGGCACCACTCGCGCTGCCCCGGGTAACGATCTTCCTGGAGGTCTAGCCATGTCCCAGGACGGCTACACCCTGCGCCTCACCTCTGACCAGTTGCCCGCAGGCCAGCCAGCCACGCTCGGGCTGAACATCACCGGTCCGGACGGTCGGGCGGTGACCGCCTACACCCCCACGCACGACAAGGAACTGCACCTGATCGTGGTTCGGCGCGATCTGAGCGGCTTCCAGCACCTGCACCCGGTCCGCGACGACGCCGGCACCTGGACCGTCCCGGTGACCCTGGCGACCGGCGGCGAATACCGGGTGTTCGCCGACTTCAAGCCCGCCGGCCGCACCGCCGCGATGACACTCGGCGCTGACCTTTCGGTTGCCGGTGATTACCAGCCGCGGCCGCTGCCCGCACCGCGGCGCACCGCCACCGTCGAGGACTACACCGTCACCCTGGCCGGAAACCTCGTCGCCGGGCAGGAGTCCAAGCTGACTCTCAACGTCAGCAAGGATGGGCGACCGGTCACCGACCTCCAGCCCTACCTGGCCGCGTACGGCCACCTGGTGGTGCTGCGGGATGGAGATCTGGCTTACCTGCACGTGCATCCCGACGGCGAGCCCGGTGACGGCCGTACCCCGGCCGGTCCAGGGATCACCTTCTACGCCACTGCCCCCACCGCCGGTACCTACCGGCTGTTCCTGGACTTCCGCCACCACGACGACGTCCGGACCGCAGAGTTCACCGCCCGCGCCGAAGACGGCCGCAACACCGCCTCAGCCGATGGGCACTCCGACGGCCACGGCCACTAGGACCCCTCCCCTCTCGAGAAGGCCACCATGACTGAAAACGGCCACCCATCATTGAAGGAGGGGCGATGAGCTCTATCACCGATAACGCGACCGACAACGCGAGCCCCACCAACTCGCTCAATCTGACGATCGGTGGGATGACCTGCGCGTCGTGCGCGAACCGGATCGAGAAGCGGTTGAACAAGCTCGACGGGGTGAGCGCGACGGTCAACTACTCCACCGAGAAGGCCCACGTTAATTTCGGCGAAAACGTTTCTCCTGAGGACCTTGTCGCCGCCGTGGAGAAGGCCGGCTACACCGCTGCGCTGCCCGCCCCGCCCCGTCCCGCCGGCCACGTGGCTACCGGCGAACCGGCCGACCCAACAGGCTCGGCCGGCCCTGCTGACCCGACGGCAGCGCTGCGCCAGCGGCTGATCGTCTCGGTCGTGCTCACCGTACCGGTCGTTGCGATGGCGATGATCCCCCCGCTGCAGTTCACCTACTGGCAATGGCTGTCGCTAACCCTTGCCGCGCCAGTCGTGGTGTGGGGAGCTTGGCCGTTCCACAAGGCGGCCTGGATCAACCTCAAGCACGCCACCACCACCATGGACACCCTGATCTCGATGGGAACGCTGGCGGCGCTGGGCTGGTCGCTGTACGCCCTGTTCCTGGGCACCGCGGGGATGCCGGGGATGACTCACCCGTTCGAGTTCACCATCAGTCGCAGTGACGGGTCGGGCAACATCTACCTCGAGGCCGCGACCGGCGTCACCGCCTTCATCCTGGCCGGCCGCTACTTCGAGGCTCGGTCCAAACGCCAGGCCGGGGCGGCACTGCGAGCGCTACTCGAGCTGGGCGCCAAGGAGGTCTCAGTTCTCCGCGGCGGCCGCGAAATGCGCATCAGCGTCGATAAATTGGCGGTAGACGACCGGTTCGTCGTCCGCCCCGGCGAGAAGATCGCCACCGATGGGGTGATTGCCGAGGGCACGTCGGCGGTGGACGCGAGCATGCTCACCGGCGAGTCTGTCCCGGTCGAAGTCGTCCCCGGCGACACGGTCGCAGGCGCCACCGTCAACGCCGGCGGGCGGATCATCGTGCGGGCCACCCGCATCGGCGGCGACACCCAACTGGCCCAGATGGCCCGGCTCGTCGAGGACGCCCAGAATGGCAAGGCCCAGGTCCAACGCCTCGCCGACCGGATCTCAGGGATCTTCGTCCCTGTCGTGCTGCTGCTGACCGCCGCCACCCTGGGGTTCTGGATCGGCACCGGAGCCGGCGCCGGTGCCGCGTTTACCGCCGCCGTCGCTGTGCTGATCATCGCCTGCCCGTGCGCCCTGGGTCTGGCCACCCCCACGGCCCTCATGGTCGGCACCGGGCGCGGTGCCCAGCTCGGGATTCTGATCAAGGGCCCAGAAATGCTGGAGTCCACCCGTACCGTCGACACCGTGGTCCTGGACAAGACCGGCACCATCACCACCGGCACGATGACCTTGCTCGACGTCGTCGTCGCCCAGGGCGAGGACGCCGACCAGATTCTCCGGCTCGCCGGCGCGCTCGAGGACGCCTCCGAACACCCCATCGCCCAGGCCATCGCCAAAGGCGCCACCGATCGGGTCGGCCAGTTGCCGCCGGTCGAGGGGTTCACCAACCGTGAAGGCCTTGGCGTGCAAGGCATCGTCGACGGTCGCGCCGTCGTCGTCGGGCGGGCCCGACTGCTGCAGGACTGGAGCCAGTCACTGCCCCCGGAGCTGGTTCGAGCGCAGACGGACGCCGAGGCCGACGGCAAGAGCGCCGTCGCCGTAGGTGTCGACGGCACAGCTCGCGCCGTCCTCATTGTCGCCGACACGATCAAACCCAGCTCCGCACCGGCCATCCGCCAATTACGCCAACTCGGGCTGACACCGGTGCTTCTCACCGGCGACAACACCGGCGCCGCCCGCGCCGTCGCGGCGCAGGTCGGGATCGACCCCGGCCCGGACACCGTCATTGCCGAAGTCCTGCCTGAGGGCAAGGTCGAGGTCATCAAGCGGCTTCAGGCGCAGGGCAAAATCGTGGCGATGGTCGGTGACGGGGTCAATGACGCCGCGGCGCTGGCCCAAGCCGATCTAGGACTGGCGATGGGCACCGGAACGGACGTCGCGATCGAGGCTTCCGACCTGACCCTGGTCCGCGCAGACCTGCACGCTGCCGTCGACGCTATCCGGCTGTCCCGCCGCACCCTGCGCACCATTAAAGGCAACCTGTTCTGGGCTTTCGCCTACAACATCGCCGCGCTGCCGCTGGCCGCCGCCGGACTGCTCAACCCGATGCTGGCCGGAGCAGCGATGGCGTTCAGCTCGGTATTCGTCGTCAGCAACAGCCTGCGACTGCGCTCGTTCAAACCCCTCGTCGAGCGCTGAGCGAGAGCTCCGCCCTACCCCGATATCCCGCAGCGGGCCCGCGGTTGAGGCGAGATATCGAAGCTCCCGCCCATCGCCCCGAGCGGTGCCCCAAACCTGCCGCGGCCAACCCTCGGTCAAACCGGCAAACGGACGGCGTCTTGATTCAGAATGGCGCTAGGAACCCAGTCTCAGGTCAGGCACGGACAGGACTGCCTCCAGTTCCTGTCACCCGTCGCCGTCGGTCCTGGGTAGCGTGATGACGACCGACTCCTGATCCTTGATCTCGCCTGCGTTGACTGGCTCGGGGAACGGCTGTTCCGGAACGCCCCTCAACGACTTCTCCATGAAATCGGTCCAGATCATCGTCGGGTAGCCACCGCCGAAAATGTCCTGGAATTCACCGAAGCCCTTCATCGGCACGTTCGAGGTGACGAACTTGCCCTGCCGGTTCTTCTCCGTTCCCAACTGATACATCACTACCGACGTCGATAGCTGAGGTGTGTAACCGACGAACCAGGCCGACCGGGCGTTGGTCGAGGTTCCCGTCTTGCCGGCGGCTGGGCGGCCGAGGCGCTGCGCGTAGGATCCGGTGCCGTTGCGCACGACCTGCTGGAGGGCGTGAGTCAGGTCAGCGACGGCGTCCTTGTCGAATGCCCGCGTACTTTTAGCTTTCTCAGCGTGGGTGTAGATCACCCGCTTGGTGCCCAGTTCGCTGACGGTTTCGACGGCGTAGGGGGTACGGCGGACACCTTCGGCGGCGAACGTGGCGTAGGCGCCAGCCAAATCGATGGCCGGCAGATCGGCTGACCCGAGCACGTTTCCCACTTCGTCTTTCGCGATCGGAACAGTCTTCGGAATACCCGCCGCATACGCTGCCTCGGCTGCCTTGGCCGGCCCTACATCGGCGTTGAGCTGGGCGTACACGGTGTTCAGCGACAGTTCTGTGGCTCGAATCAGGTCCTGAGATCCCGAGGCGCCAGGTTCCTCGCCGTTCCTGAAGCTCTGGCCCCTGACCGTGAGCGGGCTGTCACTCCGGTACTCGGTCTTCAGGCTGCGGCCGTCCTCGAGTGCGGCAATCAGGCCGAAGGCTTTGAAGGTGGACCCGCCTTGAGCACGCGAGATCGTCGCGTTGTTGTTCTCCGCACCCACGTACTTCGTCCCACCGAAGATTGCCCGGATCGCGCCACTACTGGGCTCGATCGAGGCCATCCCGATATTCAGGCCCTCAGGCCGGTCGGCAGGCAGCATGTCCTCTACTGCCTCGACTCCGGCCCTCATCATTCCCCGGTTGAACGTCGTGGTGATCCGGTAGCCAGCGCTCATCAACTTGCTCTCGGAGATCCTCAGTTTCTGAGTGACCTCCTTCACCACCATGTCCTTCAGGTAACCGTTCTGCCCGGTAGTCGTGATCGTTGATTTGGCTACTGGAACGGTCGCCGGAAACGTGAGTGACTGCCGAACCGTCGGATCCAGCCACTTTTCCTTCACCATCGCGTCCAGCACCACCGCCCAGCGCCGGGTGGCTCGGTCCTTCTCCTCCGGGCCGCCACGAGGGTCGGCCAGTGAGGGGGCGTTGATGATCCCCGCCAGGAAGGCAGCTTGCGAGACGCTCAAATCCGCCGCATTCGTGCTTCGCCCGAAATAGGCTTGGGCCGCAGCCTCGATTCCGTAGGAGTCTCGACCGAAGTAGATGGTGTTCAGGTACCGACCGAGGATGTCGTCCTTGGAGAGCACCTGGTTCATCTTGACGGCCATCAGCATCTCGTCGAGCTTGCGCTTCAGACTCCGATCACGCTGATCGTAGATGTTCTTCAGGTACTGCTGGCTGATCGTCGAGCCGCCCTGCAGCGAGTTTCCGCGCAGGTTGCTCAACGCCGCCCGGGCGATCGACGTCGGATCGACTCCGCTGTTGGTCAGGAAACTACTGTCCTCGGCTGCGAGGACGGCGTTCCGCACATCAACCGGTACCTGTGCCAGCGGTATGCTCCGCCGGTTCTGCGACGCCAGTTGCGCGATCGGAGTTTTTTCGTCGCTGAAGTAGATGACCGTGGTCTGGGCAATCGCTTGTGCGTCCGGCGCCGGCAGGCTGGTGGCCGAGTACGCCGCGAACAATGCGCCGACGATGGTCATGATGCCGACGCCGATGAACGCGCAGATCAGCTTCCACGAGGGCAGCCACCGAGTCCAGCCCTGTCGGTGCCAGCGGGGATAATCGACAAAACGACCCTTCGAGCGTGGCTTCGGCAGGGATCGACCCATCGGTGCACCGGCGGCTCGGAAGTCCAGCTGGCCGGTCGGCACCACCAGGCGAGCCGATCGCGGCCGCTGGTTCGGATGGGCCGACCGGCCCGACTGTCGGTGCGCCGACCCACCGCCCGCCATGGTCCCCAATCCCGCACCGTTCGGTTCAAAACGGCGCTGCCTGTCACTCGTGCGCGGGTTCATGCCGCCGCCCGCGGAACGCGCGTGGACCCTGATTCGGGGGTACGTGGAGCAAACAGCAGGTTCAAGGTCAATTCCTCACGGGAGAAGGACGGTCGGTACCTGCTGGCGTTGCCGTCTGGAGAGCGAGCACCCCGAGAACCGCGGCCACGACGCTGAGCAGCCACACTGCTCCTACCGATGGCCGTACCGACCGCGCCGAGAATCGTCTGACCTCCATAGCCCTGCCCTACGGCCCGAGGCCCGGGATGGTTCAAACCAGCAATTTCGCCGCAATCGATCCCCGACGCAGGAGTGAGGCACCTCAAGCTCCTCAGCCGATGTTCCGACAACACCTACATGACTCTGTCGGAAGCTGAGCCGGCCCCTGCGCGTGCCACCGGAATGAGTCGGCGGCGGTTCTTGCACGCCGGTGCGGTGATGGGCGGGTCCGCGGCGCTCGGCCTGTCCGGCTGCTCGGGATCGGCGTCCTCAGGATCCTCGACGTCCGGAGCCAGCGGGTTTACCGGCAGCCTGACCACCCTGCTGCCGGGTGACGTCCCGATCGGCTGGGACCACGTGCTGAAGCAGGTGAACGCCAAGCTCGCCAAAGATCTCGGCTTCACGATCGATCCCCAGTTCATTCCCTGGGACAACTATGCGCCGCAGTCCCTGCAGAAGTTCACCGCAGGGGCCACGTTCGACACGGCGCTACAGGCCCGGTGGCTGAACATGACCCAGCTGGCCCAGAGCGGAAAGCTGGTCGACCTCTCCGGGAAGCTGGCGAAGGCTCCGAACCTGGCGAAGGCCATCGACCCGACCGCGATCAAGTCGAACACCTGGAACGGCAAGTTGTGGGGCATCCCCCAGGTGAACGGTGCCGGCCGGTTGGCCCACTTCGCCATTCGGCAAGACCTCGCGGACAAGTACGGGATCGGGACGATCTCGGACTACGACGCCCTGGAGAAGTACTGGTACGACGTCAAGCAGCACGAGTCCTCCGTCATCCCCATGCCGCTGTACACGAGGACGGCGAACCAGACCTCCACCTTCATCACCATCCCGCTGTTCAACCGGGCGTTCTGGGAGAACCCGAACCGCGGCGCGCCGCAGCAGTTCACCGGCGACTCGGTGACGTTCTATTTCGCCCAGGACGCCGCCACGACCAGGACTTCCGACCCGCTGCCGTTCTGGGAGCTGCCGGAGGTGCTAGACGCCCTCCGCCGGACGCGGAAGTACTACCTCGACGGAATCATCAACAAGGACTCTTTGACCGTCGACCACGACAGGCTCAACACCTGGTTCACCAGCGGCAGGTCGGCCACCCTGTGGGCGATGACGGACGGCCTGTCGTCCGCGGTCCTTCCCGCGCTGACGAAGGCGGTCCCCTCCGCGACGATGGCCAACGTGATCCCGCTGCGGGGCGGGCAGTCGGCGAAGCCGAACCAGCTCTTCCAGGCGGACAACTTCGTGGTGCTCAACGTCAACGGGGAGAGCAACGATGCCGCGCTGCAGCTGCAGGACTGGCTGTCTATCAAGGACAACCACGACCTCATCGAGTACGGGATCGAGGGCACCGACTGGAAGGCCGTCGGCGACGACCAGTTCCAGACCCTGACCAAGTACGTCTTTCCCGGCTTCGCGCTGTCGTGGCGGTCCAACCTGGAGCGTCTCGCCAGCCACACCACAGAATCGGAGCGGGAGTGGTTCCGCTGGGCTCAGTCCTATGACAACTTCACGGTCGACACCTTTGCCGGGTTTATTCCCGATGTCACCCCGGTGAAGGGCGAGAACACCCGGCTGGCCGCGGCGATGACGCGGTTCGCGAAACCGCTGTTCGCCGGTGCCGTGGACGTCGACAAGGGACTCAGTGACCTGAAGAAGGCCTGCGAGAGCGCGGGTGTCGCCAAGGTGCAGGCGGAGCTGGCGACGCAAGGCGATGCGTACCTGAAGTCGACCTGAGGTGAGCCTGACGCTCAACGACCTCCGGCAGGCGGCCGACACGCTCGAAAGGGCACGTCGGGAGGCAACGTGAAGATCAAGCGGCGACCCGATGCCCGGTCCTCGACACCCGCCGGTGTCGGGGCACGAGGCACCGCTCTGGCCACGATCGGGCTGGCCGCGGTCCTCATCCTGCTCACCGCGATCTGCACTTGGGTCGCCCTGGACGCCAACCGGAGCAGCGACCGGGCGTCCTACCAGCTGCGGGTGGCCTCGGCCGAGGAGGCGGTGCTGGAGGCGGCACTCGCCCAGCAGGCCGCGCAGTTGCACTACCTGGAGTGCCCGCTGAGCTTCGATCCGGACAGCTGCACCGCGCAGGAGCGTCGAACCTACGAGGAGGCTCGGCGCCGGCTCGGCGTGGCCCTGCACCTCGTGGAGATGACCGGAGACCGGTCCGACCGGATCGGTGCCTCGTACGTCCGACTGCTGGAGGGCCGACACGACCTGACCGTCCAGCGCCAGTTCGCCGCGATCGAGAATGGCAGAGACCTGGAAGCCCAGCGGTTGCAGCGCGACGTGACAGGTCCCGAAATCGAGCAGGTGCTGCGACTCGTGCGCGGCGCCGCCGAGACGCACCGGGCCCAGGCGGCAGCGGGAATCGGCCACCTTGGCCAGCGCACCCGCGCCAGCGCCGAGCTGATCCCGGCCGTGTTCGGGGTGGCGTTCCTGCTGCTGGCAGGCTGCTGGGCGGTCCTGTTCTCGCTGCAGCGCCGGCTGCGCGGGCAGGCCGGAGCGCTGAGCCGGGGAAAGCTCCTGGTGGACGGCGTCATCTCGGCGATCCCGCACCTGGTCTACTGGAAGGACGCCGAACGCCAGTACCAGGGAATGAACACGGCGTTCGCGGACCAACTGAGCGCCGGACCGGCGACGGACGAGTTGCAGGTCGTGCTGACCGAACTCGAGCGAGAGGTCGTCCGGACCGGTTCCGCCGTGATGAATCACCCGGCGAATGCCAAGGCTCCGGACGGCGGCGCACGCCGGCTGCTGGTCAGCGTGATCCCGCAGCTGGGGGCCGACGGGGCGATGGAGGGTGTCATCGGCGTCGGCACGGACGTCACGCAGATCAGCGCCATGGAGCAGCAGCTGGCGCAGTCGCAGCGGTTGGAGGCAATCGGTCAGCTGGCGGCGGGCATCGCTCACGAGATCAACACGCCGATCCAGTTCATCACCCACAACACCAAGTTCGTCGCCCGCTCGATCGAGGAAACGCTTACTACCCTGCGTGGGCTGGGAAGAATCCTCCAGCAGGAGTCCCCCGACCCGGCGGCCCTGCGCTCCGCGATCGGCTCCCTGGACCTCGAGTTCCTCGAGGAGGAACTGCCCGACGCCCTCAACGAATCGCTGGCCGGCCTGCAGCGGGTCGCCGAGATCGTGCGTGCGATGAAGGAGTTCTCCCATCCCGGGGAAGGCCGGAATCAGACCGACCTCAACGCCGCGATCGACTCCACGGTCAAGGTCTCGCGCGGGGAGTGGAAGGACGTCGCCGAGATCGACCTCGACCTCGGCATCGACCTGGGCACGGTCCCGTGCTACGAGGGCGAGCTCAAGCAGGTGCTGCTCAACCTCGTGATCAACGCAGCGCAGGCGATCGCGGAGGGCCGCGCAGGGCGCGCGGGGCCGCTCGGCCAGATCCGGATCAGCACGCGCCGCGGTGGCGACCAAGTCCAGATCACCGTGGCCGACGACGGTCCCGGGATGACCGAGGACGTCCAGCGGCGGGTGTTCGATCCCTTCTTCACTACGAAGGACGTCGGCAAGGGCACCGGGCAAGGGCTGGCTCTGGCGCACGCGACGATCGTGCGCAAGCACGGCGGGACGATCGATGTCCGCTCCAGCCTGGGGCATGGCACCACGTTTGTGATCACGCTTCCGGTCGATCCTGGCCCCGTCGAGGCGGCCGGCATGCCGGCTGCGGACTCGCGCATGGTGTACGGATGACGGGTCGCCGGTCGCGCCGGTTGCTAGGCACTGATCACCCTCGCAGCCCCGGCGCCATGCCCGACCTCCCCTCCCCGAGCCGGCGAGCCCTGCTCCTCGGCGCCGCCCTCGCCGTGGGGGCACCGGCGCTGGCGGCCTGCGGCCCGGGATGGAGCGGGGGCGCCGGCGGATCGCCGGAGCTGCAGTATGTCGTGATCGGAGATCCGGACTGGATGGCGCGGACCACGGCCGATCTGTCCGCGTTCGCCGCCACCGAGCCTGGCTTCAGGGTCAGCGTCCACTCCCTCGCCCGGGCCGGCTACGACGACGCGGCCGCCCTGTTGGCCGTCGCCGCCGACTCACCCACTCTGATCTGGCACAACATCTCCCGGGCCCGGTTCGCCGACCTGGTCACCGCCGAGGCTGCCACGGACCTGGCCGCCTTGTGGACGACCGCGCTGCCCGGTGTCAGCCCGGCCGTGTCCAGTTGGTACACCATCCGCGACAGAAAGTACGCGGTCCCCCTGGACATCGACCTGTATCCGATCATCTGCTACGACGCCGCGCTGTTCCGGCGGCTCGGGATCACACCTCCGCCCGCCGCAACCCGGTCGTGGCCGGAGGCCGAGTTCTTGGACGTCTGCGCTGTCCTGCGCGAGGCCGGACTGGATCCGCTCGCCGTCGCCGGTCTGGACCTGTCGCAGCAGTTGATCGAGGCGATCGCGGTGACGACGCTGTCCGCGGAGCAGCTGCGGCGTTACACGGTCGACGCCTGGCAGCGCGGATCCCCTTACCGGTACACCGACGGCGCCTGGACGCAGGTCTTCGCCCGGTTGCAGAAGTGGGTGCGAGCCAACGTCTTCCAGCCTCGGAGCGCCTGGGCGGACCAGGTAGCCGCCCAGCAGGCGTTCGTCGGCGGGGTGGCGGGCATGGTGGCCGGCGGTTCGTGGACCGTCGGCAACCTCACCCAGCTGGCGGCGGAAGCGGGCGCGGACCTCGAGCTCGACTGGATGCTGTTCCCCACGATCACCCACCAGAGCCCGTTGCTCTCCTTCCCGGGTGATGGCGCCTTCATCCCCGCCGCGAGCCCTCAGCGGGCGCAGGCCGAGCAATTGCTAGCCTTCATGCTCCGGCCGGACCGGTTGCTCGCCGCAGCCAAGGCGTACGGCCACATTCCGCCGCTGAACATCCCCGGTCTGGAGGACGTGTTGGACCCACGGGTGGTCTCGATGCTCGAGGTCAGCACCCGCCAGGGCGGGGCGTGCATGAACTGGCCCACCGAGCTGGACGCGCCGTTCGCCCGGGTCTGCAGGGCAGCGCTGGCAGGCACCATCACGCCCCGCGAGGCCGGCCAGGACCTGGAGGACGCCGCCAGCCTGGTGCGTTCCGCCAGCACCTGAGCAGGACGACGTGGGTCGCCAGGTCAGGGATCTGCGGCGATGCAAGGCCTCTAGGATGCCGCTGTGGTCGCCTCCGCGAATGACTTCATCGATGCCGTGGCGCGCGCCCGCGGCTTTCTCGTAACCGCAAGGGGCGAGCACGTTTTCCGGCTGGAGTCTCCGGGCGGCGAGTCCCCCACCTGGTACTGCGATCTCGACGATGGAACCCCGGCCGGCGAGAACAACCCGGCGTCGTTCGTCCGGTGGGTGTGCCCGCAGTTGCGAGTGGTGCGCTCACCGACCACGTCCAGGATCCCGCTGCTGGACGTGCATCAACCTGGTCCCCATTCTGATCTGGGCCGGATCGTGGCGTGGTTCGGCAGCCTGGCAGGTCGCTCGTCGGGCCGGTCGACGACAGATGTCGAGGGCCGGTACGCCTACATCGATCCGCACGGGATCCTCGACGCCCAACTGCGGCATCGAGTCGAGCACTGGCCCGCGGCCATGCACGGCGACGGGGTCGTGCGACCCGCCGAACTGTGGTCCATCAAGATCACCGGCGAGGGTCTGGTCGTCACCTCGGTTTCGTGGTGGGGCAGCGCGCCAGCCCTCGACCACCAGATCGCGCTGGCTGTCGACATCGCCGGTCGACTTACGGCGCAGTAGGGGGATGGCTCCGTTCCTGACGTCGCCGATCGCTGACCTAGCCATGAAACCCCGCCCACTCAGGTAGATCTCGCCCCTGACGCCTCCCCTGCCGCCGAAGGCAGCACCCTGAATGCTCCGCAGCTGCCCCGCCCATGTGGTGTGGGGCGCCCTATCAGTACGCCTATCAACAGAAACTCCCTGAGACAGCAGCCATCCGATTACCTGGACGGAACACGGGACTGATGCGGCGAATCGGCGACCGACTGATCGGCCGGGCAGGTATTCGACCTCCACCTGGCCCTGGAGCAAGCCGCCGACCCTCACTTTCCGTCAGCTTTCGCGGTTGCTTGATGAACTATCGAGAGCCGCTGATCGCCGAACGCGACAGCGGCCGGATCCTGCGCTTGACCCCCGGTGGAGAACCCGAGCAGGCCATCCAGATCCCCGAAGTCGCGGCAGGCGGCGAAGGTGGTCTGCTCGGCTTGGCCGTCTCCCCGAATTTCGACCGCGACAACCTCATCTATGCCTACTTCGCGGCCACCGGCGACAACCGCATTGTCCGGCTCCGGCTCGACGGTGGGCAACCCGAGGTGATTTACGACGGTATCGCCAAAGCCGGCTTCCACAACACCACTTCGCCGACGTCCGGAACCGCCTGGAGAACAGCCAAACTGGACATGTCGGCCGAGAACACTGGATTCGCACCAGGCAGGCCATCGATCGCCAGAATCGACCTCGTTCGAGAATCAAGTCTCACCAAGGACGCGTCCGAAAATTTGACCACACGGTTCTGAAATTCCTCGGTCACAGCGCCTCCGTGAGAGTTAACGCAAATCCCGCTCAGACCTCCGAAGTCGCGTAGGTGATGATGAATTAAAGTGCCTCTGGAGTATTCACCAGCCCCGAATATCGGGTTCCGGTCATAGTGAGGATTTGAGACATCGAATCCCCATGATCACGGGCTGTTGGTACGAAACCCGCCAGGACATTCCTAGTAGGGCTTCTAATTTGCTTGCGTTTGCCAAAGCCGTGGCTGGGATTTGCGTACGGAGGCTACAAGACCGCCCTGCAGCACCGTCAGAGTGCGACCATTCATTCCACCGAATGAGCCTTTATCCACTCCCGCTCGAACTCTTCCGAATTTATCTCTTCAGCATCAAATTCCGGCTGGTCAGAGATTTCTCGAAGATCGAGCGGGAAAGCGACTTCGGAAAGACCGACGCTTGCTGTCTCATGCAATTCGTCTGCCCACTCGACCTTGCCGTCGCGGAAGAATTGAATCTTCCGATTCTCGTACCCGTCTTCGCCGAGCTCGCTCAGATAGAGGACCGGCTCATCCTCGAGATT
>JANNPJ010000036.1:0-1931 GCA_031400005.1 Kineosporiaceae bacterium | reverse complement strand
ACCTCCGGAGGAATCTCATCGCGCTGCACTCCCAGGTTTCGGGCTATTCGGTTTTCATCGGCAACAAAGTGACTTGGCCCGGCCGTTGAATTGGGATCAGCACCGAGATCAGCGACGGCGGATTTGGTGAGATCTGCGGGGTCACGCGGATTGTTGACCATAAGATCGCCCATCCAGGCCGCGTTCATTGCGTATTGGGCGTGTGGGTCGCGGCTTTGCGGCGGTTCGAAGGTGCTCGCGTCGGACTCATTGGCATATTGACGCACTCGGTCCATGGTCTGCCCGGTAACCACAGCGGAGTCGGTCTTGTTCATGGTTTCGTATAGGGGCAAATAGCTAGGGCTTGATTCGTGGTGCGAGTGGGGAGCAGGCTCACGTACCTGCGCTCCGTCCGCATTCATTTGCGGCACCCCGAGAACCTCACGATCGCTATTGGCGGCGATGTTATCGACAGTGTCTCCAGTGGGGCTTGCTCCCAGGTCTATTACGGTCAGCTCACCTGCATTCATACGCTGGGCCATGTCCGTCGGGTCCATATCGCCCGACTGGTGCAAACGGTCACGGTCGAATTGGATCGAATCGTTCTCGCCGAACCCATGACTGGCCAGATGATCGATCAACTCAGAACGCATCAGGGGATCCCCGCCCACGAACACGATGTCCTTGGTCTGGGGAAGCGCCGGTGTATCCGTGGGATGGGAGGGTGGCTGTTCGTTGCCGGTCCCACGAGTGAGGGACTCTTCCGGCGCGTTCGGCCGTTGCGCCACATCGTGTCGCTCCGTCGCATCGGAGTTGGGCCGTTCGGACATGTCAGGTCTGGCCAGCGGATCAGGAACGTTCGGAGAGTTCCCAGCCTCAGTGAGATGGGGCTGACGGGACTCCAGTTGGTCGTGAGCGTCCCGCCGATTTGAGGCATCCGATGCTGGGTTCGGCTCTTGCTCTGACAGAGCTAGGTTCACCCCTGCGGAGACATCTGGCCCCGCATCTGTCGCTTGCTTGGTCGCATCCGGTGCCTGAGGGATGTTCTCACCCTTGGTGTCGGGTGTTGAGGGATCTGTGTGATCGCCCTTGCTCGCGCCGGGCGACGTACCTACGGAAGCGTCTGCCGCCGCCGGGGCGGGTGCCGTCTGCGGCATGATTGCCGGCTTCGCGTCCTGGTCGGACAGGGCGTCCGCCAACTGTGGTGAAATCTCAGGCCCCTCGCTCTTGGCCGGCAGCGGAGCAGCGGGTCGGGGCGTGTCCGTCGGTGTTGGGCGCTCGGAGCCCTCGCCGTCGGCACGCGTGGGGGCGCTGTGTAGCGGTTGTTCGCGATCAGGTTCCGACCTGTGGACGTCGGCCGGCGCAGACGGTTGATCTTGTTTCGCCTCTCGGAAGTCCGACGTAGGCCCGCTTTCTGGGTAGTACTCGTCCGGGAGAGTTCGAGCGTCGCGCGCCAGCCGATCGGACTGATGCTGGTTCAGGTCGGTCTGAAACTCCTTGGACGGCTCCAGTCCCGGAGTCTCCAGACCTTGAGACTTGTAGGCAGCGCGCAGTTCTTGGGTTGCTTCCGGCGTGCGTTCAGACGGCGGGTTCGGCGGGGGTGGGGGAGGAGGGGGCGCATCGGTGGTATCGACCTGCTCAACCACGATCGGCCCCCATCTCACTGGCTACGGCTCGATGCCGCCGCGCGTTTCCGCAGCGGCCGTGCGCTTCACTTCCGTCACCGCTCCTTGATAGCGATCGGGGGCCTGGTGAGTGATATTCGGCCATGTCATGCCTCCCGGATTACTTCGGCCAGGGTGGTGGTGAGGGCTTCGAGATGTTCGCCGCGGCAGGCGTGATTGAACGCTCGATGGGCTTGGGAACCCTGCGCTGACCCGGTGAGCTCAATCAGTGCCTCGCGTAGCCCGCTGCGGTCCATATCACCGACGGCTACTCGCTTGCCCCCTTCT
>JANNPJ010000496.1:0-9980 GCA_031400005.1 Kineosporiaceae bacterium | reverse complement strand
ACACCGAACCCAGGTGCTTCTCCTTGACCAGTGCCCGGTATTCGCTCGGGTTGCCGGCCGGCACCCCGGTCATCACCAGCTGTCCGGCGCGCTGGGCCGCCGTCAACTCGGCGAAAGCCTGTTGGACGCAGGTCTCCGCCGTCGTCGTCACGGACCGGACCGCTCCGGCAGATCCGATCGACGTGCTTGCCGGATCGGTGCTGGCCGGATCTGTGCTGGCTGGACCGGTGCTGGCTGGATCGGTGGCTGGATCGGAGGTGGTCGGGGGTGTCTGGCTGGCGGTCGCTGTCGGCCCGCCTGTGGTGGTGCCCGTCGCGGCGGAGGCTTCGACGGGACTGCTCGCGCTGCACCCGGTGCCAGCGAGGAGAGCGGCGAGGACAAGAGCGAGACCGGAACCAGGAAAAGGGTGGAGCCGACGGGTCAAGGGCACACCCCAGGCTCCCACGTCGAACAGGCGGCTGTAGCGGTGAGCGGTGCGTCAGCCTTGTCCCGCGCCTTGTCCTGCGTCCAGCCCTGTCCCGGCCTGCTCAGCTCGGGCGCAGCGGGATGACGCCTGCCGACAGCGAACTGCCGTCGCTGTTCAGCTCCCCAAGCACCTGGGCCACCTTCTGCACGATCGCCGCGTCGATCGGCAACGACATGTGCCCGACGCCGCGTACCTGCTCATTGTCGATGGTCAGGTCGGGGTGGCGGAGCCGGGCGTTGTCGTGCGGCACGACCAACTGGTCGAGGTCGGACCAGAAGGCGACGAACCGGGTACGACATCCGGCGGCCGGTTCGTCCAGTTCGGCGTACAGGTCGCTGGACGGGCGCAACTGTCGGCAGAGCTGGAATGGCACCAGATGGGCGGCAAGCGTTCCGTGATGCGGCGTGCCTAGCGTGACAAGTGTGTGCACCCGGCTGTCACCGCCGAGTCGCTGCACGTAGTAGCGGGCGATCAAGCCGCCCAGGCTGTGCCCGACAACGTGGATCCGCTCGTAGCCGGTGCGCGCGACCAGGGCCTCCACCTGGGCGGCCAGGCCTTCGGCGGCGGCCCGGATGTCGTTCGTCACCGGGGAGTAGTTCAGCGTCACGACCCGCTCGAAGCCGTGCGCTCGCAACCGCCGGGTCAGTACGGTGAAGATCATCCGGTTGTCGATCATGCCGTGGAGTAGCAGGATCGGCGTACTTGCCGCCTCCACGTTGGTGACCACGAGGCTGCGCTGGCGCGGGGTGAGGTCCTGATAGCCGTAGCGTCCGACGTCAGCGGTCCGTTCGCGCAGCACGCCCAGCGGGTAGAGCGCCACGTGGGCCGCCACCCAGGCGGTCTCCACCACGGCACCGCGGACCCCGCTAGGGGTGGCCAGGGCGCGGAGGTCGCGGGTCAGCCGGACCGCCAGATTGCGTGTGCCATTCCGAAGCTTGGCTGGCCGCAGGACACTCGGTAGCCCTGGCCGCAGGCCGTTCGGTAGCCCCGGCCTGAGGGCAGGTCGGGGCGTCGCTACGGGTTCAGACATCCCACCAGCAGGCTCCATCGCCACGAGTGCTCCTTCTGCCTTACCAACGCGCCACGGTCCAGGGCGGCCTTCCTGCGAGATCCACAACGGGACTCCGGTGAGCGGAATCGAGGACCAAGACCGACATGGTGGCCCAAAAAACCGATCGCCGCTCTACGGCGGAGGTCCAATCACAAAAGATGTGATCCTCAACACTGATCCGTTATGGGTCTCGATCAATACAAACGTTACTTCATAGTTACATCACAAAGTCCGCACTACCTCGTTCGGCCTAGCGATGAACAGCCACCAACCGGGTACGCCGTCCGCCGCCAGTGCGCGCACTGTGCCAGGTACCGGATGGACGCCGGTTCGAGCCGGATCAGTGCTGGTCAGCACGTAGACCAGGGGCATCGCGGAACGGTCGGATCCGACCTGGACGGTGATGTCCGGGCTGTCCGGGCGGAAGGGCGCACCTCGGCAGCCGGCCTCGAACGCGATCACCGGGAAGGCCACCTCCCCGGCCACCACGCACGGGGGTACAACCTGCAGTCGGACGACGTCCGTCAGTCTCTCCGCCAAATGACGGGCCTCGACCTGCTGAGCCTCGACCCGGCGGGCAGCACCGATCTGCCAGCCGGCGAACCCGGCGAAGATCGTCAGGGACGTCACCGCCGTCAGAACCGAGACCAGCCGCCCACCCCTCCTCGGGACGGCCGCGACCAGGGCCACGGCGAGGTTTGCGTAGGCCGGGAGCAGGAATCGGGCTTCCTGGACCTGGGTCAAGAACAGGTACTGGGCCGCCGTCACCACCCCGACCACGGCGGCCACCGCTCCGGCCTGCTGAAATCGGTCCGCCCGGCCGATCAGCAGCCGAACCGTCAGGACGGCGGCAGCCACGATGATCAACAACCACCACAGGGCGCCGAGCCACGGAATGCCCTCCCGCACGGACCCGGACGCCGGGCCGTCGGTGAAGCTGAGTTGCTGGCGAACGTTGTCCGGGTGGAATCCGGCACCGATGTTTCGGGACGCAGCCCGTACCCGCTCCAGTGGGCCGCCGAACCGCAGCCGTGCCTCGACCACCCACGGCAGGCAGCCGACGGCCAGGCCGAGGATCAGCGCCGCCCACCGCACCAGCAGTTCCCGCCCCGGCAGTTTCGACCCAGGTGGCCGGATCGCCGCGACGACGCACAGCCCGGCAGTGATGAAGATCGCCTCTGTCGGCCGGATCAACGCCACCAACGCCACGGCGATCGAGCAGGCCAGCAGCGCCGTCCGACCCGAACTGCCGCTCAGATACCGGGCCAGGTATCCGGTGGCGGCCACGGCGCCGAACGCCACCGGCAGGTTCGGGAAGACCTCGGTGCTGTAGAAGAGCGGCAGCCAGCCGACCCCGAAGACGGCGGCCGCAATCACCGCCCGGCCGCGCAGCACCGGCAGCCAGGCGTTGAAACCGACGTACATCAGTCCGGCTTCGAGCGCGAGCAGGTACCCGCGGACGACCGGAACCGGGGCATCGATCCAGCCGAGCGGGGTCAGGACCAGCGGCAACCCCCGGGCCCGAGGAGCGGTGAACGGCAACGCCGGGCCGGGGTACACCTGGGAGAGATAGATCGCTTCGTCATAGGCCAGACCCCGGTGTAAATCGGTCATCGCCAGCGCCAGGACGGCGTATCCGAGGACGACGGCGAGCAGCAGCCAGCGCTTGTCGCCTTTGTCGATCACCAGGCTTAGTGTGCCGGTTGTACCGATTTGATCTCGACGTGACGCGCGGCACGGTGATCCCGGTCGGGGCGGCGTCCTGTCCGGACTAGGCTCGAGTAAAACCCGTCCCCGTCGTTGAGGACCCATCCGTGGATCTGTTCGAATATCAGGCGCGCGATCTTTTCGAGGCTCACGGTGTGCCCGTACTCAAGGCCGCCGTCGCCGACACCCCGGAGCAGGCGGTTGAGGCTGCCCGAACCATCGGCGGCTCGATCGTCGTGGTCAAAGCCCAGGTCAAGGCCGGTGGCCGGGGCAAAGCCGGCGGCGTCAAGCTGGCCAAGACGCCCGAAGAAGCAGGGGAGAGGGCCAAGGACATCCTCGACCTGGTGATCAAAGACCTGCCGGTCAACCGAGTCATGATCACCGAAGGCGCGGACATCGCGGAGGAGTACTACTTCTCTGTGTTGCTCGACCGGGCCAACCGGACGTATCTGGCGATGGCCTCCCGCGAGGGTGGCATGGAGATCGAGGAACTGGCGGTCGAGCGTCCCGAGGCGCTGGCGAAGATCCCGATCGACGCGCTCACCGGGATTGACGACGCGAAGGCCGCCGAGATCGTCGAAGCGGCTGGTTTTGCGGACGACGTCAAGGCGCAGATCATCGACGTGATCAAGAAGCTGTGGACCGTCTTCGTTTCCGAGGACGCCACGCTGGTCGAGGTCAACCCGCTGGTCAAAACCGGTGCCGGGCAGATCATCGCGCTCGACGGCAAGGTCTCGCTGGACGAGAACGCCAGCTTCCGTCATCCCGGCCACGAGGCGCTGGTGGATGAATCCGCGGCCGACCCGCTCGAGGCTGCGGCCAAGGCGAAGAACCTGAACTACGTCAAGCTCGACGGCCAGGTGGGCATCATCGGTAACGGTGCCGGCCTGGTAATGAGCACCCTGGACGTCGTCGCCTACGCCGGCGAGGCATTCGGTGGGACGAAACCGGCCAACTTCCTGGACATCGGCGGTGGCGCCAGCGCCGAAGTGATGGCCAACGGGCTGGAGATCATCCTTTCCGACTCGCAAGTGAAGAGCGTGTTCGTGAACGTCTTCGGCGGCATCACCGCGTGTGACGCGGTGGCCAACGGAATCGTCCAGGCCTTCGCGCTGCTCGAGGCTCGCGGCGAGGCGGTCTCCCGGCCGCTCGTGGTTCGGCTGGACGGCAACAACGCCGAGCTTGCTCGGCAGATCCTCACCGACGCGGCCCTTCCCGGCCTCGAACAGGTGGACACGATGGACGGCGCGGCCAGCCGCGCTGCCGAGCTCGCAGCCCAGGGGGCCTGACATGGCGATTTTCATTTCCGACTCCAGCCGCGTCATCGTCCAGGGGATGACCGGCTCCGAAGGCCGCAAGCACACCCAGCTGATGCTGAAGTCCGGCACCAAGATCGTCGGCGGGGTGACCCCCGGCAAGGGCGGTCAGTCCGTCGAGTTCGAGGACGGCGTCAAGATCCCGGTCTTCGGCTCGGTCACCGAGGCGGTCGACGCCACCGGCGCCGACGTCACGGTGATCTTCGTTCCGGCCAAGTTCACCAAGGGTGCGGTCTACGAGGCGGTTGAGGCCAAGATCCCGCTCGCCGTGGTGATCACCGAGGGCGTGCCTGTGCACGACAGCGCGGACTTCTACCAGTACGCGCTGAACTCCGGCACGACCCGGCTGGTCGGGCCGAACTGCCCCGGCCTGATCTCGCCCGGGAAGTCGAACGTCGGCATCATCCCGGCCAGCATCACCAGCAGCGGACCGATCGGGCTGGTCAGCAAGTCCGGCACGCTGACCTACCAGATGCTGTACGAACTGCGGGATATCGGCTTCTCGTCCGCGGTCGGGATCGGTGGCGACCCGGTGATCGGCACCACCCACATCGACGCGCTCGCCGCGTTCGAGGCAGACCCCGACACCAAGGCGATCGTGATGATCGGCGAGATCGGTGGGGACGCCGAGGAGCGGGCCGCGGCATACATCAAGGAGCACGTGACGAAGCCGGTCGTCGGCTACGTCGCCGGCTTCACCGCTCCGGAGGGCAAGACGATGGGCCACGCCGGCGCCATCGTTTCCGGCTCCTCCGGGACGGCGCAGGCTAAGCAGGAAGCGCTGGAGGCCGCTGGGGTCAAGGTCGGCAAGACGCCGAGCGAGACCGCGCAACTGATGCGGGAGATCATCTCCGCGCTGTAGTTCTCCCTCGCCTTAACCCGCGATCATGCACGGTTGCCCGCTACCCCGCCGTGCGAAGCGAGCAACCGTGCATGATCGTTCAGGGGCCTTTTCAGGGCAGGTACTGCTCGGCCACGGCGGTGACGTCTCCGTCGAGCCCGTCGGTGTGCCGCAGCCAGACCGGAAGATCCTTGGTGGTGCCGGTCAGTACCCGGGTGGAGTTCTTGACGAACTCGGCAACGGTCAGCGGCTGCCTGCCGACCTCGCCGGACGGCGTGTTCTGCAACCGGTTCGCGGCAATGATCGAGGCCTGGGGGTCGAGCACGAAGGAGCGCTGCGTCGGGTTGGTGTTCTCGATCAGGTAGTCGTTGTCCGGGACCTTGCCGTTGTTTCGCCGCTTCGCCTCGTCACCGGTGTAGAACGACGCCCGGTCGAACCGCAGGGTCACCGTGCCGTCCTTGCTGACGACTCTGGTCAGGAAGCCGAAGTCCAACCCGTCCTCCGACGTCGCGTCCTCCGGGATCGCGTCATAGTCCGGCGGCCCGGTGGCCGGCGTCGAGGTGGTTTCGACCGCTACCTCCTGGGCGTCGTCCTCCGACTGAACGGACGCCGGATCCGCGGTTCCCGTCGGTGACGACGTCGGTGAGGCGCCGTTCAGCCCCGAGCCGTCACCGGACGACGTCAACTCCCGCGCGCCGATGCCGAGCAGCAGACCCAGGACGACGAGACCACCGAAAAGCGCCACCAGTTGGCCACGGCTCGGACTCAAGCCAGCTGGCTGATCGACGGGCTCCATGGGTCTCCTTGGGTGTGACGGGCGGGCGGGCGGGTGCTGTGGTTCAGCTGTGGCTCAGCTGTGGCTGTCCGGGCAGCGTATTCACTTCCGCTCTGCGAGCCTCCCACGCCGCGCGCGCGGTACGGGTGACGATGGTGCGCAATGAGTACTGTTACCGACCGAACCGGCAGGATTCCCGCCCCCGGGCGAAGGCCTGCCCCGGCCGGCCGCGGCTTTGGGCCCGGCCCGGGCCGCGCCCAACTGGCGGCCGGAGTCAAGACGGCCGTGCAGGCCGCGACGGCGTCACTGGTGATAATCCTGGTGCCCGTGGTGCTGGCCTGGGCCACCGCCTCGTACAGTCAGGCGCCCTGGGGCCGGGTACTGCAGGTCGGGGTCGCCGCGTGGCTGCTGGCACACCGCTGCGGGATCGTCATCCCCGGCGGGCACGTGGGCCTCACCCCGCTCGGCCTGACCCTGATCCCCTTGGTCAGTTGCTGGTTTGCCGGCGTGCGACTGGCTCGCAACCTTGATCCGAACGCCGAGGCGGTCCGGTCCGGGGTCGGGCGCCGACGCCCGGTCGCACCGGCGCCTCGGGCGCTGATCGCCCTGGTGCTCAGTTACGCCGCCCTGGTCACCCTGATCGGGGTGGTGGCGACCACCGGGACGATCCGGCCGCTGGTCCCGCAGGCCTTCTTCGGCGCCACGGTGATCTGCGCGGTGGGGGCGGTCTGCGGGGCGTCTGCCTGGGTCGCCGGTGGGTTCCTGCCGGGGGTGCGCCGAGCCATCGGTCGGCTGCGCTTGCCGATGGCGCTCCGGCGCTGCCTGCGTCCGGTGGCGTTCGCCTTCGCTGTCCAGTTCGGCGGCGCCTTCGTGCTTTTCGTGGTGGCCGTGGTGGCCGGCTGGGACCGGGTACTGCTGCTGCATCAGGCCCTGGAACCCGGGGTGGTCGGCGGCGTGGTGCTGACACTCGGCCAGTTGGTGCTGCTGCCGAACCTGGTCACCTGGAGCGCTGCCTGGGCCAGCGGGCCAGGCTTCGTCGTCGGCACCGGGACCGCGGTGTTTCCCGGACACACCGAACTCGGGGCACTACCGGCGATTCCGGTACTCGGTGCGCTACCGACACCCGGTGACGGACCCAGCTGGGCCTGGGCCGTTCTGGCCCTGCCGGTGCTTGCCGGGGCGGTGGCCGGCTGGTGCCTGCTCCGATCGGTGCCGGTGGAGGGCTCGTCCGGTTCGCTCGACACGCCAGGGTGGCTGCTCCGGCAGGCCTGCCTGACTGCTGTGCTGGCCGGCGTCGGCTGGATGGTGCTGGGCTGGCTCTCCGGGGGGCCGGCTGGGCCGGGGCGGCTCGCGCAGCTCGGCCCCACCCCCTGGCAACTGGGGCTGGTGACGGTGGCCGAAGTGGGCGCCGGGGCGCTGGTGGTCGTGGGTTTCGGCCTCGCCGTCCGCTACCTGTCCCCGTCTCCCCGGCCCGCGCAGTCCCCGCCGTCCGGGCCGTCCGGGTCCGGCTCAGACTGGCAAGACTTGCTCAGACAGTAGTTTCCCTCCGGCTCAGGGAGTGGGGCGGGTTCGCAGGTCGCGGGTGATCTTCTCCAGTCGCTCCTGGTACAGGCGGTTGCAGGTCTCCTTGGCTTGCAGGGTGTTCGCCTCGGACAGGCAGCGCTCGTGCTCGACCGTCATCGGGTAGAGGACCGCCTGGAAGCCCAGGACCAGCGTCAGCACCCCGGCCAGGCCGAGGCCGATGATCACCGCCAGCCAGCCCCGGACCGACGTCCCCGCCCGGCTCAGCGCCATCATGGAGATCAGTAACTGAATCCCGACCCAGCCGATGGCCAGGGCCAGCGCGAAGCCGCCGAGCCGGAACGGGAGCGGTAGCTGGGTGACGATGATCAGACCCACCAGCAGGATCAGGAACAGTCGCAACTGTTCGCGCACTCGCTCGGCGGTCGGCCGAGCGGTGTGCGGGCCGTCGGCGGGCCACTGGCCCGGCTGGGGATGCGGGTGGTTCTTCGGGTTCGGGATGGTGGGCACGGTTCCTCGATAGGGCGCTGCAGCAACCCCGACCAACGATCGGGATCCGCTCGGATGCCGGGCTGGCCCGGTTAACTGACTATCGTCTCCGATCGTGACGCAGGAACCCACCCCGGCCCCCCCAGAAATCGGCGGCACGCCGCGGATCGCCGTCCTTGTCTCCGGGAGCGGGACGCTTTTGCAGGCCTTGCTCGACCACGGATCCGGCTTCACGGTCAGCGCCGTCCTGTCCGATCGTGCCGATGCCGTCGGTCTGGACCGGGCCCGCGCGGCCGGTGTGCCGACCGCGGTGGTGAACTTCGCGGAGTTCCCCAACCGGAGTGAATGGGACAATGCGCTGGCCCGGGCCATGGACGCGTTCCACCCGGATCTCGTCGTCCTGGCCGGATTCATGCGGATCCTCGGTGAGCCGCTACTGGCTCGGTACGGGGGCCGGATCGTCAACACACACCCGGCGTTGCTGCCGGCCTTTCCCGGGGCACACGGCGTCCGGGACGCCTTGGCGCATGGCGTCAAGGTCACCGGGTGCTCGGTGATCCTGGTGGACGCCGGTACCGACACCGGGCCGATCATCGCTCAGCGTGCCATCGACGTCCTGGACGAGGACGACGAGAGCACCTTGCACGAGCGGATCAAGGTGGTCGAACGGGAACTGCTCGTCGAGGTGGTGGGCCGGATGACCCGAAACGGCTGGCAGGTGGACGGCAGAAAGGTCGCGCTGCGCTGAGATATCGTCGGGCCTGTGAGTTCAGACGCCAGCAGCCCCGATGTCACCTCCGCCGCCGGTTCCTCGGCCGATGCCGGTCGGATCGCCGTCCGCCGGGCCCTGATCTCGGTGTACGACGAGACCGGGCTGGAAGACCTGGCCCGCGGTCTGCACGCGGCCGGGGTAGTCCTGGTCTCTACCGGTTCCACCGCCGGCCGGATCTCCGCTGCCGGGATTGCGGTCACGCCGGTCGAGGAGCTCACTGGCTTCCCCGAGTGCCTGGACGGTCGGGTCAAGACGCTGCACCCGAACGTGCATGCCGGGGTGCTGGCCGACCGGCGGCTGCCCGATCACGTCCGCCAGCTCGAGGAACTTGGGATCGAGCCGTTCGACCTGGTGGTCGTCAACCTGTACCCGTTCCTGGACACCGTGGCCTCCGGAGCCAGCCCGGACGAGTGCATTGAGCAGATCGACATCGGTGGGCCGACGATGGTCCGGGCGGCGGCGAAGAACCACCCGAGCGTTGCCGTGGTGATCGATCCGGCCCGTTATGACGAGGTGCTGGACGCCGTCACTGCCGGTGGTTTCACCCTGCAACAGCGGCGTCGGCTGGCCGTCGAGGCGTTCTCGCACACCGCCAGCTACGACGTCGCGGTCGCCTCCTACCTGGGCAGCGTGGTGGCCCCGCCGACGGATGGCACCGCCTTTCCGACCTGGGTGGGCGGCACCTGGGACCGGTCCGCGGTCCTGCGGTACGGCGAGAACCCGCACCAGCGGGCGGCGCTCTACCGGCACCACCGGCCGGGCCTGGCGCACGCCGAACAGCTGCACGGTAAGGAGATGTCGTACAACAACTACGTCGACACGGACGCCGCCTGGCGGGCCGCGCACGACCACTCCGGCCCCAGCGTCGCGATCGTCAAGCACAACAACCCGTGCGGGATCGCGGTCGGGTCCGGGGCCGACCCGATTGCCGATGCACACCGCAAGGCGCACGCCTGTGACCCAATTTCGGCCTATGGCGGCGTGGTGGCCAGCAACGGCACCGTCACCGTGGCGATGGCCGAGCAGCTGGCGGAGATCTTCA
>JANNPJ010000495.1:0-2401 GCA_031400005.1 Kineosporiaceae bacterium | reverse complement strand
CCGGCACCGCACCCGCGGGTCAGACCGGGACCCTCCCACCGCAAGGTGAGAGCGCGGCATGAGCATTGCTAATCAGAACTCATCTGCAACGGTACGCTCGGTGGGCGGGTACGCGAACGGCTCCGACGCCCGGCTCACCATGAGGGGTGAACTGGGTGTCGGAGCCGTTTCGAAGGACTACCGAGCGAGAGCCGGAGCTCAGGCGTCGGCGACGACCTTCAGGGTCACCTTGGCGGAGACGTCGGCGTGCAGGCGGACGTGCGCGGTGTAGTCGCCCAGCGTCTTGATCGGCTGGGTCAGCTCCACCTTGCGACGGTCGACCTGAACCCCGCCGGCCGCGACGATGGCCTCAGCCACGTCGGACGGCGTGATCGCGCCGAACAGCCGGCCCGAGGCACCAGCGCGCACGGCAAGCCGCACCGGCTTGGCTTCCAGCGACTGCCGGATCCGCTGCGCCTCTTCGAGGGTCTGGATCTCGCGGCTCTCCCGAGCCTTACGGATCGAGGACACCTGCTTCTCGCCGCCTTTGGTCCACCCGGTCGCAAGACCGCGCGGAACCAGGTAGTTACGGCCGTAACCGTCCTTGACCTCGACGACGTCACCGGGCGTACCCAGCCCGGTGACCTCCTGGGTGAGGATGAGCTTCATCTCGTCTACCCCTTTCTCAGCGTGCAGAGCTGGAGTAGGGCAGCAGAGCCATCTCGCGAGCGTTCTTGACAGCCTTCGCGATGTCGCGCTGCTGCTGAACGGTCACACCGGTTACCCGGCGAGCGCGGATCTTGCCGCGATCGGAGATGAACTTCCGCAGCAGGGCGGTGTCCTTGTAGTCGACCACCGTGATCTTGGCGGCCTTGAGTGGGTTCTGCTTCTTCTTCGGCTTGCGCACGGGTGGCTTGGCCATCGTGGTGCTCCTTAATCGCGGAGCCCGACATCAACTCAGTTTGAGCTCGGCTGAATGGATGCGGGATGGATAGAACTGGATCAGAAAGGCGGCTCTTCCTGGCTGCCGCCGAAACCTCCGGAAGGACCGGTCGCCCACGGGTCGTCCGACTGACTGGACGAGCCCCCACCGCCACCGGAATTACCGCCACCACCGGAGTAACCGCCACCGCCGCCACCGGAGTTGCCACCGCCGCCAGAGTTGCCTCCGCCGCCGTAGCCACCTCCGCCGCCGCCACCTCCGCCGCCACCGCCACCGCCGCGTTGGGTCTTGTTGACCTTCGCCGTGGCGTATCGCAGGGACGGACCGAGCTCATCGACCTCGAGCTCCATGACGGTGCGCTTTTCGCCTTCCTTCGTGTCCCACGTGCGGCTCTTCAGCCGCCCGGTGACGATCACTCGGGAGCCCCGCTGGAGCGATTCGGCCACGTTCTCGGCCGCGTCGCGCCAAACCGAGCAGCGCATGAACAGCGTTTCGCCGTCCTTCCACTCGTTCGACTGACGATCGAACGCGCGGGGAGTCGACGCAACGGTGAAGTTGGCCACCGCAGCCCCGGACGGCGTAAACCGCAGTTCGGGATCGGCGGTGAGGTTGCCGATGAGCGTGAGCAGGGTGTCGCCGGCCATGCGGGCCTCTCCAGTTCTGGCGCTGGTGGGGTGGTGACGCCGGGATTACTTCGCGGGACGAACGGGGCGGATCACGGGCCGGATCAGCTTGGTGCGCAGCACCGACTCGTTGAGGTTGAGCTGACGGTCCAACTCCTTGGCATCGGCGGGCTCGGTGTTCATGTCCACCAGCGCGTAGATGCCTTCGGTCTTCTTATTGATTTCATAGGCCAGGCGACGCCGTCCCCAGATGTCGACCTTCTCGACGCTGCCGCCACCCTTGCGGATGACGTTCAGGAACTTGTCGAGCGACGGGGCGACGGTGCGCTCCTCGAGTTCGGGATCGAGGATGACCATCAGTTCGTAGTGACGCATGCGGAAACCCACCTCCTTTGGACTTAGCGGTCACGGTCTCTCCGTGACAGGAGGGTTGTTGCGTCGTCCGAGACGCCGTACCCCGCGAGTTGGGGGCATGGAAGCGACTCGATCGTCGAGCAGCCTACCTTTGTCGGCTAGCTGGAAGAAATCTGTCCACAGGCGGCTGGTCAGGATGGGGTTTATCCACAGCCAGGTGAGAACCAGCCAGGTGAGAACCAGCCGGATCAGGCGGCGGCGAGCGGAAGACCAACACCCCTTGCACCCCGACCCAGCCGATCCCGGCCAACCGGGCCGCGAGCAGGAACAGGTAGAAGAGAGCGGGCAGGCCTCGGCTCGGGGTGGTCTCTCCGGCGATATAGAGCCAAATGCCAACGAAATAGACTAATTCCGTCGAGGCCCAGATCAGATGGTCCCGCCAGCGCAGCCCGCTCAGAGCGATCAGCGGCAGCAGCAAGAGCGAGGCCTGGACCGGGACCGC
>JANNPJ010000822.1:0-14404 GCA_031400005.1 Kineosporiaceae bacterium | reverse complement strand
GGAAGCCGAGCAACTGCTCAAGCGCAACTCGGGTGATCTCGATGCCCCCCGCATTCTCGGTGCCTTCAACGAGGCGACCACCGACTGGCTGCAGTTCTTCATGTTCACCTACTTCACCGACCGGGACGGCAAGTATCAGCTCGGCACGCTGAAGGAGTCGGCCTTTGACCCGCTGGCTCGCACGTGCGAGTTCATGCTCAAAGAGGAGGCCCACCACATGTTCGTCGGCACGACCGGCGTGCAGCGGGTGGTCGAGCGCACCGCCGAGGTGATGAACGAGCACGGCACCAGCGACACGTTCGAGCACGGGGCGATTCCGCTTGACGTGATCCAGAAGTACCTGAACTTTCAGTTTTCGGTCTCCATGGATTTGTTCGGTTCGGAGCAGTCGACAAACGCCGGCAATTACTACTCCTCCGGAGTCAAGGGGCGCTGGCTGGAGACCCGGCGCAAAGACGACCACGTGCTCCTGGACGACACCAGGGAGATGAACTACGTCGAGGACGGCCAGATCCGGACCAAGACGGTGCCAATGCTCAGCGCGCTCAACCTCGACCTGCGGGACGAGTACGTCGCAGACTGCGCGAACGGCGTCCGCCGCTGGAACCAGGCGCTGGAGGACGCTGGCCTGTCGGAGCGACTGATCCTGCCGCATGAGGGTTTCAACCGCCGGGTCGGCGTCTATGCCGGGCACCACGTCAGCCCGACCGGCGAGGTGCTGGACGACGACGCCTGGGCGGCGACGGTGGATGGCTGGCTGCCCAGCGAGGAGGACCGCCGGGCCGTCGCCGCACTGATGGTGCCGGAGTACGAATACGGCAAGTTCGCCGGCTGGATCACTCCGCCGCAATCGGGGATCAACGAGCAGCCGGTCGAGTTCGACTACGTTCATCTGGCTGACGAAGGCCTAGCCTGACCGGCCTGACCGGGTCTCACCGGGTCAGTCAGTTGCGGGCGGCGGCCTCGTCATCCATGTGGTTCCAGAACTCCTGGGCGCGCCGGTGCCAACGGTTGCGGCGGTCGTGGAAGGCCGCCGCCGCCCGCGGCCCGGGCCAGTCGTGGTCAAGGAGTTCGACCGGGAGCTCGGGATCGAGGAAGGGAAAATGCCGCCAGTCCTGAATCAGCTGGACCTGGTTGACGAACGCCTCCTGATCGGACCCGGCTTTCACCGTGTCGAGCTGATTGATGAAGGCCAGATAGCGCTTCTCCACATCGTCCAGGTCCCAGGCGGCCTTCAGCAGCTTTGCTGCGTCGCCGATCCCGGCGGAGACCCCGGTCCAGGCAAAAGCATGTCCGGCGAGGTCGAGTTCGTCGATCACCGCACGGACGGCGTCCTCCTTGCCGGTGTCCGGGACGATCCACAAGCCCGGGGACGGCGAGCCGAGACCCAGCCACGTCAATCGGGTTCGCAGCCGGTGCCGCAGTTGCCGTTGGCTCTCCGGCACACCGATGGTGATCACCAACCATCGGCCGTCCCACTCGTGCGTGTCGCGCATGAAGCCGTAGATCCGCTCCGTACCCTCGGTCATCAGCGCGCTTCCGGCCTCGGTGAGCTGCCAGCGCACCCGTCGTCCGTGTCGGGTGGACGTCAGCAGCCCTTCGGCGGCCGTGCGGGCCAGCGCCTGACGGGCGGCCTTGGCTTCGATCCCGAGTGCGGCCATCGCATCGACCAAGGTGCCGGTCCAGACCTCGCCCCCTCGGGGGTGGACGAACTCGCCCAGCAGGGTGAGCAGGATCGATCGTGCGCTGGGCGCAGTGCTCTCGCGCTGCCGGCCGGTCTCGCTCGTCTCCACGTCTCACCTCGGAGTTGTCGGCATTTCGTTGGGATCGTTCAACAGATCGGGTGGCCCAGAGTGTCACAGGACCGGCAGGTCCGGAGAGCCCCGACGCGACGTCGACCGGGTCACCTGGTGCTGTGTCGTACCGTTGGGCGACCTTCGGCGATTAAATGCTACAAAGACTTGACGCATTGATTCAATATCGTCGACTATCAAAGTCGCCAGGATCGCCCTCGCCACAACGGAGTGAGCCATGACCGTCAGTGAGAAGCTCGCCCCCACCCCGAACGCAGCAGCGGCGGTCAGCTTTGTGACATCCCCTGAGCAGTACCGGCACTGGCGATTGGACGTGGCCGGCGAGATCGCCACCGCGACCCTCGCGGTCAAGGAAGACGGCGGACTGGTCCCCGGGTACGAGCTCAAGATGAACTCCTATGACCTCGGCGTCGACATCGAGCTGTACGACCTGGTGCAGCGGTTGCGGTTCGAGCACCCGGCAGTCCGGTCCGTGGTGCTGACCGGCGGCTTGGAACGGATGTTCTGTGCCGGAGCCAACATTCGGATGCTGGCGCAGTCCACGCATGCGTGGAAGGTCAACTTCTGCAAGTTCACCAACGAGACGCGCAACGGCATTGAGGATGCGACCGCCCACTCCGGGCAAACCTGGATCGCCGCGCTCAACGGCACTGCGGCCGGCGGAGGCTATGAACTCGCCCTCGCATGCGACCAGATCGTCCTGGTGGACGACGGCGCCTCCACCGTCTCGCTGCCCGAGGTGCCGCTGCTCGGCGTCCTGCCCGGGACCGGAGGCCTGACCCGGGTGGTGGACAAGCGGCACGTCCGCAAGGACCGCGCCGACATGTTCGCCACCAAGTCCGAGGGTTATCGCGGCAGCACCGCCGTCGAATGGGGGCTGATCGACGCGACCGTCCCGCGCAACGCCTGGGCGGAGGAGATCCGCCGCCGCGCCAGCGCCGCGGCAGCCACCTCGTCCCGGCCAGTCGATGCCACCGGCATCGACCTGACCCCACTGCAGCGCACCGACGACGACAGCAGTATCCGCTACCCCTACCTGAGTGCGACGATCGACCGGAGCGCCCGGCGCGTCGCCATCACGGTTGAGGGACCTTCGGCGCCACCCCCGGCCGACGCGGCCGGTGTGCTCGCGCAGGGGGTCGACTACTGGCCGCTGGCGATCACCCGTGCCCTCGACGATCTGATTCTGCACCTGCGCACGAACGAAACCGATCTCGGTACCTGGGTTTTCCGGGCTGTCGGTGACCCAACCGCCGTGCTGGCGTACGACCAGCAGTTGCGCGACCTGTCCGGCGACTGGTTCGTGAACGAGGTCATCCAGTACTACAAGCGCACACTCAAGCGCCTCGACGTGACCAGTCGCAGCCTGATCGCGGTGATCGACCCGGGCACCGCCTTCGTCGGCCTGCTGGTCGAACTCGCGCTCGCGGCGGACCGGCAGTACATGCTGATCGGCGTCTACCAGGACGTCGCCCCGGACGCCGAGCCTGCGGTCCTGCAATTGAGCCCGGCCAACGACGGGCTGTTCCCGATGGGCAACGGTATCTCCCGTCTGCACTCGCGGTTCTGGGGCCACGACGACCAGCTTGACGCAGTCCGAGGCAGCCTTGGCAAGCCCTTGGATGCTGACGCAGCCGTCGAGCTCGGCCTGGTGACGATGGCACTTGATGACATCGACTTCGAGGACGAGATCCGGATCGTGCTTGAGGAGCGGGCTGCTCTCTCACCCGATGCTCTGACCGGGATGGAAGCCAACCACCGGTTTGTCGGCCCGGAGTCGTTGGAGACCAAGGTCTTCGGCCGACTTACCGCCTGGCAGAACTGGATCTTCATCCGGCCTAACGCGTCCGGACCTGAAGGTGCCCTGAGACGCTACGGAACGGGCCAGAAGGGCGACTACGACCTGAAGCGGGTGTAATCGATGTCCGGAGGGAAATTCAACGCCGGTACCTGGCTGACTGCTCGCCATGTGCTCGATGGCCGTGGTGCGGCGATTGCCGTCCACGGTCCGGAACGGCTTACCTACGAAGAACTCTCACGGCGAGTCGGAGTTGTGGCGGCGGGTCTGCGGGCCCTCGGGCTGCGGCGGGACGACCGGATCGTCTTCATCACCAACGACGACGTTCCGATGTTCACCGGTATCCTGGGCGCATTCACGGCCGGGTTCGTTGCCGTCCCGGTCTCGACCATGCTCAACACCATGGAGCTCGGTGAGATCATTGCCGATTCGGGCGCGGTGGTCGTGGTCGCCAGCGCTGCGTACCGGCCGCAGATCGAGCAGGCCGTGCTCGGTGCGGGCGAACTTCGCTACCTGATCTGCGACGGCGACGAGCCGATGACGGCGCCGGAGGGGGTGCGCTCGAGCACGTGGCCCGAACTGGTCGCCCTCGGCGAGCAGCAGCCGGTGGAACTGCGCGAGCCGGCCGCGACCTCGGACGACTCGTGGGCGCTGTGGCTCTACACCTCGGGCACCACGGGCTCGCCCAAAGGGGCCATGCACCGGCATGCGAACATCCGGCATGTCTGCGAGACCTACGGCAGCCAGGTGCTCGGCCTCCGCCCGGACGATGTCTGCTTCTCGATCGCCAAACTGTTCTTCGCCTATGGCATCGGCAACTCGATGTTCTTTCCGCTCGCGGTGGGGGCGAGCACGGTGTTGGAGCCACGTCGGCCTACGGCTGACGTGGTCGGGGAGCGGCTCCGATCGGATCGGCCGACCCTGTTCTTCGGTGTCCCGACGTTCTACGCCGCGTTGCTGGCCAGTGATCTGCCGACCAGCGATTTCAGCTCGGTCCGGCTCGGTGTTTCGGCCGGCGAGGCGCTTCCGGCCGCTCTGCAGCAGCGGTTCCTTGACCGCTTCGAATGCCCGATCATTGACGGGATCGGCTCTACCGAAGCGTTGCATATTTTCCTGTCCAACGCTCCGGAGGACATTCATCCCGGCACCACCGGGCGGCCGGTCCCCGGCTACGAGATCGAGCTGCGCGACGCCGAGGGAAAACTCGTCGAGACCGGTGAGCCGGGCTCGCTGTACGTGCGAGGCGAATCGATCGCGTTGGGTTACTGGCGTCGCACCGACGCGAGCCGCACCGTTTTCGTGGGTGAGTGGCTCAGTACCGGAGACACCTACGTGCGCTCCAGCGAGGGCCTCTACACCTGTCTCGGACGCAGCAACGACCTGCTCAAGGCGGGCGGGATCTGGGTCTCGCCCAGCGAGGTCGAGACCAGGTTGCTGCAGCACGAGGCGGTGGCGGAGGTTGCTGTCGTGGGGCTGCCCGACGAGAACGGCTTGGACAAGCCGGTGGCAGCGGTCGTCCTGCGCGGTATCGCCACCGAGGACGAGCTGATCCGGTGGTGCCGCGCGGGCCTGGCCGCGTTCAAGCGGCCTCGACACATCGTCTTCGTCACCGATCTGCCGAAGACTGCGACCGGCAAGATGCAGCGCTTCCGGGTGCGCGAATTGGTAGCGGATCTCGACCGTAACCCCACCACGCCGGAAACCTCGGTGGTCAGCCAATGACGTTCATCGACACATCAGTTTCCATTGATGTCGACGTGCTGATTGTTGGCGCCGGCCCGGTCGGCCTGTTCGGTGCGTACTACGCCGGCGTCCGGGGCCTTCGGACGGCGGTGATCGACTCGCTCAGCCAGGTAGGCGGCCAGGTCACGGCCATGTACCCGGAGAAGCAGATCTTCGACATCGCCGGGTTCCCCGCCGTCTCCGGCCGGGCCCTGATCAACAACCTGGTCGAGCAGGCCGCTGCCTATCATCCGATCTACCTGCTCGGCCAGGAGGCTCAGCGGCTGGAACGGATCTCGCCCGGCGAGGGACAGCCTGACCTGCTCATGGTCGGGACCAGTGCCGGCACCCAGATCACCACCCGGGCGATCGTGATCACCGGGGGCATCGGCACGTTCGCTCCCCGTCCGCTCCCGGCCGGGGAGCAGTTCCTGGGCCGCGGCCTGGAGTACTTCGTCCCGTCCTCGGCCGAGTACGCCGGAAAGGACGTCGTGGTGGTCGGCGGCGGGGACAGCGCCGTGGACTGGGCGCTGATGCTGCACCCGATCGCGCGATCGGTCACCGTCGTCCACCGGCGGGCCGCGTTTCGGGCGCACCAGGGATCCTTGGAGCAGCTCCGGGCCCGCCCGGTGGAGATCATCGTCAACGCGCAGGTCATTTCGGCGGCCGGGAACGGCGCACTGGAGAGCGTTGAGGTCAGCGTCGCGGGTGTGGACCCGCACTGGTTGCCGTGCCAGAAACTGGTTGCGGCACTCGGGTTCACCGCCAACCTCGGGCCACTGCGGGAATGGGGTCTGGCGCTGCACGACAATCGGCATCTGGTCGTCGACTCCGCAATGCGGACCAATCTGCACGGCATCTACGCCGCTGGCGACATCACCGACTACGACGGCAAAATCCGTCTGATCGCCGTGGGTTTCGGCGAGGTGGCGACCGCGGTGAACAACGCGGCGGTGCACATCGATCCGGACGCGCAGCTCTTCCCGGGGCACTCAACCGACAACCCAGCGTCCGTACCTGCTCTCACCACAACCTCGTCGCCGGACTGACGCACAAAGGAGATCACATGCCCTACGTCATCGCGGCCGCGTGCATCGACGTGATGGACAAGTCGTGCATTGAGGAGTGCCCGGTCGACTGCATCTACGAGGGTGACCGCAAGCTGTACGTGAATCCCAAGGAGTGCATCGACTGTGGCGCCTGCGAACCGGTCTGCCCGGTCGAGGCAATCACTCAGGACCGTCGCGTCCCGGCCGAGTTCACCGACTTCGTCGAGGACAACCGCCGATTCTTCACCGAGATCCTGGCTGGCCGCGAGGCACCGCTCGGGGCTCCCGGCGGGTCGCACAAAACCGGTGCCATCGGCGTGGACACGCCAATGGTCACCGGCTTCTAGGAGGCCCGAATGCTCCACGGCTTACTCCTGATCGACCTGGCAAAAGCCAACCGCTATCGGCATGGCCTGCACCGGATGGACGAACCCGACGTTCGAGGAGGCGCTGATGAATGACGACGACATCCGCGGCAGGGCAGCCGTGGAGCTCAGTGACGAGGAGTTGGAGCAGCAGGGCACCCAGGCGCACGCCACCCGGAACTGGGTGTTCCTGCATGGCAGCGCCGAGCAGTTCGCCCGGCACACGACCCGGATGCTGGAGCTGGAAGGCGAATACCTTCGCCGTTTCCCCAAGCGCACCTGGCAGGGATCCGGTGGCGCGCCTGGTGATCCGCAGGAGACGGCGGCCGCCTGGCGGCAGACACTCCAGGGAGTGATCCGTCAGCTCGAGGCGCTGATCGCGCTGCCGGATGCCAAGGTCGGGCCCGTCGATCTGGTCGGCGATCCGGGCCGGGCCCTGCTGATCCGGATCCGCGAGCAGGGCGGGCGGATGCACAAACTCGAAGCCCACCAGGCGGCACGGGAGGCGGGGCTGGAGCGTAGCGAGCTGGCGGCCCTGTACAAGGCCGATCCACCGTTGCTGGCCACCGAAGGCGAACATCGAGTGATCACCGTGGCCGGGCTGGCCCGGATCGGATCACCACACCTGACGGGCGGTCGGTGACGTTCTACGGGTTGCGGCTGGAGGACCGCGCCGACCGGATGATCGTCACCCTGCACCGGCCCGAGGTGCGTAACGCCATCGACGCCGAACTCGTCGCCAGTCTGCACTCCATCTGCGCCGAGCTTGAACGTCGTCCGCGGCCAATGATTCTCACCGGCGGAACCGAGATCTTCGCAGCCGGAGCCGACCTCGCGCAGCTGCGTGACCGGAAAGCCGAGGACGCGCTGGCCGGAATCAACAGTACGATCTTCGACCGGATCTCGGCCTTGCCGATGCCGACCGTCGCAGCGGTGGCCGGTGCTGCCATCGGCGGGGGAGCCGAGCTTGCCTATGCCTGTGACTTCCGAATCGTCACATCCACCGCCAGATTCGCCAACCCCGAGGCGCAGCTGGGGATCATGGCGGCAGCCGGAGCCTGCTGGCGGCTACAAGAGCTGGTGGGCGAACCGCTGGCCAAGGAGGTGCTGCTGGCTGGTCGGTCGATCGATGCTGAGCTGGCGCTAGCGCGCGGCTTGGCGAATGAGGTTGTGGATGCGGTGGACCTGCTCGCGACCGCGGACGCCTGGGTCGACCGGGTACTCACGGCGGCTCCGCTGGCGCTGCGGCTCACCAAGGCGACCCTCAGGGCTCCGCGCTCGGCGCATCCCATGATCGACAACATTGCTCAGGCAGTCCTGTTCGAGACCGAGGAGAAGTTCACCCGGATGGACCGGTTCCTGAATCGCGACCGCACCTGACGCACCATGGCACCCCCATGATCCCGAAGCAGAGGTAGCGGAGTCCGATTTGGGTACCTACAGTGGGGGCGTTGGTCTGTGACATAGCCGAGAATGAGCGACATAGCAGGTCACGCGTGACGCGGTGTCCAGTCCGCGGCGGGTCCGGCACCGTGGGGGTGGCGACCGGCGCGACCGCACGCCTGCCGTCGGGTGTTGGCGATGAACCAAAGGCGGTTCTCCACCATGAAGGATGGACATCGGTTCGACCCCCTGGCGGCGCCCGCGGGCCGGGGCTCCGTGTACGCGGCCTGGGAACGGTTTGTGCAGGGCGAGGACCAGGTCCTGGGGGTCCGCCCGGAGGTGGCGATTTCCTGGCATCGCTGCCGAGAGCGGTACCGCGTCGACCCACATCTGACCGAGGCGCCGATCGCCATCGCGGAGATTGACCACACACCGGAACACGATGGGGTGTTCGCCGAACTGGGGTTCCGGGCCGCCTCCATCGCCCACGACGTCGGTGCCGTCGGTGGTGTCGTCACCATCACCGATGCCACCGGCCGGATCCTGACCGAGTGGGGCGACCCGGCCACGCTCGCCCGGGCCGCGGAGGCCAACCTCGCTCCCTGGTTCTGCTGGTCCGAATCCGCAGCCGGCACGAATGGCATGGGTATGGCGCTGGAGGCGCACGGCCCGGTACTGGTCAGGGGAGCCGAGCACTGGTGCCAGGCGTTCCACCAATGGGTCTGCGCGGGTATCGCGGTGCGTGACGTGGTGAGCCGGGAGCCGATTGCTGTCCTGAACATCTCCTGCTGGCGGGTCCAGTTGCCGCCGTTCGTGGGGAGCTGGCTGACCAACGCGGCCAGCAAGACCCAGTGCCTGCTGAGACGGCGCGCGCGCAACAGCGGTGCTGAGCTGGTCGCGGCGTACACCCAGGCCAGGGCCCGGTCCACCACGGCGCTCGCCGCGATGGACACCGCAGGCAAGGTGGTGATCGCGGATGAGACGGCGAGCGTGCTGATGGGCGTGCCGGCCGCCACCCCGGCGCTCGACCCCACGGTGCGCTGGAACCCCGGCCTGCCAGAGCTGATCGGGGCCGCCCAGTACGCCAGCAGCCAGGCGGCCCGTAACCCCGACTGGGTCGGTTCGACGCAGATCTTCACGCATCTCGCCGACGAGCCGACCCCGATCACCATCCGTCCCGTTTTCCTGTCCGGCCACTTGATCGGAAACCTGGTCTCGTTCAACTCCGCCCCCGACGGGGCGCAGATGCCTGCTTCGGTGGAAGGGCCTGCGCAGCAGAGTGCACGGCCGCGCCGGGTGGTCGCGACGCGCGAGAACCGAATGGTGCTGCTGCGGCTGTCCGAGGTCTCCGTTGCCGAGTCGGACGGGAACGACGTGTGGCTGTCGACTGATCAGGGCCGGTTGCGCGCCGCATCGCCGAGCCTGGACCGGCTCGGCGGCGAACTGGCCGACGTCGGTTTCCTCCGGGTGCACCGCCGGTACGTGGTCAATTTGAGTCGCATCCGGGAGGTCGAGCGCGGTCCTGGGGGCGAGCTTTTCCTGGTCATGGACGCCGGGACGGACCCGATGGTGCCGGTCTCCCGCCGGAATGCGCCGGCCGTGCGCCGCGCGCTGGACATCTGAACTGAGCAGAATCTCGAGAGGATTGCCGTGTCCGACAGCCACATCGCCGCCGGCGACACGACGAAGGGTGGGGCGGCAGGCGGTGGCCTCGGCGTCCCTGCCTCGACGGCCTCGACGGTCCCGACCGCCTCGACCTCCTCGACCGCCACGCGAGGGCGCCCTCGCCCGACCACGCGCGCGAGCAATGACGACTGGTGGCCGGACCAGCTCGACCTGAAAGTCTTGCGCAAGCAGCACCCGGCGGCCAACCCGTTGGGCGACGACTTCGACTACGCCGCGGCGTTCCGGACACTCGATCTCGATGCCCTGGCGGCCGACGTCGACACCGTGCTCACGACGTCACAGGAGTGGTGGCCGGCCGACTTCGGCCACTACGGACCGCTCATCGTCCGGATGGTGTGGCACTGCGCCGGGACGTACCGCACCGGCGACGGCCGGGGCGGTCCGAGCTCGGGGCTGCAGCGCTTCGCACCGGTGGACAGCTGGCCGGACAACCGCAACCTCGACAAGGCGCGCCGATTGCTCTGGCCGGTGAAGAAGAAGTACGGCCGCCGGATCTCCTGGGCCGATTTGATGGTCTTCGCGGGGAACCGCGCCCTGGCGACGATGGGGTTCACCACCTTCGGCTACGCCGGTGGGCGGGCGGACCTCTTCGAGCCCGACGACGACGTCTACTGGGGTCCGGAGCGGACCTGGCTCGGCGATGAGCGTCACACCGGCGTCCGGGATCTGGAGAACCCCCTGGCCGCCGATCAGATGGGCCTGATCTACGTCAACCCGGAGGGTCCGAACACCGTCCCGGATCCTGTCACCTCGGCCCGGGACATCCGCGCGACGTTCCGGCGGATGGGAATGAACGACGAGGAGACCGTCGCGCTGATCACGGGTGGGCACACCTTCGGCAAGACCCACGGTGTGGCCGATCCGGAGCGCTACCTCGATCGCGAACCGGCGGGCGCTCGCCTCGAGGAGCAGGGACTGGGCTGGCGCAACAGCTACGGCACCGGCAAGGGCACCGACACCATCACCAGTGGGCTGGAGGGAACGTGGACGCCGACGCCCACGGCGTGGGACAACAGCTTCCTCGAAACCCTGTTCGCTCACGAATGGGACGTGGCACTGAGCCCTGCCGGCCTGTGGCAGTGGGTTCCGCGCGGCGGCGCCGGTGCCGGCACCGTGCCGGACGCCCACGACCCGGCCAAGACTCATGCCCCGACCTTCCTGACGACGGATCTCGCGCTCCGGTTCGACCCGGTCTACGAGCCGATCGCGCGGCGCTTCCTGTCGCACCCGGACCAGTTGGCGGACGCCTTCGCCCGGGTCTGGTTCAAGCTCACGCACATCGATCTGGGCCCGATCCATCATTACCTCGGACCGCTGGTTCCTTGCGAGAGGATGCTCTGGCAGGATCCCGTTCCTGCCGTGGATCACGAGCTCGTGAACGCCGCGGACGTCGCCGAGCTCAAGAGCCGGATCCTGGCCAGCGGGCTGTCTGTCGCCCAGCTGGTCGCCACCGCCTGGGCGTCGGCCGCCACGTTCCGCGGTAGCGACAAGCGCGGTGGGGCGAACGGGGCGCGCATCCGGCTGGAGCCGCAGCGGAGCTGGCAGGTCAACGATCCCGACACGCTGGCGCACGTCCTGCACACCCTGGCGGGAATCCAGGAGGCGTTTGCCGCCTCGCGACCTGGCGGCTCGCGGATTTCGTTAGCCGATCTCGTCGTGCTCGGCGGGTGCGCCGCCGTCGAGCAGGCGGCCAGAAGCGCCGGCCAGGACATCGAGGTCCCGTTCACCCCGGGGCGCACGGATGCCACCCAGGAGTGGACCGACGTGGAGTCCTTCAGTGCGCTGGAGCCGGTGGCGGATGGTTTTCGCAACTACCGCGGGACGCGCGCCCAGGGGCCCTCGGAGCACCTGCTCGTCGATCGAGCGAATCTGCTGACCCTCAGCGCACCCGAGATGACCGTCCTGGTCGGCGGTCTGCGGGTGCTGGGCGCGAACTCGGGCCAGTCTTCCTTGGGCGTCCTCACTTCGACACCTGGAGAGCTGACCAACGACTTCTTCGTGAACCTGCTCGATATGCGCACCGACTGGTCGGCGGTGGACGGAAGCGGCTCAGCTGCCGAGGTTTTCGAGGGTCGCGACCGCATCACTGGCGAGCTCAGGTGGACGGCCAGTCGCGTCGATCTCATCTTCGGTGCGAACGCGGAGCTGCGGGCTGTCGCGGAGGTCTACGCGAGTGACGACGCCCGAGAGGAGTTCGTGCACGACTTTGTCGCTGTGTGGGACAAGGTCATGAATCTCGGCCGGTACGAAGAATTCTGATCATGCCGGTCGGATCACGCCGGCGGTTAGGGCGTGCCGTCCTGATTCGGGTAGCGGTGGCATACCGGGTCTGAACGGTAGCTGATGGCGGACGAACGGTGCGGTCGGTCTGGTTTTACGGGCATCCTTGTCGGTGCCATGTTCCCGGCGTAAGGTCCAACGTCATAGACAATTTGGCATATCCGGCAGCGGAGATCGCGATTTCCTGATGCCGTACTGGGGCTCGTCGAAACTCCGCGCTAGCGGAGCTGGGTCATCGCCGCTGGGTCATCGGCGCTTGGGGGTCTTCGCGTGCCATCGACCGCAGTGATCGCTACTGATGCGAAACGACTGATGCGAAACCGTGGGTAGAGAATCTGGAAGAGGAGATGAGTCGATGACGAACCTGCAGGAGCGAGAAACCCTGCTGGACCAGCTCGGGTTGGACCACCAGAACAAGGCGGCGCTGGGCCGGTTGCTCAACACCGGGAACATCGGGCAGGCGACAGAGCAGGGCGACGGTCGGATGACGGCGACAGTCCGGATCCGGCCCGACGAGATCTGCTGGGACCCCTCGATCCTGGTTATGCCGCATGGGGGTGACCTCGAGCTCGAGCTGATCAACGACGACCTGAACACGCACTGCGCGCTGCTGCCGAGCAACGGTGACCGAAAGTTCATCTGGCTGGTGAACCATTCGCGCGGACGGGCGACCCTTAACCTCGACGGCCCCGGCTACTACTGGTACAGCTCACCCACCGGCAACGATGAGGGCCGCGGACTGACCGGAGCGATCGTCGTGCTCGGGGATGTTCCGCCGGAGGCCCGCCTCGACCGCCCCGACCAGCCCCGACCGTAACCGGAGAAAGGAGCCGAAATGACAGACGTCGAATACGTGGATGCGGGCGAGGCCATCGACCAGTCACGGTTGAGCGGCAAGGTCGCCGGGGGCGAAGTCGCGCCGCCGGTGGTGGAGAACGTCACCTACGAGCGCATTCTCGAGGCCAGATCGGAGCCGGAGAACTGGCTCACCTACTACGGCGCGTACAACGGGCAGCGGTTCAGCCCGCTGGAACAGATCAACACGGAGAACGTCAAGCGGATCGGCCCCGCCTGGGTCTTCCAGGCCGGCTCGAGCGGCATCATCGCGGGTGCGTCGACCTACTCGTTCGAGGCCACCCCGATCGTCGTTGACGGCGTCATGTTCCTCTCCGGCTGGGACGGCTGGGTCTGGGCCCTCGACGCGAAGACGGGAACGGAGATCTGGCGGTACAAGCACGCAATCCCGTACGACGTGTCGCTGTGCTGCGGGAACGTGAACCGTGGTGTCGCCGTGGCCAAGGGCAAGGTCTTCTTCGTCACGGCGAATGCCCACGTGCTCGCGCTCGACGCCACGACCGGCAAGCGGGTCTGGGACAAAACCTACGGCGACGTGCGGGCCGGGGAGAGCGCCACGGTCGCACCGCTGGTCGTGAAGAACATGGTCATCGTCGGGAGCTCCGGTGGGGAGTTCGGCGTGCGTGGTCACCTGGACGCGTTCGACGTCGACAGCGGCGAACATCAGTGGCGCTGCTACACGGTCCCAAAGCCAGGGGAACCCGGTTCCGAGACCTGGCCTACCGACAGCGAGGCCTGGGCGCGCGGTGGCGCAAACTGTTGGCTCACAGGAACTTTCGACCCAGATACGAACCTGCTGTACGTTGGCACGGGTAACCCGGCACCGGACTTCGACGGCGGCGTCCGCGAGGGCGACAACCTCTACACGGACAGCATCATCGCTGTGGACGTCGACGCCGGCCAGATCCGCTGGCACTACCAGTGCACCCCGCATGACGTGTGGGACTACGACAGCATCGCGGAGTGCATCCTGTTCGAGAAGGACGGGCGCAAGCTGCTCGGGCACTTCGACAAGAATGGGTACTTCTTCGTCCTCGACCGCACGGACGGGGAACGGGTTTCGATCACGCCTTTCGTTGACCGGATCACCTGGGGCGCGATCACCAGGGACGGTCAGGTGACGGCCAAGGTCTACCCCGACGAAGAGGGCGTCCCGGTGCACTTCTACCCGGGTCCGGCCGGTGCCAAGGAATGGACGCACGCGGCCTACAGCCCGAAGACCGAGCTCTTCTACGTCCCGGTTCAGGACGTCGGGGCCACGGCTACCCGCCGGCGCCGGGAGTTCAAGGAGAGCATCCCGTACTGGGGCGCCGGCGTTCAGGTCGACATCGAGGAAGCGGTCGGATACGTCAGCGCGTTCGACGCCAACGGTGACGAGAAATGGCGCTGGCGGAACGAACTCCCGATGTGCGCGTCGGTCCTGGCGACGGGCGGTGACCTGGTGTTCGCGGG
>JANNPJ010000759.1:0-1619 GCA_031400005.1 Kineosporiaceae bacterium | reverse complement strand
GATTGTTCGGGATCGCCCTGCGGTACAGGTTCGGGTGGCGACGATATCTATTGCCGGCGCGAGTGGTGAGGTGGCGGCTTGCCCAGATGCGGATCATCGAGCACGCGAAGAACTCCTATCCGGACCGGTCAGGAAGCACCGTTTAACGGCAAGACCGTCACGGATGGAATCGAGATGGTCCGGCCCCGTTGCAAAAGAGCGCGTCGCGCAGTCTCTTTAGGACGACGCCAGCGACCGTGCAGGAGCTCGAGACCTGGCCGACCCAACCGCCGAGCCGGATGGCCCGTCAGTGGACCATCCGGCGTTCGAAGAGATCAGCCCTGACCGACGGTGGCGTGCTCGGTGATGCCCACGCCGGCACCGAACTCGACGATCTGATCGTTGCTCCAGCCCAGCCCGCTCCACACCTGGATGGCGAGGTAGTCACCGGAGGGCTGCTTGACGAAGAGGGTCCGGGTGTCACCGCCGCCCTTCATATGCGCGACCACGCCGGGCTTGCCGCCCACTGTGACCTTGTCCATCCGGATTCCGGACGGGTAGCTCGACGCGCCCTCCTGCATCACAACGATCTTGCCCTCGAAGCTGATGGCGCCGGGGGAGCCGGGGGCACCAGGCTCGTCCGCGGTGTAGTCCTCGGGCGCCAGGACCAGCGTCCCGGCGTCGGCGCTGAGGATCTTCCAGCCGGTCGGCACCTTCTCCAGGGTGTACCCGGCCGGCTGCTCGCCGGTGTAGGAGACCAGCGCCGTACTGACCACCTCCACCTTGGTCGTCGCAGGGGCGGCGGCGGTCACGATGGGGGTGGTGCCGGTGCCGGGCAGCGCGCCGGGCGTAGCGATGGCGAACGCGCCGACAGCGGCGATGGCGATCATCCCGGAGCTGGCGGCGAACCGGCCTCGGCGGAGTCGCTGCCGGGCCAGGCGGGCTCGGGTCAGGTCGGCGTCGGCGATCCGGGCGTCGGTGGCAGGCGGCGAGCCCGCTGCTTCCAACATCATGGTGCGCAGATCAGACATGGTCAGTCCTCAGCGGTAGGTCACCGGCACGACGGCCGATGAGTGGGTCGAGCGAAGGTCGTGCACGGAGCCGTCCGGCTCCACCACCTCAGGGCCCAGGACCAGCCGTAGCCGGTCCAGGGCCCGCGCGGTCTGGGACTTGACCGTCCCTTGGGTGCAGCCCAGGGCTTCGGCCGTCTCCGCGACGCTGAGATCATGGAAGTAGCGCAGCACCAGCGCCGCCCGCATTCGGGGTGGCAGTTGCCCCAGCGCCTGGTTCAGTTGCTCTACCGCCGGACTGCCGGCGCTCACCGGCAAGGGGGGCTCGGGCAGTTCCGGGGTGGAGTGCTCGCGGCGTCGCCAAGGTCGCCGTTTTTCGTCTACCAGCGCGTTGACCAGCGCCCGGCGAGCGTAGGCGTTCGGGTTGCCGGCTCTCTTGAAAGCCGGCCAGGCCAGGTAGAGCTGGGTGAGCGTGGACTGCACCAGGTCCTCGGCCAGGTGCTGGTCTCCCGCGGTCAGCAAGGTGGCCGTGCGCAGCAGGTTGCCACGCCGGTCCAGCACGTAGCTGCGGAACTCTTCATCGCGCACCGTCTTCATGGGCACTCCGCTTCTGTCATGCCCCTACGACGG